>NZ_LEKF01000011.1:0-182033 GCF_001029595.1 Pseudomonas sp. ARP3
CTGACCGTCGAAGCCGTCAATCGGACAGTAGCGAGGATCAATCTACGCCCGCGCAAGCGCTTGGGCTGGAAGACGCCGTACGAAGTGCATACAGGGGTGAGCGTTGCACTTATGTGTTGAATTCAGGGACGATCGAAAGGCGACAGATTTATTTTTCTATCACTATCAGATTTTGGCCGATCGCGGCTTGTCGCGAAGGGCCACGATCGGCCATTTTCAGCCCTTCGCGACAGGCAGAAATCGGCCAATAACTGACTTTCTAATTGGAAAGGCCGAGCTGGAATGGCTGATAGGCAGCTAGTACGCTTGAGTCCCTCTAACGATAGCCATGGCGTTCTCATCGTACTGGTAGCCGCCATAATTACGCTCCAAGATCTGCCCTATCTTGGGTTCAAAGTTAATAGCCATCAATCGTCCTTAGGGCTGGATTGCTGGCAGAATTCATGATGCTACAGCGCCACGCATTTCGCGCGAAGGCGTGCTGGGCATATCCATGCGATGGGTTGCTGCGAAGTTGCGTGAGCGAGTGACGCCCGATTAGCGTCCCATGAGTGGATAGTGTTCGATGCGACACGGATGCGGGTGGCCGTCGCCCTTGCAAATGCCATCCAGATACCGGTAATCAATCTGCACCGACTGGCCTTTTCGAGGCCATTGCCTACGCGGGAGGGTGTTCTGGTAATCGGTGGTTTCCGGGGTGAAGGTGACCGTCGAGCCTTGCTGGGGACATTGCGTGGTGGTTGAGGTCGGGGTGACCTTGAGGATCCGCCCCTGCAGCTGTGGGTACGGTTGTTTCAAGACGTTGACGATCTGTAAATCCAGCCGGCAAATCTGCCAGCTCGCCGCGTGGACGGTGCTGCACAGAGTGGTGAGCGCAAGGGCCAGCGCTGCGTATGTTTTCATGGGGTAAATGTCCATATCCTTGGAACAAGCAACCTGGCAAGGCCCTGAACTTCCGTCAGCTTCTGGCTGATTTAGTCCTTGGCGCAGGGTCAGTTGGGGAGTGGCAGCACTATGCCAATTACCCAGTGGCCAATACAAGTCTTATGACTTTAATGTTCCCCTGTGGCGAGGGAGCATGCTCCCGCTGGGCTTAGAGGGTCTTCAATCCCCCCCCAGTAAACTGGACGGCGAGAGGGAGCCAATAGGGATATGGGTGTAAGCAATAAGCCAGAATGACTTTAGATATGCAGTCGCATGCTGTGAGCTTCGACTATCGGGCTGAATCAGAACCGCGCTGGCGGTCCGCTTTTGGCCGATTTCTGCCTATCGTACAATTGGCACCGGGTCATTTCGTAGGCTTCACAATTTCACCGACTCGTCGATATACCTTCTTGGTCATTTCCTCTGTGGAGTGACCTAGTAGGCGGCTCGCGTGCGTTAGCTCGATCTCGCTAGCAGCTTTGGGCCGCATGCCCTTGAATGGAACTGGCGAATGCTCGTTGCCAGCAAGGGACCATCATCAGCTGACGCTTTGATTGCTGCCTTATCGATAACGGATTTGATTCCGCCATCCTCCAAACGAAGACGGAGGCGTTTTCGGTCTTGCCCTGATCAATCAGGGAAAAAATAATGGGGTGAGACCACATTTAAACAATGGTGATCTGACCCCAATTTTCTTTCGTGGACCGGTGTGGAGCGCGGCCGCCTCAGGCTGGGTTCCCTGGCAAAACCGCTAATGCGTCTGCCTCAGTTATTTAAACAACCCACCAATCGCATTAATCGCATCCGCCGCTTTGTTCACGTTCTGCTGGCGTTGTGAGCTGGTGTCCACTTGAGCTTGGGTGTTGTAGGTGGAGTTGGTGCAGCTTTTATTGGTTTGGGTCAGTGCCGCTTGGTAAGCGGTCGCGCGCAGGGTGTCGCCTTTGGCGTTGGCGGCATTGATGTTGGCTTGAAGGTCGCGGATTTGTTGCTGGCAGGAGGCGGCGTTGTTGGTGTTGCCGGCGTTGCTGTTATTTGCGCCACCCAGTGCGGTCGACAGGGCGCCGGTGAGGGCGGATAGGTCTGCGGCGTGGGCGGGCAGGGTGAACAGGCTGAGCAGAACGGCGGTAGGTGCGAGAGTGGAAAGGCGCATGGCAAACCTCAATGTTTGATTGCCTGCGCAGGTCAGTGGCCCCGGGCTGGCGCATGGCAATTTCCCTATAGATGAGCGCCCAGGTGCGGCGAAATACTATTTGCTCAAATTTTGAGCTTCAACGCTGGATCTCTCTAAATGTGATCGATTTCACAGTTTGGATTTGACTTCGGACCGGCTGATGCGCTCCTGTTTCACCTCCTGCGCATAACCCCTGAGCTTTCCCTGCTGGGCCGCGAGCAACTCACAGACCTTCTTCAGCGCCGCTGCCTGTTTAGGCAATGCGCCATCTGCCGCCAGCGTCGCTAGCTCCACTACCGACCAGCCGATCACCGCCGCTGCATCTTCCAGGTCATAGAACAGTTCCTGCTGGGCGGTTCGAGGGCCATCCAGATCATTTATTAATTCCGCCATCTGCTTCTCCGCTATTGCGCATTAAACCGTCGGTAAAACTCAGGCAAAGAAAAGCCCGCGATGGGGAGTGCGGGCTAAAAGGGATGTTCATTAGGAGCTGCTGAATTCACCTTAGGCGATCATCTGTGAAAGGTTTGTGAAACTGCATGGCAATGTGCGCCAAAAGTGTATGCATCGATCCGCGCCTGGCTGTACGGGGCATTCGCCGGGATAAATCACTAGTGTTCCAGGCTTGCCCCATCTTTGTTCGGATACCTCGCGACGGTCATGTCTACCAGTTTGTTGTCAGCCTTTGTGCTGTTTGCCTTTGTCTCTTCGATCACCCCCGGCCCGAATAACACGATGTTGCTGGCTTCGGGGGTGAATTTTGGTTTTCGCCGCTCCATACCCCATGCGCTGGGCATCAGCATCGGCTTTATGCTGCTGGTGATTTCAGTCGGCTTGGGGTTGGGCGAGGTGTTCAAACTGTTGCCCTGGGCCTACACCCTGCTGCGCTACGTGGGAGCGACGTACCTGCTGTATTTGGCGTGGAAGATCGCCACGGCAGGCGGTATGTCCGATAGCACGGACGAGCGCGGCAAACCCATGACGTTCCTCGCTGCCGCCGCGTTCCAGTGGGTGAACCCCAAGGCCTGGATCATGGCGTTGGGCGCGATCACCACCTATACCCCCGCTGAAGGCTATGTGACCAACGTGCTGGTGATTGCATTGGTGTTCGCCGTGGTCAATCTGCCCAGCGTGTGTGTCTGGTTGGGCTGCGGCACGGGGCTGCGCAACTTGCTGCGTGAACCGCGTTGGGTGCGTCTGTTCAACGGGGTGATGGCCGGTTTGTTGGTGTTGTCGCTGTACCCGATGTTCTTGGCAGGGTAGGCGTTCAGACCGGCGAGATGGTCGCCAACAGGCCGATGCCGATGGTCAGTACCAGAAAACCGAACAGGAAGAGTGCCATCTTGGTCATAGGACCTCCGAAGGGAAGGGGAGTGGGAACGCTGGCCATTGTCCGCCCGGGCAGGTTTTCGGTACAGACGCAGATAACAAAGAAAAAACCGTATCAGATGCATTAGTCGCGCGGCTGCACCGGGCTTTGGAGGGCGTCGGGTTTTTCCAGATCAGTGCTTGAGACAGACGACGCTTTTGCCCCTAAGATGGCGCCCACGGCATCAACACAATAAGAGTGGGCCAACCCTCGATGGAAAGACGTCAATTCAGCGGTGGCATGAAGGGCAAGAACCTGCGCTACCTTAACGAAACCTCTCAACAACTGGCGTCGGTCACTCGCGTCGGGTTTCTGTTGCTCGAACATTTCTCCCTGCCGGCTTTCACCCAGACCCTCGACACCCTGGTCACCGCCAACCTGCTGCGCCCCGAGCTGTTCGCCACGCGCACCTTTGGCTGTGACGATGGCGAGGTTATCAGTGACCTGGGCCTGGTGATTCGCCCTGACGCATGCTTGGACGCGTCAGTGCTGCACGAACTGGACCTGCTGGTGATCTGCGGTGGCTTTCGCACTGAGCTCAAGGCCAGCGAAGACTTCATCCACCTGTTGCGCAGCGCCGCCGAGATGGGCGTGGGCTTGGCCGGGTTGTGGAACGGGTCTTGGTTTCTTGGGCGGGCCGGGCTGTTGCAGGGCTATCAGTGCGCCATTCACCCGGAACATCGCCCGGCCCTGGCCGAGGTGTCCAAGGCCGCCAAGGTCACCAGCGAACCCTTTGTGATCGACCGCGACCGCCTGACTGCATCGAGCCCCTCGGGCGCATTCCATATGGCGTTGGACTGGATCAAGAGCCTGCATGGCAAGGCGCTGGTGGAAGGCATCGAAGACATCCTCGCATTTGAGGAATCACGCTACCGGCGTATCAAACCGACTGAAAACATCAGCGTCAGCGCCCCGCTGCGGGAAGTGGTCAAGCTGATGGACGCCAACCTCGAAGAACCGCTGGAACTCGACCAGTTGGCGGTCTACGCCGGCCGCTCGCGGCGGCAGTTGGAGCGCCTGTTCAAGGAGCAACTGGGCACCACGCCGCAGCGCTATTACATGGAGCTGCGTGTGACTGAAGCGCGCCGACTGCTACAGCACACCGAGCTGTCCCAAGTGGAGGTGCTGGTGGCCTGCGGGTTCGTATCGCCGAGCCATTTCAGCAAGTGCTACAGCGCCTACTTCGGCTACCGCCCCTCGAAAGAGAAGCGCCTGGTCAAGTAGCATGGGCACCGTCTGGAATTTTTCCGAGGAGTGCCGATGTCGATCACCTTGAAGGACCGCTACCGTGGCAGCTTGCTGGGCCTGGCCTGCGGCGATGCTGTGGGGACCACCCTGGAATTCAAACGTCGGGGCAGTTTTGCGCCGATCACCGATATGGTCGGCGGCGGGCCGTTCAATCTCAAGCCGGGGCAGTGGACGGACGATACATCCATGGCTCTGTGCCTGGCCGAGAGCCTGCTGCAAAAAGGCGGGTTCGATGCCCGTGACCAGATGGGGCGCTACCTCAACTGGTGGCAGTGGGGCTATTTGAGTTCGACCGGCGACTGTTTCGATATCGGCATGACCGTGCGCGAGGCGCTGACGCTGTTCCAGAACACCGACAACCCGTTCGCCGGCTCAACCGATCCCTATTCGGCCGGCAACGGCTCGATGATGCGCCTGGCGCCCGTGGTGTTGTTTTATTACCCGGACCTGCAAAACGTCCGCACCTTCAGCGTCGACAGTTCCCGCACCACCCACGCCGCCCAGGAAGCCATTGACTGCTGCCTGGTGTTGGCACAGGCCATCTGTAATGCCCTCGGCGGCGCGTCGAAAGCGCAAGTGCTGGAGTTGGCCGATATACCGTTGATGGCACCCAAGGTGAAGGCCATTGCGGCAGGCGGGTACCGTGACAAACCCTGCGCCGAGATTGTCGGCTCGGGCTATTCGGTGGCCTCTCTGGAAGCTGCGCTGTGGTGCTTTGATCACACCGATAGCTTTGCCGATGCGGTACTGGCGGCGGCCAACCTGGGCGATGACGCCGACACCACCGCCGCCATAGTCGGTCAATTGGCCGGTGCCTATTACGGGGCAGCGGCGATTCCGTCCGAATGGCTGGGACGGTTATGGATGGCGGATGAGATCCAGGGGATGGCCGACGGATTGTTCAATGCCGCAGGTCATGCGGCCTGACACGCGCCGCTAAAAACGCTCAAGCCGATAAGGCGCCAGTGCCGGCAACCCTGCTGGCATTGGCCCGTCTGCCGCCAACCCGGCGACCATCTCTGCCGTGATCGCTGCCTGGGTCAAGCCCAGGTGCTGATGCCCGAAGGCCAGGAGTACCTTGCCGTCGGCCACCCGATCGATGATCGGTAGCGAGTCGGGTAGCGACGGTCGAAAGCCCATCCACGGCGTGGCGTCCGTGGCGTCCAGTTCTTCGCGGAACAGCCCATGGCTTAACCGCTGCAACTGCCACGCGCGCTGCATATTGGCGGGGCGTTCAAGCCCGGCGAACTCCACCGTACCGGCCAGGCGCAGGCCGCCGGTCATGGGGGTCATGATGAATTTGCGCTCCAGGGAGGTCACGGCGAACGGCAGGCGCTGGTGCTCATGGAGCAGCATCAGGTGGTAGCCGCGTTCGGTGTCCAGCGGGATGGCTTTACCGGTCAGGGTCGCTGTCAGTGCCGCCGAATGCGCGCCGCAGGCGATCAGCACCTGACGCGCCAGTAGCGGCGCGTGGTCGGTGAACAGGCAGACGCCCTCCGCATCGGGTTGCCCGCTGACCACACGACGCCGAAGAAACTGCACGCCCGCAGCTTCAGCGGCGCAGACCAGTTCGCCCACCACGTGGAACGGGTCGACAAAGTGCCCGGTGGCCGGGAAGAACAGCCCGCCTTGTAGGCGTTCGCTCAAGTGCGGCGCCGCCGCGCGAATCGCCTCGGCAGACCAGTACTCCACCGGCACGTTTTGCTGCTGCATGCGGTGCTGCAACCCCTGGATATCCGCCCGTGACTCGGCCCGTTCGAACACCAGCAGCGAGCCGTCCTGGCGCATCAGCTGCGGCCGATCCAGGCTGGCCAGCAAGCGTTGCCAGGCGCCCAGGCTTTGCTCGTTAAGCGCACGAAGGCCGGCCACCGTGCGCTGGTAAGGCGCCGCGCGCAGGTTGAGCAGCAGACGCGTAAACCAGGGCAGGGCGCGGGGCAGGTAGCGCCAGTCCAGGCGTAGCGGGCCCATGGGGTCCATCAGCATGGCGGGCAGCCGCTTGAGAATCGAATAGTCGGCAATCGGGAATACCTGCTCGGTGGCCAGGTGCCCGGCGTTGCCATAGGAGGCGCCCATGCCCGGGGCTTGCGAATCGATGACCACCACCTGGCGGCCCTGGCGCGCCAGCTGCAACGCGCAAGCCACGCCGATAATACCGGCGCCGACCACCACGATATCCCTACGGCTCATCGGCTATGCCTCTCTCTGTGCGTCGGCCAAGGCTTTCACGTTGCGCCGGTTGACCATCGCGGCGCATGCGCACTCAGGCACAATGCTGTTCCGCCGACCAGTTGGCATACCACTGGCGGAACAACGCGAACTGCTGCTCGGCATAACGCCGCTGGGCGTCACTGAGCACGTCGGTCGCATTGAGGTGCAGGTCGTAGCCTTTGTCGCCGTTGAGCACCATCAAGTATTTGTAGTACAGCACCAGGTCGCAGCCTTCATCGAATGATGACAACACCGCCAGCGCGCTTTCCAGTTCGCGGGCCAGGCGTCGTGCCTTGGCATCGCCCGTGGCCGCCTGTTGGCTCAGCGTCACCAAGTGCAGCACTTCCCGCGGCAGGGCATTGCCCACACCGGTGATAGCGCCGGTGGCGTTGCAGTTGACGAAACCGTGCACCACCTGGGTGTCCACACCCACCATCAGGGTCACGCTATCGTCCTGGGAGGTGATGTGTTCGGCGGCGTAGCGCAGGTCGGCGCCACCGCCGAATTCCTTGAAGCCGATGAGATTCGGGTGCTCGCGTCGCAGTTCGAAGAACAGCTCGGCGCGGGTGGCGAAGCCGTAGTAGGGGCTGTTGTAGATCACCGCCGGCAGCTCCGGCGCGGCATTGAGGATGGCCGCGAAGTGCGCCTTTTGTGCGGTGACGGACGCACCACGGGACAGCACCCGAGGAATCACCATCAGGCCATGGGCGCCGACCTTGGCAGCATGGGCGGCGTGGGACACCGCTTCACGGCTATTGACCGCCCCCGTACCGACAATGGTCGGCACCCCAGCCGCTACCAACCTCGCCACGCCTTCCTGGCGCTGGGCTTCGGTGAGCAACGGCCAGTCGCCCATGGAGCCGCAGTACACCACCGCGCTCATGCCGGCTTCGATCAGTTCGCGGCCCTTGGCGACCAGCGCATCGAAGTCCGGTTGGCGCTGGGCGGTGCAAGGGGTCATCAGGGCCGGGATGCAGCCGGCGAAAATGCTGTCGCTCATGGTCGTACTCCTTCAAGTCAAATGGGGGTGGGCTTAAATGCCCCAGGCGAAAGGGTCTTGCTCGTCAATCAGCAGCACGCTGTCGGCGGTCATATAGGCGCGGCCGGTGATGAAGGGGATGACCCGCTCGCCGTCCCATTCGTAATGGCCCGTGAACTGGCTGCCGGTGATGCTGGCCTGGGTCCATGTCTGACCGGGCGCGAGTGTTCCATCGGCGGCCAGGCAGGCGAGTTTGGCGCTGGTGCCGGTGCCGCAAGGCGAGCGGTCGTAGGCCTTGCCGGGGCACATCACGAAGTTGCGGCTATGGGCGTCGGGGTCGCTGGCGAACAGTTCGACATGGTCGATCAGCGCGCCATCGGCGCCATGGATACCCTGGTTTTCCAGGGCCTTGAGCATCGCCCAGGTGTACTCGGTGAGGGCGTCGACGTTGGTCATCTCCAACGTCTTGCCATGCTCGGAGACCAGGAAAAACCAGTTACCGCCCCAAGCGATATCGCCCTTGACCACGCCGTGGCCGGGCACGTCCACCGCCACCTGGTGGCGAAAACGGTAGGCCGGTACGTTGCGCAGGGTGACCGCGCCGTCCTCGTGCAGCGTCGCGGCCACCGGGCCCACCGGCGTGTCAATCATGTGCACTCCCGGTGCGATATGCCCCAAATGATGCAGCGAGGCGACCAAACCGATGGTGCCGTGACCACACATGCCCAGGTAGCCGGCGTTATTAAAGAAGATCACCCCGCAGGTGGCGCCCGCTGTGACCGGTTCGCAGTACAGCGCGCCGACCAGTACGTCGTTGCCACGGGGCTCCAAGAGGCAGGCGCGGCGCCACTGATCGTGTTCGTTGCGTAAGCTATCCAGTTGCGCGGCAATGCTGCCGCCGCTCAGAGCCGGGAAGCCGCTGAGGATCAGGCGCGTGGGTTCGCCGCCGGTGTGGGAGTCGATCACATGCAATCGTTTCATCAGACGCTCCAATCAATGAGTGGCCGAGGGCGGTTGCCGCCGAAAGAACGCGGTTCCCAGCAGCATGTAGAGGGCGGCGGACAGTAGCGCCGAGAAGATCAACGCAATCGGGTCGGTGCGTTGTGGGTTACTGGAGCGCCATCCACGGCCCTACAGTGAACTCACCGGCGCGCAGGCGATTGATGGTTTACGCGGCCATCGATGACGAAATCGGCACAGTTTGACCTGGCTCGACAGTGCGGCGGGCATCATGCAATCTGCTACGCGAAAAGGCTCAACCGGGGAGGCGATCATGCTGCACAGCGTATTTGCGGGCCTTTGCCAGGGTGAGGCAGCCGCTCGCCCCGACAGCCTCGAACAGCTGGTAAGCGCCGTCGCGCAGTTGCTGCCGATGCTGGATGTGATCCCCAACGCCGCGATTTTCATCAAGGATATGCAAGCTCGCTACGCCCTGGCCAACCGCACGTTGGTGCAGCGCTGTGGCCTCAAACAGCTGCGACCGCTGCTGGGCAAGACCAGCGCCGAGGTGTTCCCCGCCCAACTGGGGCCGGGCTATACCGAGCAGGATCGACGGGTGCTGGAGGAGGGCTTGGTGCTGGCAGATCAACTCGAACTGCACCTGTACGGCAGCCGCGAACCGGGATGGTGCTTGACCCACAAATGGCCGCTGTACAACCGTGGGGGCGCGATTATCGGCCTGGCCGGCATCTCGGTGGACCTGCAATCGGCCAGCGAAACCCACCCGGCCTACCAGCGCCTGGCCGCCGTCGATGAGCATATTCGCCGCCACTTCAACCGCCGCGTCACCCTCGGTGAGCTGACGCACATCGCCGGCATTTCCGTGGCGCAGTTGGAGCGTTACTGCAAGCGCGTCTTCAACCTGACGCCGCGCCAGATGATCCAGAAAGTACGCCTGGAGCACGCCCACCGCTTGCTGCACAGCGAACTGCCGATCACCGAGGTCGCCTTGCAGTGCGGCTATACCGACCACAGCGCGTTTACCCGGCAGTTCAAGGCGTCCACGGGGTTTACGCCGCGCCAGTACCGGCAGGCGACGGGGGGAGGGCCCGCGTTGGCATGATTGCGATGCAACGAATGGCGCCCGTACCCCTCATATGCTTACGAGTCACTTTTTACGACGACAGGTATCAAGCTTATGACGGCGGCGGACAACACCCATGTGAACTGGCTGGTGGAACAATCGATGCTGCACGCGGCGCGTCAGCGCGCCAAGCTCTATTCGGGGCAGGGTCGGATGTGGCAACAGCCGTACGCACAGACGCGGCCGCGGGATGCGTCGGCGCTGTCTTCGGTGTGGTTTACCGCGTACCCGGCGTCCATCGTGACCCGCGACGGCGGCACGGTCCTGGAGGCGTTGGGGGATGAAAGCCTGTGGCACGCCTTGTCGAAAATCGGCATCCAGGGCATTCATAACGGCCCGCTGAAAAAGTCCGGTGGCCTTAACGGCACGCGACACACCCCGACCATCGACGGCAATTTCGACCGCATCAGTTTCGAGATCGACCCACAGCTGGGCACCGAGGCGCAATTGCAGGCGCTGACACGCATGGCCGCTGCCCACAACGCGGTGATTATCGATGACGTGATCCCGTCCCACACCGGCAAAGGCGCGGACTTCCGCCTGGCCGAGATGGCTTATGAGGATTACCCCGGCCTCTACCACATGGTGGAAATCCGCGAGGACGACTGGCCATTGCTGCCCGACGTGGCCGAGGGGCGCGACGCGCAGAACCTCAGCCCATTGCAGGTGGACGCGCTGCGCGACAAGCACTATATCGTCGGCCAGTTACAGCGAGTGATCTTCTTCGAGCCTGGCGTCAAGGAAACCGATTGGAGCGCCACCCCGGTGGTGGTCGGCGTCGACGGCAAGCCGCGCCGCTGGGTGTACCTGCATTACTTCAAGGAAGGCCAGCCATCGCTCAACTGGCTCGACCCTTCGTTTGCTGCGCAGCAAATGATCATCGGTGATGCGCTGCATGCCATCGATGTGATGGGCGCGAAGATTCTGCGCCTGGACGCCAACGGTTTTCTCGGTGTGGAGCGCAAGCTTGAGGGCGGCGCATGGTCCGAAAGCCACCCGCTGTCGATCACCGGTAACCAACTGATCGGTGGCGCGATTCGCAAGGCCGGCGGTTTCAGCTTCCAGGAATTGAACCTCACCGTGGATGACATCGCCTCCATGTCCCACGGCGGCGCCGACCTGTCCTATGACTTCATCACCCGGCCGGCGTACCAGCACGCCCTGTTGATGGGGGATGCCGAATTCCTGCGCTTGATGCTGCGCGAGATGCACCGCCAGGGCATCGACCCCGGCTCGCTGATCCACGCCCTGCAAAACCACGATGAACTGACCCTGGAGCTGGTGCACTTCTGGACCCTGCATGCCCATGACAGCTTCCTCTATCAGGGCCAGACCTTCCCCGGCAACATCCTGCGCGAGCACATCCGCGAGCAGATGTACGAGCGCCTGACCGGCGAACATGCGCCGTACAACCTCAAATTCGTGACCAACGGCGTGTCCTGCACCACCGTCAGTATCATCACGGCGGCGCTGGGTATTCGTGACCTGGACGCCATCACGGCGGCCGATATTCAGCAGATCCAGCAGATCCACCTGTTGCTGGTCATGTACAACGCAATGCAGCCTGGGGTGTTCGCACTGTCCGGTTGGGATTTGGTGGGGGCGCTGCCGCTGGCGGCGGATGAGGTGGCGCACCTGATGCAGGACGGCGACACGCGCTGGATTCATCGCGGCGCCTACGACCTGGTGGACTTGAACCCGGAAGCGCAACTGTCCGCCGGCCTGATGCCGCGCTCAAAGAGTCTATACGGCAGCCTGAACCAGCAATTGCAAGACCCGCAGTCATTCGCCTCGCAACTGCAGAAGATTCTCGCCGTGCGCCGCGCTTATGACATTGCCGCCAGCCGCCAGACTCTGGTCCCGGATGTGGAGCATCCAGGGTTGCTGATCATGGTCCACGAACTGCCGGCCGGTAAGGGCACGCAAATCACCGCGCTGAACTTCGGCGCCACGCCCATCACCGAAACCTTGCACCTGCCCAACATTGCGCCGGGCCCGGTGGTGGACATTATCAATGAGCGGGTCGAGGGTGACCTGACCGAAGACGGCGCGTTTACCATCACCCTGGATGCTTACGAGGGCCTGGCGCTGCGGGTGGTCAGCAGCACGCCGATGTAGGGGAGAGGGCCGCTTCGCGTCTCAGCGCGGGGCAAGCCCTAATGCCAGTCAGCTAAGGCTCAGTTGATCCAGCCCAGGCAATGGCTATCAAAAGTTGGAGGGGGCTTACGCCCGATGGCGGTGTGTCAGTGGCAGAGGGGCTGATTGACCCAGCGCTATCGGGGGCAAGCCCCCTCCCACATTCCCGCTCACCACAAAATACGCCCAATGGGCCCGCAGGCACCGGGGCGATGGGGTCTTCCGGAGGGCATCAGACCACGAAGCGATTGACCAACTGGTTCAGGTTCGCCGCCAGCTTCGACATCTCGCCACAGGCGCTGGCCGTCTGGCTGGCACCGGCGGCGCTTTGGGTGGCCAGTTCGCGGATGCTCACCAAGTTGCGGTCCACTTCGCGCGCGACGTGGGATTGTTCTTCCGAAGCGGTGGCGATCAGCATATTGCGTTCGTTGATCTGGATAATCGCCGCTGCAATCTGATCCAGCGAACTGCTGGCTTCCTGGGCTACGCCGAGGGATTCGGTGGCCAGCTCCTTGCTGGTGCCCATGGCCTTGACCGCGTCGTCGGATTCGTTCTGGATCGCGGCGATCATCTGCTCGATCTCCTGGGTCGACACCTGGGTGCGGTGCGCCAGCGCGCGGACTTCATCGGCAACCACCGCGAAGCCACGGCCCTGCTCACCGGCACGCGCGGCTTCGATGGCGGCGTTGAGGGCCAGCAGGTTGGTCTGTTCGGCAATGGCGCGGATTACTTCCACCACTTTACTGATGCCCTGGGCGCGGTTGGACAGGCCCTGGATCTGCTCGCTGGTGTTTTCCACATTACCCGACAGTTTTTCGATGGAGCGCAGCGTCTGCGTGACGCGCTCCAGGCCCACTTCGGTGAAGCCCTGGCTGCGTTTGGATTCCTGGGCGGCGGACTCGGCATTGCGCGCCACTTCATCCACGGCCGCGCTCATTTCGGTAACGGCGGTGGCCGCCTGATTCACTTCATCGTTTTGCGATACCAGGCCACGGCTGGACTGTTCGGTGACGGCGGTCATTTCTTCGGAGGCCGCGGCCAGCTGTGCGGACGAGTCGGAAATCTGCAGGATGGTGTTGCGCAGGTTGGTCTGCATCTGCGCCAGCGCTTTCAACAGTCGACCGGCTTCATCCGTGCCATGCACACTGACTTCTTTGGACAGGTCGCTGTTAGCAATACGTTCGGCCACCGACAGGGCATCGCCAATGGGCGAGGTGATGCTGCGGGTCAACAGGAACGCCAGGCCGGCGGTCATCGCGATCACCAGTACGATCAAGCCAATTACCAGCCAGGTGCCGGCGTTGAAGGTGTCCGTGGCGGTTTGGCCGGCTTTCGCTGCACCTTCGTTGTTGAAGTCGGTCAGGGCCTTGATCTGGCCTTCCATGGCATTGGTCAGCGGGCGGATGCCGCTGGCGACCAATTTGACGACGCCAGCGGTGTCGCCCTGCTTGAGCAGCGGCTCCAGCGCGTCCAGCTGCTTGGAATAACCGTCAGCCGAGGTTTTCACGGCGGTGAACAGGGCACGTTCCTGATCGCTTGCAATAAGTGGTTCATAGTTGGATACCGCATCGCTGAATGCTTTGCGATAGCCCGGAAAATCCGCCAGCGTCTTCTGAATCGTTTCAGGGTCGGCGACGGCCCGCTGGGTTTCCAGGCGCAGGCGCAATACCGTGGCGTTCATCAGAGCGGTTTGGCGGATGCTCGCCATCCAATTGAGTTCCACATCCTTTTCCGAGTCACGCAACTTGCCCATTTGCAGAATGGCAATTACGCCAAGTACCAGCACTAAGGCGATGATCGCGGAAAAAAACAACGCGGCACGGGGGGCAAGGTTCAGGTTTCTCAGGCGCATGGGGCGTACTCATAAGGAGGAAAGCGAGCAGTTCTTACAAGCTATCGGCCAGACGCCGCAAAATTGAATACCCACGGGCAGCAGCGGACGACTGGTAGGGAAGAGGGTAGTCTGAAAAACCCAATCGCCATGGCGTCGACGTGAGAGCAGTCAAGGCGCCGTTTCACCCAAACCGGGGTCCACGCGCTCGCCGATATCCTTGAGGCGCGCCAGTTGGTCTACTACGCTGGGCGCTTCGTCCAGACAACTCACGAAGGTCCACAGATAAGTCACCGCATACACATGCCCGGCCTTCACCGCAGGGGAGAGCGCCAGCTGGGTAATCGCGACCACGAACAGCAAGGCCGCCAACAGCCCGATGGTGAGAAAGGCGACGGCCTCTCAAAGAAGTCCACAAATTCCCGTGCCAGTACCACTCTCGCGGCTGACTTGGAGGTGCTGTGGCGTTGCAGGCGCTGATTGAGGATCACCGGCACCGCAAGGTCAGCATAGATGCGGGTAAATGTTCGCGTATCCAATGCGCGTCTCGCCGCGCCGACTACCCAGAAACCCAGGACCACGGCGGCATAAAGCAGTGCGCTCTTGCCATCGCCACGAATAATGGCGTCCACGGCAAACCCCGCGAACAGCGGGTAGGCCAGCAATAACGCATTTTCCAGCGCCACCAGCGACAGGG
This sequence comes from Pseudomonas sp. ARP3, assembly GCF_001029595.1. Taxonomy (NCBI): domain Bacteria; kingdom Pseudomonadati; phylum Pseudomonadota; class Gammaproteobacteria; order Pseudomonadales; family Pseudomonadaceae; genus Pseudomonas; species Pseudomonas sp. ARP3. The sequence goes on from NZ_LEKF01000011.1 coordinate 14,647, forward strand.
TGCAGAACAACTTGCCGGGGTAGGCTTTGGCGATGGCTTTGAGGGTCTGGCTGGCCGATTATTGGCCGATCTGGCGGCTGGGTTCGTTCAGTAATGGCGGTGTGACGGACGGCATGGGGCACCTGGTGTGCGTAACGTACGGTGTTGAGGCATGGATGTACCGGCATACAGGCCGCGCGTGATGTCGAGCAGGTAGCGCGTCTCTGCGGTCATCAATAACAGGTCGGTTTGCACTTCTTCGATCACCATCTCCAGGATGATCAAGATGCAAATGGCCGGCGCCAGCAGCAGCCAGTGGTAGTAGCACTGGGTAAACAACGAGGCCACAACCCCGATGATCCACAGCGACAGCACCAGACGCGGCGCGTGTTTTTGCAGGGGAATCCAGAAGCGCTGTAGTTTCCTGAGCTTAGCGCTGCAGCGCTTTATGGAGTCTTCCAGTTGCGTCAGGTCAAGCATGGTCCGGTCGCGAATAGAGTTAGACATGGATGCAATCCGTGGGTGAATTACAACGGTGGTGTAGGTGGCCCGCTCAGCGCCCGCGCAGGTAACACACGGTTCAGCCAGGCCAGATTGATATGTTTGACTTGCACCCATTTGCCGTTCTGGGGCGTTCCTTCGCAGCTTTTAAAAGCGATACAGCGTCCTTGTGTGTCCAGCAAGGCGAAATGGCGATAGCGTTCAACGCCCTTGAATCCGAGGACAAAAAAACACATGCCTGCACCTGGGGCGGTTGGGTTTCAGATAGCGACCGGTCGTTCTGGCCACGTCAATTCGAACAGGCTGCCGCCACTCTCCAGATTGCGGCAGGTCACGCGGCCCTCGTGGGCCATGGCAATGGCGCGCACCACCGCCAGCCCCAGGCCGCTGCCGCCCTGGGCGCGGGAGCGAGAGCTTTCCCCACGCTGGAATGGCTCAAAGATATGCGCGGCGAACGCTTCGTCGATGCCCGGCCCTGCATCCGCGACGCTCAAGGTATTGACGCCGTCCAGGCTGCCCAGGCTCACCGTGACGGTGCCTGGAGTGGCGTGCCGCTTGAGGTTGTCGAGCATGGCTAGCAGGGCCTGACGAATGCGTGCGGGGTCGCAATGCACCGGTTGCCTGAGCAGGTCCATATGCAGGGTGAATCCGCAGGCTTGCAGGCCCGGTTCGAACAGACGCGCGTCAGCCTCAATCTCGTCGGCCAAGTCGGCCCGTTGGATATGCACATCCAGGTAACCATTGTCTGCCAGGCCCACGACCCGCAGGTCTTCGATCAGTCGGGTCAGGCCCTCGACCTGGCCCAGCAGGCTGTAGAACTGTGCTTGATCCGGAGGAAAGACCCCTTCGGCCAACCCTTGCAGGCGACCGCGCAGGATAGTCAGCGGGGTGCGCAGTTCATGGGCAATCGCGGCGTTCCAGAATGACTGCTCTTGGGCCATGCGCTTCAAACGTGCGGCCATGCTGTTGAAGTCATCCACTAGCACGCTGGCCTCGGCCAATGCGCGATCGGACGCCGTCGCCCGGGCATCCAGGTCGCCGTCGGCAAGGCGGCGAAGGCTGGCCGCCACCGAGTTCAACGGCATCAGAATGCGCCGGGACAATTTGATTGCCACCACCGCACCCACGGCCAAGCTGATGGCGGTGACCAAACCCATCCAGAGCCACTCGACACCGGTTGGCAGCCACTCGTCCACATCGATATCCGTGGGTGGCCAGAACATCCAGAGCAGCGCGTAAAACACATAGGAGCCGACGACCGCGAGGGCGATCACGCAGAGCACCACGGCAGACATCGACAGAATAATCTGCCGGCTCAAGCTATTGGCGGTCCTCATGGGTGGCTCCCAAACCGGTAACCCACCCCGCGGATGCTCGCCGGCACACCTTGCAGGCCCAGGTCTTCGATCTTGCGGCGCAATTTGCTGATATGGCTGTCCACCGTACGCTCCAGGCTGTCGCTCTCTGGCGAGCACAGCGCGAGCAACTCGGCGCGACTGAATACGCGCCTGGGGGCTTTGGCCAACTGTGCCAACAAGCGGAATTCCGTCGCGGTCAGGCTTAATGCGTGCTGTTGTGTGCCGATTCGCACGTTGACTTCATGGCTGTCGACGTCGATTTCAAAACCCTCCACCCGCAACACGCGCTGGCCGCTGCCATAGCCCTGGTCGCGGGAGCGGCGCAGGACCGCCTGGGTCCTGGCCACCACCTCGGCGGGGTTGAACGGTTTGACGATGTAGTCGTCGGCGCCGATGCGCAGCCCCATCAACTTGTCCATGTCCTGGTCCTGGGCGGTCAGCATGATCACTGGGGTGTTGCCGCGGTGGCGGATCTCGGCCAGTACCATCCAGCCATCCAGTTGTGGCATCAACACGTCCAGCAGCACCAGGTCGGGCTTGAGGGTTTGATGCAGTTCCAGCGCGCGCCGCCCATCCAGGGCATGGACGGTCTGAAAGCCACTGCGTTTGAGGTACGCGGCGAGGATGTCGGCGATTTGCGGCTCGTCTTCGGCAATCAATACCAGAGCCTGGGATTGAGTGGCGAAGTCCGCTGGTGTCGAAGTCAGGTGCGATTCAGTCATGGTCGGCTCGGTGGTGCGGTTCGATGGTCGCAGTATGGCCAATTACCAGGGGGCGACGAAGCCTACTGTGCATCACATGCGTGCGCTTTCATGGGAGGTTTTATGGAGGAATGATGGAGACGCGGGATTATTTGCGCGTGCGGTGCTCAGCCGGGTTAGGCGCCGCACCGAGGCTGCAGATTGGCGCGAATACCGCTACGCTGGCGCGTCCCATCATAAACAGGAGAGTGTGATGCGTATCGAAGACCTGCCACGAGAAGGCGGTTGCCGCTGTAATCGCGTGCGTTTGCGCGTGGACCATGCACCGGTGATGACCATGGCCTGTCATTGCACCGGCTGCCAAAAGATGAGCGCCAGTGCGTTCTCTTTGAGTGCGCTATTCATCGCGGATGCGTTTACCGTCACCCAAGGTTCCCCGGTGATCGGTGGCCTGCACGGCGCGGACCGCCATTACTGCTGCCCCCACTGTATGAGTTGGTTATTTACGCGCCCCCATGGCATCGACGGCTTCGTTAACGTGCGGGCAACGATGTTGGACAGCGCGGCCGATTTTGCACCGTTCATGGAGACCTGGACCTGTGAAAAGCTGCCCTGGGCGCTCACGCCGGCGGTCGAAAGCTTCGCGCAATTGCCCGCGCCCGAGGACTTTCCACGCTTGATGCAGGCCTATGCCGAGCTGACCTCGCACTGATCTCAGTCGATCAGCGCCAGCAGGTCGGTGTCGCCCACATCCTGGCCCGCCTGGGTCAGCAGGGTGGTTACCTGGCCTCGGTGGTGGGTCTGGTGATTGAAAAAATGCACGATAAGACTGGCGAATGGTTTGTTGGCGCCATCGCCGCGCATGTTGTGGTAGTGCAGGCGCTGATCGAGGTCGCTCTCCGTCAGGCTGTGAGCCCAATCGATAATCATCTGGTCCAGCCAGGCGCGCCGTGCGGACAATTCATGCAGGTCGGCGAAGGCCAGTTGTTTGAGGTCCGGGGGCAGGGCGACGCTGCTCAATGGGGCCAACGCCGAGTAGCCGGCAGGGTGCTCGGCAAAGCGTTTGAGCCACACGGTGTCGCCCAGGATCAGGTGGTTGAGGGTGCCGAAGATCGAACCGAAGAACGCGTGACGGTCCATGCGTAAGTCAGCGTCGCTCAGCCTGCCGGCGGCGGCGTAGACCTTGCGGTTCATCCACTGGTTGTAGGTGGCCAAGAGTGTGAAATGTTCGATGCGGTTCATGTGCCATGCCCGGGGGTGGAGGACTGAGCCATCATAGTGCGTGAGCAGCGTGCCCGCATCATCGGACGCTTGGACGCAACCGCTTCAAATACCCTGCGCAGCGAGTACGGCCAGATAGATCAAAACCAGCCCGCACGTGGCATAACTGATGCGGTGCCATCGCGCCGAGGCATGCTTGCGCATCAGGTTGACCAGCGCGGCGGTCAAGAAACACGACAACACCGAGGCGAGCATAAACCCGGCAAAGAACATCAGCGTCTGCCCATGGCTCGGCGTGGCGCCGACGATGCCGGACAAGGCGCTGCCCAGCGCGCCCCAGTACACGATGTTTTTCGGGTTGGCCAGCGAGATTGCCGCGCCCACTGCCAGCGCACTCTGCCCGGAGCCGGCCGGGGCATTGTCCATGGCTGGCAAGCGCCAGGCATCCAGCAGGCTGCGCACGCCGAGCCAGGCCAGGTACAACGCGCAGATCACCGTTAGGGGCACACGCACGGCATCATGCTGGATCAACAGCGCAATGCCGGTCAGACCGATCACGGCCCATACCGCATCGCCCACCAGCGAACCGACTTGCACCAGCAACGCCGGGGTGAACCCGTGCAGCAAGCCACGGCGCAGGGTCTCGGCCAGCACCGCACCGGGAGAGAGGCAAAAGACAAAACCGAATACCAGTGCGTAAAGAAAAATCGTCAGCATGCCCGCGTTCCCATCCAGTAATGGTCGGCAGTGTGCCGCCGCGTCGCACAGGTGTCTTGGATCAGATTGCGTTGTTCAGCGCTGCAGCACGTTTTGGTAGCGCCCCGGCGTGATGCCATAGGCGGCGCGGAAATGCCGGTTGAGGTGGCTCTGATCGGCGAAGCCCAGGTCATGGGCGACCTGGCCGGCCGATACACCGTTGCGCAGTAAGCCTTTGGCACGACGAGTGCGCAGTTGCATGGCCCATTGGCGCGGGCTGAGGCCCGTTTCTTTCTGGAAGGTGCGCAGCAGGTGGAATTTGGACAGCCCCAGCTCATCGCCCAACTGTTCCAGCGGCAGCGATTGATGCAACTGCTCGGCGAGCAATTCCTGGGCACGGCTGATCAGGCTGTTACCGGTGGCCGTGGTGCTGGGCAGGCGCACGCCGCTGAGGCTGACCACCTCGGCGAGCGCCAGGACAAGGGCGTCCTCGTTCAATTCCCGTATCAGCGCATCGGTACTCAAGGCGCCGTGCACCGCAGCCGCCAGGCGCTGAGCAAGGGCTGGCTGAAAGCACACGGCGCGATCGAATTCCACGTACGCCAGCCCCAGGTCGTGGGCCAGCTGATCCGCCGTGGCATACAGACTGACAAATTGCCAAGGCGCACCGTCAGCCGCGCCGCCCCCCTGGATTTGTCCGGGGTTGTACAGGGTGATGCTGCCCGGTCCGGCGACAAACTCACGTCGGTCGAGCCACACGTTTTCCTCGCCGATAAGATTCACGCCGATCACGCACTCGTCGTGGCTGTGACGGGCGAAGTTCAAGCCCGTGCAGTGCGTACTGCTGATTTCGTAGCTGCCCAGCCAGGCGTGGTGCATGTCGTTCATTCAATCGACTCGGTAGAAAACGCAAGCTTCTGAGCATAACCGGGCCCGGTCATTCAGATCGACCGTTGATTGACCCGCTGCGACAACTCGTCGGCACTTTCCTTGCGTTCCGAGTAGCGGTCGACGAGGTCCGGGCGATCGCGCAGCAGCACCGTGAACTTCACCAGTTCCTCCATCACATCCACAACGCGGTCATACAACGCCGAAGGCTTCATGCGGTCGTGTTCATCGAATTCCAGAAACGCCTTGGGCACCGAGGATTGATTGGGGATGGTGAACATGCGCATCCAGCGGCCCAGGACGCGCAGTTGGTTGACGGTGTTGAACGACTGCGAACCGCCGCACACTTGCATCACCGCCAGAGTCTTGCCCTGGGTGGGGCGCACGGCGCCCAGCGCCAGGGGAACCCAATCGATTTGCGCCTTGAATACCGCACTCATCGAACCGTGCCGCTCGGGCGAGCACCATACCTGGCCCTCGGACCACTGCATCAGCGTCAGCAATTCCTGGACCTTGGGGTGGTCGCTGGGAGCATCGTCCGGCAGCGGCAAACCGCTGGGGTTGAATATCCGGGTCTCAGCGCCGAAATGCTCCAGCAAGCGCGCCGCTTCCTCCACCAGCAAGCGGCTGAACGAGCGTGGTCGCGTCGAGCCGTAGAGCAGCAAGATGCGCGGCGCAGGGGGCGGCCCAGTGTGAAGAGGGGTGGAAAGGCCTGCATCGAGATTGGGCAGCGTGCTCATTGTTTGCTCCTGTCACAGTTGCGCAATGCGCTCCAGTTCAACCTTCAGTTCTGCCGGGCACAAACGCTCGAACGGCAATGCAAAAAACGCCCGGCAACGGCTTTCGATGGTTTCCAGGGTGGCCTGGAAGGCGGCATTGAGGTGTGCGTCATCACCGTGGACGTCGGACGGGTCCTCCAACCCCCAATGGGTTTTCATTGCCGGACCGAAGTACACCGGGCAGGCTTCACCAGCGGCCTTGTCGCACACGGTGATCACCAGGTCCGGCGGGCTGTCTTCGAAGGCGTCGTTGCCCTTGCTGTACAAACCCTCGGTGCTGATACCGGCTGCTTGCAGGGTGCTCAGGCTGCGGGGCAGCACCTGGCCTTTGGGAAAGCTGCCGGAACTGACCGCTTGGAAACCTGCCGGCGCCAGGTGGTTGAACACGGCTTCGGACAGGATGCTGCGACAGCTGTTGGCGGTACACATAAACAGGACTTTCATGAAACGGCTCCTTCAGACACTCAAGCGCAAGGCGAGGGCGGCGAGGGTGATCAGCAGCACCGGCAAGGTCAGCACAATGCCGACTTTGAAGTAGTAACCCCAGGTGATGGTGATGCCTTTGCGCGCCAGGATATGCAGCCACAGCAACGTGGCCAGGCTGCCGATAGGGGTTATTTTCGGGCCGAGGTCGCTGCCGATCACGTTGGCGTAGACCATCGCATCCTTGACCACGCCCACCGCATGGCTGGACTCGATGGACAGCGCGCCGATCAGCACCGTCGGCAGGTTATTCATCGCCGATGACAGCAGTGCCGTCAGCACCCCCGTGCCCATGGCCGCACCCCACACGCCATAGGTGGCGAAGGTATCGAGCCAGGTGGCCAGGTAAGTAGTGAGACCGGCATTGCGCAGGCCATAGACCACCAGGTACATGCCAAGGGAAAAAATCACGATCTGCCACGGTGCTTCTTTGAGCACTTTGCGTGTGGAGATTTTGTGGCCCTTGGCGGCGATCACCAGCAGGAGCACTGCGCACACCGCGGAAATCGCGCTGATGGGAATGCCCAACGGTTCCAGGGCAAAACAGCCGACCAGCAGAATGCCCAGCACCCACCAGCCGGCGCGGAACGTGGCGCGGTCGTGGATCGCGCTGACAGGCTCATCCAGGTCGGCCGGGTCGTAGCTCTGGGGAATATCCCGGCGGAAAAACCACAGCAGCACCGCCAGCGTGGCCGCGACGCTGACCAGGTTGACCGGCACCATCACCGCCGCATATTGGTTGAAACCGATCTTGAAGTAGTCGGCCGAAACGATATTCACCAGGTTCGATACCACCAACGGCAGGCTCGCAGTGTCGGCAATAAAGCCCGCGCCCATCACGAACGCCAGGGTCGCCGCCGGCGAAAAGCGCAGTGCCAACAGCATCGACATCACGATGGGCGTAAGGATCAGCGCCGCGCCGTCGTTGGCGAACAGCGCCGAAACCAGCGCGCCGAGCAGCACCATATACGCAAACAGACGTCGGCCGCGGCCTCGGCCCCAACGCGCCACATGCAAGGCGGCCCAGGCGAAGAAGCCGGCCTCATCGAGCAGCAGGCTGATGATGATCAACGCAACAAAGGTACCGGTGGCGTTCCAGATGATGTGCCACACCACCGGGATATCCGCCAGGCTGATAACACCGCACGCCAAGGCCAGGATCGCACCGAGGCTGGCGCTCCAGCCCACGCCGAGGCCTTTGGGTTGCCAGATAACCAGCACGATGGTGAACAGAAAAATGGCGATTGCGACAAGCATGAATTAACGCTCCGATGGCTCAGCAGCAGTTGCTGGCCCGTTGTGGTCTGTCGCCCATTGCACCCAGACGCTGCGCGTCGTCGTGCAACCATGGCTGGTTGGCTTGCAACGTAGTGGTCAGCACCTGATGCACCCAGTCGGGCAGTGCCGGATTGAGACGGTAGTAGATCCACTGGCCTTGGCGACGGTCCACCAGCAACCCGCCGCTGCGCAATTGCGCAAGGTGCCGGGAAATTTTCGGCTGACTGTCGCCCAGAGCATGGATCAGTTCGCACACGCAAAGTTCGCCTTCGCGCAGGATCAACAACGTCAGGCGGGCACGGGTAGCGTCGGCCAGGCATTTGAACAGTTCGGGAGGAGACAGGAGGTCTGACATGGTTCCATCCGCATATACGTTTATTCGAATATACGTATTTCCATATGTTTCGGTCAAATCTTGTTTCGATTGATGTGGATCAAGTTCATGAAGATCAACCACAAGTGTTTGAAATTAAAATGAAACACTCATGTCTTAGAGTGCCTCCCCATTGCAGATGAAGGAAGACCCCGCGTGACCCGAGCCACTCGCAACCTGCGCAAAACCCTGGATTCCGTCGCGGAAAATAACGAAACCGCGGCGTTCGATCTGATGCGCGCCGTGGAAAAACTCGGCGACGAGGTGTTGCGTCAACGCTTGCTCAACACCATTCACCGGCTCAACCAAGATGCCTACGAGTTGCGCGAAGCGCGGGATTCGGTGGAACAGGTGTCCGTGAAGCTCGCCTGAGCAATATCGTTCAAGACAGGCGCCTCGGCGCGCTGGCATGCTTGGCGACTGTCCGTCGATGAGCCGTTTTTATGCCTGCTGCCTTACCCCGTTATGCGTTCGCGCGCGGTGCGATCGCCGTTATTCCGTTATCCCTGGCCTGCGCGCCGTGGGGGCTGCTCGCCGGCTCCATGGCCATCGATGCGCAATTCACCCCGTTGCAAGCCCAGGGGCTGTCGACCATCGTGTTCGCCGGTGCTGCGCAGTTGGTGGCCATCGGTATGGTCAAAAGTGGCGCCAGCCTGATATCGATCGTACTGACCACCTTGCTGCTGACCTCTCAGCATTTGCTCTACGGCATGCACCTGCGGCCAGTGCTTTCTCCTTTAAGTACCCGCTGGCGTATCAGCCTGGGGTTCTTGCTGACCGATGAGTTCTTCGCGTTGGTCAGCCACTACGACCGCCAGACCTTCAATCGCTGGTACGCCCTGGGCGTGGGGCTGACCTTCTATATCATCTGGAACCTGTTCACCCTGGCCGGCATTGTGCTGGGCAAGAGCATTCCGGGCCTGGACCAGCTAGGGCTCGAATTTTCGATTGCCGCGACCTTCATCGCGTTGATAACCCCGGTGGTGCGCGATGTACCGACGGTGGTGTGCGTGGCGGTGGCGTTGCTGTGCTCGGTCTGGCTGAGTTTTTTGCAGTGGGAGTCGGCCGTGGTGGTGTCGGGTTTGCTGGGCATGAGCGCCGGGTTTGCCTGTAAGCGACTGGGGGTAGGGCAGCGATGATTTACCTGATGATTGTGGCCATGGGCCTGGTGGTGTTCTTCAACCGCTATCTGTTTATTGAGCCGCGTCTGCCGGTGCGCCTTAATCGCGGTGCGCGAGAGTTTCTAGGGTTTGCGGTGCCGGGCATGCTGACGGCGATCTGCGGGCCGATTATTTTCCTGGCCGACCATCACCTCAACTTGAGCCCGACCAATCCGTATTGGCTCGCCGGCCTCTGCGCGGTGGGGTTGATGGTCTGGACGCGCAATGTGCTGCTCACCGTGTTGCTGAGCATGGCGGTGTTCTACTTGCTGCGCTGGTGGCTTTAAAACCCAGGCGAAAAAAAGCCCGCGGGAGAGCGGGCAGAAGGAAGACTTCATGAAAATGAGCCAGGCCAGTGTAGGTGGCTACGGCGCGTTTCACAGTGAAGATAAATTTATCCTGCCATAGCAAAGCGGCCCCAATCGGGGCCGCTTCAGGGCATCAGTTTTTTGCGTTGAGCTTGCGCAGCTCTTCGTACGTGGCCGACTGGACGAACCAGAAGCCGGAAATGATGCACCACGTCAACGTTCCCCCTACCAGCACCGCCAGGCCCGACAGGAAGCTGGCGCTGAACATCGACACCAGACCGATCAACCAGACGAAGGCCAGGGCGATGTACAAAACCGTGTTGTTAACGCTGATAACGAAATCTTTCATGACGCTTCCTTGTAGAAAATAACCGGTCGGCCTCATCAGTGAAGCCGACCGCGGCATCATAGTGCCATGTTTAAGCCGATGCCACTCCAACCTCGATCAGGCACCACCAGAGCCACGTAATAGTCTTTGGCGGGTGCCCGTAAATGGTAGAGTCGCGTTTTTTCCAAGGAAGCGATGGCATGCGGAACGTGGTATTGGGCGCATTGGCACTGGCGGTACTGAGCGGTTGCGCGGGTTCGAAGATGAACGAGGCGCGCACCGGCGCCCCCTACAAAACCCTGGCATCGGACAAGGCCACACTGGTGGTTGCCGAGTGCATTCAGTTCGGCTGGCAGGATGAAAGTGTGTTCGGCGTGGACGCCGGTGGCTTCAAGGAACCGAGCGAGGCAGGTGGTTTCACCGTGTACACCACTGGCGGCGATTACTTCGTCGACATTCAGAGCGTAGGCGCAGGTTCCAGCGTCAAGTACTACGCCGCCGAAGACACGATGCCCGCCAAGCGTCGCTTGGCCGCGCTGGCGACCTGTCTGTAGTCCCTTGCCTTAGTCATATTCGGAAACGCCCGGCGGGACAGGCGTTGGGCATTGGCTTATGATTCACCTCGCTCGCCCGGGGTGATGGCTCTTTACCAGTACACGGACGTCAAGGCCGTCGCGCCGGGCGAGCATCCTCCCTTGATCAGCGTGGCATGTAGCCCAAGTGCCAACGCCGCGGGATCTTCAACGACACCAACCCCAACACCGCCGCCAATGCAGCGCTGACCCACAGCGCGCGCAGGCCCATGTGCTGCTGCAACACTGCACCGATCACGGCGCCGACAAACATGCCGCCCCATGGAATCAGCTGCACCCGCCAACCGCTGCGGCGTTCGCCCAGCAGCCAACGGCCCAGCCCGCGACCGAAACGCGAAAGTGCGCCGGTCACATAGGTCAGGCCCACCGGCAGGCCGTTCACTTCCTCGACCGCCGCGTTAAGCATGCCCATGGCCACGATGGCAGCCAGTAGCGCGGGCAACATGTCTTCGAATGGCCAAAAGGCGCCGCAGCACAGCAGCGCAGCGATATACAGCAGCAGCGGCAGGGCGTGGCGCCGGCTGAATCGGCTGACCACGATCCCCAGCGCGTTCCCCAGAACAAAGGTGGCGACCAGCAACAGTAGTCGTAGGGTCAGGCTGTGGTCGCCGGCGCCGATAGCCACCGCCAGGCGGGTGGTGTTACCGCTCATGAACGAAACGAAGTCGCCGCTGGCCATAAAGCCAATGGCATCCGTCATACCCGCCAGCACCGATAAGCTGCCCACCAGCATCATGCCGATGCGGCCTCGCCATAAGCGTCGATGAGCCAGTGCAGCGTTGGCGTACGGTTTGCGGGGCGGAGGCAGCATGGACGCGGGTTCCTCGGTGAGATTATCCGGCCACTACGGTAGGACGCTTTGACCTTACGCGCAATGATCTCAGACAGCTTCCAGGCACCATCCTGTGGATGTCCACTGCAACCGATGGGTCGGGCCGATGGCCCGGACAAACGCGTCGTCATGGGATACCACCACCAAAGCGCCCGCAAACCCTTGCAACGCGTGTTCGAAGGCAAGCACCGACTCCAGGTCCAAGTGGTTGGTCGGTTCGTCCAGCAACAATAATTGCGCCGGGATTTCACGCCACAGGGCAATCGCCATCGCGGCCTTCAGACGCTCGCCACCGCTGAGCTGCGCGACCGGCTGAGTCACACGCACGGCGTTCAGTTGCAGCAAAGCCAGACGAGTACGCAGCTCGCCTTCGGCCAGCGGCGTTTCGAGCAGATTGAGGTGCTCGATAACCGAGCGTCGGTCCTCCAGAAAGGCCAGTTGCTGATCGATGTAGGCGGTGGGTACCGGCACCCAACACTCACCGCTGACTGGGTGGGAATCGCCCGCCAGCACTTTGAGCAAGGTGGATTTACCGCAACCGTTAGGGCCCTGCACGATTACTCGCACGGGGCCCATCAAACTGAGCGTCAGTGCGGGTGTATGCAACCATGGTAGGCGTGCATCCACCAACCTCAGCACCAGACGCCCCTTAGGCACCGTCGACGCCGGCAAGGCGATCAATGTCGGCGACTGTTCCTCCACGCGCTCATGGGCTTGGCGGACCTGAGTATCCAGTTGTTGTTTACGCGCGTATTGCTCACTGCGCACGCTGCTGACCACTTCGCTGGCGGTGCGCTTCCAGCGCGCCTGGGTAAACCGGTCCACATTCGCGGTTTGTGCGTGCTGGTGCGCACGGGCGGCATTGCGTTGCAGTGTATCGTGGTCCTTTTGTAGGCGACGGCGTTCGCGACTGCGCTCCAGGCGCGCCTGTTCCAATGCCGCGACGGCGGCCTGTTGCTCGGCGTCGCGTTGCCGGCGATAAGTCTCGTAATTACCGCCATAGACGAGAAGACCGAGGGGCGACACTTCGACGATGCGCGCCAGGCTATCGAGCAAGGGCCGATCGTGACTGACCACCACCAAGCCGCCGCGCCACTGGCCCAGCGCTCGCATCAGCCAGGCGCGGCCATCGCTGTCGAGGTGGTTGGTGGGCTCGTCGAGTACCAGCACCTGTGGCGACGCCAACAGGGCGCCGATCAGCACTACCCGCGCCAGTTGGCCGCCACTGAGCTGTTCGGCCGATGAATCCGCCGCCAGTGACCCCAGACCGGCTTCATCCAGGGCCGCGCGCAGACGTTCGGGTAGATCCCAGCGATTGTCGATCAGGTCAAAATCGTCGATGTGCGCCGCGCCCGCAGCCATGCGTTCCAGCGCTGCCAGCACGTTGGCAGTGCCGCTAAGATCGGCAACGCTCATTCCCGGATTGACCACCACCCGTTGCGGCACATAGACCGCGCTGGCCGAGCGGGTGATCGAGCCGGATGACGGCACAAGCACCCCGGCGATCAATTGCGCGAGCACGCTTTTGCCACGGCCATTGCGTCCCACAATACCGGTGGAGGTGTGATCGATGGACAGGTTCACGTCAGCCAGCAAGGTTTCGCCATTGGCGAACTGGAAGGTAACGTGTTGCAGGGAAATCATTGCGGGCAGCCGTTTGACGTGAGTCATCAGCACCTCCAAAAAAATGTCGGACAGGCCAACTAGCGCGCATGGCGCTGGTTGCGGATACATTTTGGAAGGCTTAGTGGTTCACGTCGGCGGTCGTCCTAGAGAACAGGAGGGCGGCAGAGCCTAACCTGCCTTGGCCTTTTGCGGCAAGTCGGCGGCCAGTCTTTCCAGGAACATCGCCAGTGCAACTTCCTCGGCTTTCAAGCCTTTGCGCACTCGCGGCTTGGGCAATTTCGACAACTCGCCAAGGCTGAAATGCTCCAGCACCGCCGGGTGGATGTAACACTTGCGGCACACCGCCGGAGTATTACCCAGCTGTTTGGCGACATCCTTGACCATCGCCACCACATGGCGCTTAGCATCGGATTCGGGCTGCCACTCCAACTCGCGCAGCACCGCCAACGCCATGGCGGTGCCGGCCCAGGTGCGGTAGTCCTTGGCGGTGAAGTCTTCGCCGGTGAGGCTGTGCAGATAGGCATTCACATCATGCGAGCTGACCGTGTGGCGCTCGCCGTTCTCGTCCAAGTACTGGAACAGGTTCTGTCCCGGCAATTCCATGCAGCGTTTCACCACATTTGCCAGGCGGCGGTCCTTCACGCTGAGCTGGTGCTCGACGCCGCTCTTGCCGCGAAACTGGAACTGGATTTCGCTGCCTTTGACGTCCACATGACGGTTGCGCAGGGTGGTCAAGCCATAGGATTTGTTGTCGCGGGCGTATTGGGTATTGCCGACGCGGATCAGGGTGGCGTCCAGCAGCATCACCACGGTAGCCAGGACTTTCTCGCGGGTGAAACCGGGCTCGGCCAGTTGTGCTTCCAACTGCTTGCGCAGTTTTGGCAGGGCATTGCCGAAGGCTTGCAAGCGCGCGTACTTGTCGGTGTCGCGCACTTCGCGCCAGCGTGTGTGGTAGCGGTATTGCTTGCGCCCACGGGCGTCGCGGCCGGTGGCTTGCAGGTGGCCGCGCGGGTCGGCGCAGATCCACACGTCGGTGTAGGCCGGTGGCACCGCCAGGGCGTTGAGACGTCGGATCTCGTCAGCATCGGTGATGCGTTCGCCCTTGGGGTCGAAGTACTGGAATTTGCCGCGCACTTTCTTGCGGCGAATGCCCGGCTGGGTGTCATCAACGTAATGCAGGTCGCGAGGCAGGTCGGCGGGCAGCGCGGAGTCGGGCATGGGTCAGGTTCCTTGGCAACAAAATCAGGCCGGTATGTCTGATGGACCGCAGCTGTGTGCGGTCGTGCCAAAAGGTTTGCTAGGCCAGCACCGCCACGGCCTTGATCTGCGCCCACAGAGGCTGGCCGGGATGCAATTGCAACTGATCGCGGGAAAACCGTGTGATGCGCGCCAGTAACGGTGTACCACCGGCGTCCAGGCGCACCAGTACATGGGCGCTGTTGTCCGCGGCGATTTCCTCGGTGACGGTCACCGGCAAACGGTTGAGGATGCTGCTGTGTTCTTCGGCCTGCGGGCTGAGGCTCACGTCACGAGCCTGCACCTTGACCCGCAGGGCCTGGCCGATGCCCAGCGGTGCGTGGGCCACGCGCATGGTCGAGGCACTGCCCGGCAACTGCAACGTGAGTAATTGGTAGTGCGCATCGTAGGCAGTGACCACGCCGTCGATCACCACACCGGCTTCGTCGCCACGCGCCAGGGGCAGGTCCAGGCGCGCCAGCGTGTCGCCGATGGGACCGCTGGCCAAGGCCTTGCCGTCGCTGAGCAGCACGATGTGATCGGCCAGGCGCGCCACCTCATCCTGGGCATGGCTGACGTACAGCACCGGGATGTCTAACTCGTCGTGCAGGCGTTCCAGGTACGGCAGGATTTCGCTTTTGCGCTGGCTGTCGAGGGCGGCCAGGGGCTCATCCATCAGCAGTAAGCGCGGGCTGGTAAGCAGAGCGCGGGCGATGCCGATGCGCTGGCGCTCGCCGCCGGACAGGTGCTGCGGGTGACGTTCGAGCAAGTGGCCGATGCCCAGCAGTTCGGTGGCCTGAGTGATGTCCACCCGCCGTTGCGCGCGCGGTGTGCGCTTGAGGCCGAAGGCCAGGTTGGCGCGCACCGACAAATGCGCAAACAGGCTCGCTTCCTGGAACACATACCCCAACGGGCGCTGGTGCGGTGGTACGAATAGGCCGCTGCGGCTGTCTTGCCAGACCTCATCGTTGATCCGCACAAAGCCGTCGCCGGCCCGCTCCAACCCGGCGATGCAGCGCAGGCAAGTGGTCTTGCCCGAGCCGGAATGCCCGTACAGCGCAGTGACGCCGCGCCCGGGCAGGTGCAGGTCCACATCGAGAGCAAAGCCGGAGTACGACAGTCGCAGGCGTATTTCCATCATCGATATCAGTTCCAGCCCATGTTGGTTTTACGGCTGGAGTAGAGCGCCAGCAACACAAAGAACGCGAACACCACCATGGCGCCGGCCAGCCAATGGGCCTGGGCGTATTCCATGGCTTCGACATGGTCGTAGATCTGCACCGACACCACGCGCGTCTTGTCCGGAATATTGCCGCCGATCATCAGCACCACACCGAATTCACCCACGGTGTGGGCAAAGCCCAGAATGGATGCGGTGACAAACCCCGGCCGCGCCAGGGGCAGGATGACGCTGAAGAACGTGTCCCACGGCCCGGCGCGCAGTGTCGCAGCGACTTCCAAAGGCCGCGTGCCGATGGCCGAAAAAGCGTTTTGCAACGGCTGCACCACAAACGGCATGGAATAGATCACCGAGCCAATCACCAGCCCGGCGAAGCTGAATGTCAGGGTGCCCAGCCCCAGCCACTGGGTGAACTGGCCGAAGTAACCGTTGGGCCCCATGCTCAGTAGCAGGTAAAAGCCGATCACCGTCGGTGGCAGCACCAGGGGCAGGGCGACGATCGCCCCCACCGGCCCGCGCCACCAGGAGCGCGTACGTGACAGCCACAGGGCAATTGGAGTGCCGATGACCAGCAGGATCACGGTGGTCAGTGACGCCAGTTTGATGGTCAACCAGATCGCGGAAAAATCGGCACTCGATAGGGGCATTTACAGCTCGTAACCGTAGGATTTGATAACGGCAGCGGCTTTCGGCCCTTTGAGGTATTCGACCAGCGCTTTGGCAGCGGCGCTGTCTTTGCCTTTGTTGAGGATCACCGCGTCCTGTTTGATCGGGTCATGCAAGGCCGCGGGGACGATCCACGCCGAACCGCTGGTGACTTTGCCGTCTTTATAGATCTGCGACAAGGCCACAAAGCCCAGCTCGGCGTTGCCAGTGGAAACGAACTGATAGGCCTGGGTGATGTTCTGGCCTTCGACGACCTTGTCCTTGACCTGTTCGCTCAGGCCCTGTTTGGCCAAAACCTGGGTGGCGGCCAGACCATAGGGCGCCGCTTTGGGGTTGGCGATGGACAAGTGCTTGAACTGATTGCGTTTTAACACCTCACCATTGGCATCGACATAGCCAGCTTGAGGCGACCACAGCGCCAAGGTGCCCACCGCGTAGGTGAAGCGCGAGCCTTTGACTGTATCGCCTTCGTTTTCGAGTTTCTGTGGGGTGCTGTCGTCGGCGCTGAAGAACACTTCAAAGGGCGCGCCGTTCTTGATCTGGGTGTAGAACTGGCCGGTGGCGCCGTAGGACGCGACCAGTTTATGGCCGGTGTCCTGTTCGAAGCTGGCGGCCAGCGCCTGGATCGGTGCGGTGAAATTGGCCGCCACCGCCACTTGGACTTCATCGGCGTGGGCCGAGCCGAACACGAGGGCGGTAGCCAGGACGGCCAGGCGTGAGGCATGAATCAGCATGAAGCAGCTCCTTGGAATGCACGGCGTGGTTAATCGCTATGTACGGGACTATATAGCGGTTGGCCACTGCCGGTACAGTGCAACGTTGCCGCAACGGCCTGGGTTACGTGAGCTTGGCCAGCGCCTGCTCGGCCAATTGACGCGTCAATTCGTAAGTGCCTATGTCACGGCCCAGACGCAAGGCCTGGCCTGACCACAGGTTGCTGAAACCGCCTTCATCCTTTGCTTTGAGCGGCATCAAGGCGCCGCCGGCGCGGGGAAATGCCGGCGCTGCGGGATTCATCGCGCCCAATTCGCGCATGACTCGATTGACGATGCCTCGCGCCGGGCGGCCGGTGAACAGGTTGGTCAAGGCGGTTTCACTGGCCTGGGCGTGGCGCAACGCATAGTGATGGGCCGCGCTCACATTGGCTTCGGGGGTAAACAGGTACGCCGTGCCGACCTGCACCGCCGAGGCGCCCAGGGCGAACGCTGCGACGATGCCCCGCGCGTCGCCGATACCGCCCGCGGCGATCACCGGCACGCTGACGGCGTCGACGATCTGCGGCACCAGCGCCATCAGGCCGATCTGAGTGTTGAGGTCATCGCTAAGGAACATGGCCCGGTGACCTCCAGCCTCGATGCCCATGGCGATGATTGCATCGCAACCGTGGGCCTCTAGCCAGCGGGCTTCTTCCACCGTGGTGGCCGACGACAGCACCTTGGCCCCCGTGGCTTTGACCCGATCCAACAAGGCTTTTTCCGGCAGCCCGAAGTGGAAACTGACGACCTCGGGACGGAACGCTTCTACCACCTGACACGCCTCGTCGTTGAACGGCGCACGGTTGGACACCGGCGTCGGCGCCTCGAAATCGGCGCCCAGTTCGCGGTAGAACGGTTGCAGCAGGGCTTTCCAGCGTTGGTCGCGAGCCTCGTCCGGCGCAGGCGGCTGATGGCAGAAGAAGTTCACGTTAATCGGCCGGTTGCTGGCCGCACGGATGACGCTGAGGCTTTCACGCAGCTGCTCGATACTCAGCGCGGCGGCGGGCAGCGAGCCCAACGCGCCTGCCTGGTTGGCGGCAATCACCATGGCGGGCGTGGTGCCGACGGCCATGGGCGCCTGGATAATGGGTACCTCGATGCCGAGCAAGTCGAGAATCCGTGTGTCAGGCCAGGTGCTCATGGATGGGGCTCCAGCGAAGGTCAGTGGTTTCGCTGTTTTTAGCAGGGCGTATGCCACGCGGCCAGTCTGTTTTATTCACTGGACGCTGTGGACGTTTCGTGCAGGGCTATCAGCTTTTGCTGTTACGTTCGCGCTCAAGCAATGCCTGCTTGCGTGCAACGCCCCAGCGGTAGCCGGACAGCTCGCCATCGCTGCGCACCACCCGATGGCAAGGGATTGCCACTGCAAGGCTGTTAGCGCCGCACGCCTGGGCCACGGCACGAAACGACTTGGGTGCGCCGATGCGCTGGGCGATCTGCGCATAACTGGCGGTGCTGCCCACTGGGATATCCCGCAAGGCTTGCCACACACGCTCCTGAAACGCGGTGCCACGCAGGTCCAACGGCAAATCCAGGCCTAGCGCGGGCGCCTCGACAAAGCCGACGACCTGGGCCACCAACCTTTCGAACGTCGCATCGGCGCCCACCAGTTCGGCCTTGGGGAATTGGTCTTGCAGGTCGCGCAACAGTTGTTCGGGGTCGTCACCCAGCAGGATCGCACAGACGCCTCGACTGCTCTGCGCCACCAAAATCGCCCCCAGCGAGCACTGCCCGACGGCGAACCAAATAGCGTTGTGAGCGCCGCCGGCCTTGTAGTCGCTGGGTTTCATGCCAAGCAGCTGATTGGCCGCTTCATAAAAACGACTGTTGGAATTAAAACCGGCGTCGTACAGCGCAGCCGTCACGGAATGCTGGCCCTTGAGCCCGTCGCGCACTTTGCGGGAACGATGGGCATTGGCGTAGCCCTTGGGCGTCAGACCCGTCACGGCCTTGAAAACGCGATGGAAATGGAACGGGCTCAGACCGGCTCGGTCAGCGAGGGTATTCAAGCTCGGCGCAGTGGCCGCGTGCTCGATATGCCGGCATGCGTCGGCCACCAATTGGGCATGGTGGGCGGCCAGTTGGGTCTGGTCGCCGCTCGCGCGTTTGCTGGGGCGATAGCCGGCGGCTTCGGCCTGCGCCGGGGTGTCGAAAAACTCAATATTCTCCGGGCGCGGCAGCCGCGAAGCGCTGCTGGGGCGGCAATAGACACCGGTGGTCTTAACGCCATACACAAACCACCCATCGGCGTTGCTGTCGCGGGCCACAATGGCAGCCCAGCGGGGATCTTGTTCGATAGTCATGCTTGGCACTCTTGACGGCTCCCGGGCAGATTAACCGCGCCGAGACCGCCTGGCACTCCGAAGCTTGCGGTCAAATCAACCGGCGGTGCGTAGCGTCAGGTTGATGCGTTGCGGGCCCATCACCGGATGCACCCCGTCTTTGATCGGCATCACCCCATGAAAGCGCAGGCGGTCCACACCGCCCCAGACCACCACATCGCCATGGAACAGCGAGATTTTCTGCGGTTTGTCTGCACGGGCATGGCCACCGAACAGGAAGATCGCCGGCAGGCCCAGGGATATTGACACCACGGGCGCTGCGTAATCGCGCTCGTTTTTGTCCTGGTGCAGCGACATCTTGGCCCGGGCCACGTAGCGGTTGATCAGGCAGGCGTCGGGGGCGAAGGCGGCGAAACCGGCCTCGGCCGCCGCCTCTACAGCCAATGAGCGCAAGGCTTCGGGCAAGGCGGGCCAAGGCTGTTGGGTGCGCGGGTCGAAGGGGGTGTAGCGATAGCCGGTGGTGTCGGTGGTCCAGCCCAGGTCACCACAACTGCTCAAGGCTGCCGACATGGTAAAGCCACCGGGGGTAACCATTTGGCGAAACGGTGCTTGCGCCAACACGCGGCGCAGTTCCGGTAGAAGACGATCAATCCAAGGCAGGGCATAGCCTCTTAGCACGTAGGACTGTTCGCCGATCTGCTCACGCCCTGCGGGTTGCTGCAAGGCGTGGTCGGCGAACAGGTCCGCAGTGGGGCCGGGCATGGGCTTAGAGTGCCTTGCTCACAGTGATGTCGGTAATTTCATCACTGGATTCATGAATTTTCGCCAAGGCTTGCTTGGCTTCTTCCAAGTCGTTGCTGTGCAGGTGGGCAAACTCGAAACGGCGCTCGCCGTTGAGCTTGTACTTGATCACGTATTTTGTGGTGGCAGTCACGGTTATTTCCTGTGGAAGGGCGGATCAGCTCAGCTTGGAGCTGGTACGACGCACGATACGAATCTTGTGGGACAGCGCAGGTTTGCGGGTCACGCTGATGGCGCGGCGGGTGACCACATCCAGGGTGATGTTCCAGAAACCGGTGCTCGGCGCGGTGATCTTCGCAGGGAATTTATCGAACGCACCGCCATGGTAAGTGTGGCGGCCGCCGTTTTTGAAGCTGCGAAAGTTCGCGTCGCTCATCAGACGGATATTGCAGGTTTGCGAGCATTCGATGACGACAATATCTCCCTCGTTGAGGTGCTCGCGCTGGTGGATAAATTTCATGGGAGTGTCTCCAGAAGGGCTTTTTCTGAAAAATCAGAATGATACGTAGGTTAAGATGGAGTTTATCAGCCCCAGCGCGTTTATTATCGGCCCGTCTTCAACGGCGTCGACAATTTAAAACAGTTATTTACCGTGTGATCAGGGATAAATCCTACGTGTCCGGGAGAAATTTACCATCCCCGCTGTCGTAGGGTCTTTATCGGAGGTTTTTATATGAAGTGGAGTGTGTTGGTTCTGGCCTTGGCGTTGGGTGGATGTGCTTCGGTTGCAGACATCAAGCAGACCCCGCCAACGTTGGCAGTGATTTCCGGTAAGAAGCCGCAGGAATACGCCGCATGTGTTGTGCAGAAACTCTCCACTACCCGTCGGCCACCGCAGATCGAGCCGCATAAGGAAGGCGTCAGGGTGATCGTGCCGCAGAAGTTCTCGGCCGACCCATCGGCGATTTTTGAAATCGAGGAACGCTCCAGCGGCAGCAGCATCAAGCTCTACGAGAGCATGTCGAATGTGCCGATTCGTCCGGGCGATGTGAAAAAAGCCGGTGAGGACTGCATCTCCGGCTGATCCTTTGAGCCTCATCATCAGACTTCGAATCCGATAAAAGCCTGGCCCTGCCGCTGCAGTGTCAGGCTTTTTTATTCTCGGCGTTAATATTGTGGAAGCAGGGCCATTGCCCTACTCTTTGTAAGGTTTATGCCGTAAGGGCATCAACTCATAACAATAAAAACGGAGTCGTGATGAAAGCTCTGCAACGAGTGCTGATAAGTAGCGCGCTGCTTTTGCTGATGGATAACGCCCAGGCGCTGGATGGTAAGAGAATTTTTATGGAGGGCGGCGCGCAGCCGGGCGCCATGCCCTGTGTGGCTTGCCATGGTGCGGATGGTTCAGGCATAGCGGCGGCTGGTTTCCCGCGGTTGGCGGGGCTGCCGGCAGCCTATGTACGCAAGCAGCTGGAGGATTTCAAAAGCGGTAGCCGTAGCAACCCGGTGATGCGCCCGCTGGCAATTGCCCTGACACCGGCGGAGGTGGACGCACTGAGCCAAGCCATCGCCGCGATGCCGGCGCCAGCACCGGCTGCGCTGCACCGCAGCGAAATGCCGACCACAGCCGCGCAGCAACTTGCCTGGCAAGGCGCGTGGGAGCGACAGATTCCTGCGTGCGTCAGTTGTCACGGTCCGGCCGGCAGCGGCATCGGTGACGCGTTCCCGCCACTGGCCGGCCAGCCTGCGGCTTATCTGGCTGCGCAGTTGAGCGCCTGGCAGAGCGGCACTCGCCGCAACGATGCCAATGATCTGATGGGGCACATCGCCAAGTCACTGACCGCCGAGGAAGTCCAGGGTGTCGCTCAGTACTTCGCGTCATTGAACGTGGAGGCTAAGCCATGAAGGCGCATCTGATCACTCCCGCTGTCGGGCTGTTGATGGTCCTGCCAAGCCATGCCGCAACCATCGCCATGGAAGACCAATCCCAGTTAGTGCCCCATTCGGTCGAATCGCCAGCCAGCGTGTTCCAGCCACCGGCGGAAAAAGACTTGCCCGACAATGCCTATGGCAAGTTGGTCAGGCAGGGATATGCCTTGTTCGTCGACACCAAGCGTCTGGCCCCGCAGTTTGTCGGCAACGGCCTCAATTGCAGCAATTGCCATCTCAACCAGGGCCGCCTGGCCAACTCGGCGCCGTTGTGGGCGGCCTATCCGATGTATCCGGCTTATAGAAAGAAGAACGACAAGGTCAACACCTACGCGGAGCGGTTGCAGGGCTGTTTCCAATTCAGCATGAACGGCGGCACCCCGCCGGCCGCCGACAGCCCGGAAATCACCGCTTTATCGGTGTACTCCTATTGGCTGGCCAGTAAGGCGCCGCTGGGCGTCGAGCTGCCGGGGCGCGGGTACCCAGAGGTGGCGCAACCGGCAGACGGTTACAGCTTGGCTCGGGGCGCACAGGTCTATGGAGAGCAGTGTGCGGTGTGTCATGGGCCGCAAGGCCAAGGGCAAAAGGTAGGCGACGACTACGCGATGCCACCGCTATGGGGTAAAGATTCCTACAATTGGGGCGCGGGCATGCACCGCATCAATACGGCCGCATCGTTTATCAAACACAATATGCCACTGGGTAAAGGCGGCAGTTTGAGCGACCAGCAGGCCTGGGATGTGGCGGCCTACGTCAACAGCCACGAACGGCCGCAGGATCCGCGCCTGGTGGACGGCTCGGTGGAGAAGACCCGACTGAAGTTCCACGCCAACGACGGCGTCAATTTGTATGGCCAATCCGTAGAGGGCGTGCTGATCGGGCAGGGCATCCGTTAGACTGTCGACCATTCAATGCAAAAATGCCGTGCGAGCCCGGGTTCGCGCGGTATTTGTCTTTTTCTGGAAGCCAGTTATGAAACGTGAAGATGTCAGAGCCCGCCATGCCGAGGGTCAGATCTCGGCCACCCATGTCATCCAAAATCCTGCCGACCTCGGCGAGTGGATCGTTTTCTTCAAAAAAAGCGGTGGACGCAGTTTCTTCCTGGTGGACGATCAGGACGAGGTGGAGTCGTTCCAGCGCCTGGACGATCTGATCGAGACCATTCGCGGACTGGGCATCAAGTTCGCCGACATTCAGCTGTAAGCGCCGACGCTTATTTGCACACCACGACGACGCTGCGGCTTTTGTAGTTGCCAACGTCCTGGCCCAGGGTTTTCTCGCTTTCCTTGAGCGACGGCGTGCCTTCGGTGCCGACAATACGGTAGCCGGTGCCTGCACATGAAGCGTCGGCCTTTTCGTAACAGCTGGCCCAGGAATTGGCTTCGCCGGAACAGTCAATGGTCAGGCCTTGTTCGCCGTTTTTCAGGTAGACGTCCGAGGTGGTGGTGCAGCCGGCGAGTGCCAGTGCCGCAGTAAGTGCCAGAATCTTGTTCATAGGTGTTCGTCATCAAGGGTATAGGAGGGGAGCGCTGACACTGTCGTGGGGCGTTTGGCGAAGATTATAGCGAACTGCCATCTGCGTACAGACAAACACAAAAAAGCCCCATTCTCAGGGGCTTCATAGGTGAAAGCTGACGCTCACTTACCTTTAGGGCGCTTGCTCGAAGCGTGGCCGGCCTCATCCACGAACACTTCGGCCACTGCGATCGCCTCACGTTCGGTGGCGAAGGTGCCAGCGACGCTGTCGCCGTGGAAGTTGATCAAATGCCAGCCGTCCGCGCGCTGGGTAATCAGGTAGCCGTTCACACCTTTGGGTTCTGACATCTATTAACAATCTCGTGGTCTGGTTCAAGGCCGCAATGATAGCGCCAAATGTCAGGGTTCAGGGCAAGTTAATCCAGGTCAATGTTCCAGCGCGCCAGCGTGATAAAAAGGCTTCAGCAGATTGAAACAATAAGCAGTGAGTATTTTTGCCGAAGTAACGGCAGTGCTGTTTGTAAGATAAGTGGAACTTACGCTGAGATTTTTTCTCTATGATGACATCGCAACGCCAGCAGGACCCATTGTAAGGTGGCTGCGGCCTGATTAGACTGCGCCGAATTCCGTACGCATAGCCCTTTGTAAGGACCCATATGATCAAGAAATGCTTGTTCCCAGCAGCCGGTTACGGCACTCGCTTCTTGCCAGCGACCAAGGCCATGCCCAAAGAGATGCTGCCGGTGGTGAACAAGCCACTGATTCAGTACGGTGTGGAAGAAGCTCTGGATGCCGGTCTGAATGAAATCTCCATTGTGACCGGTCGCGGTAAGCGCGCCCTGGAAGACCACTTCGACATCAGCTACGAGCTGGAAAATCAGATCAAGGGCACCGACAAGGAAAAATACTTGGTCGGCATCCGTAAGCTGCTGGACGAGTGCTCGTTCTCCTACACCCGCCAGACGCAAATGAAAGGCCTCGGCCACGCGATTCTGACTGGTCGCCCGCTGATCGGTGACGAACCGTTCGCCGTAGTACTGGCGGACGACCTGTGCGTAAACCTGGAAGGCGACGGCGTACTGACCCAGATGGTCAAGCTGTACCAGAAATACCGCTGCACCATCGTTGCCGTGATGGAAGTGAACCCGACCGAAACCAACAAGTATGGCGTGATCGCCGGTGATGACATTGGTGATGGCCTGATCCGCGTACGCGACATGGTCGAGAAACCTGCACCGGAAGATGCTCCATCGAACCTGGCGATCATCGGTCGCTATATCCTGACCCCGGACATCTTCAAGTTGATCGAAGAAACCGAGCCAGGCAAGGGCGGTGAGATCCAAATCACCGACGCTCTGTTGAAGCAAGCTAAAGACGGCTGCGTGATTGCCTACAAGTTCAAGGGCCAGCGTTTCGACTGCGGCGGCGCGGAAGGCTACATCGAAGCCACCAACTTCTGCTACGAGCACTTCTACAAGACTGGCAAGGCGTACTGATTCACGCCTGTTCGCCGGTTTTAAGAGAAAGCCACCTTCGGGTGGCTTTTTCGTTTTTCAGCCTTATGTAAGTCGGTATGCTGGTGTCCTGCCGAGGAGAGTGAAATGGCCTACGATTTTGATCTGTATGTAATTGGCGCTGGTTCCGGCGGTGTTCGCGCGGCGCGTTTTGCCGCAGGGTTTGGCGCCAAGGTTGCCGTCGCGGAAAGCCGCTATCTGGGCGGCACCTGTGTGAACGTGGGCTGCGTGCCGAAAAAGCTCTTGGTGTACGGCGCGCATTTTGCCGAAGACTTCGAACAGGCCAGCGGCTTTGGCTGGTCCTTGGGCGAGGCGAATTTCGACTGGGCGACGTTGATCGCCAATAAGGATCGCGAGATCAATCGCCTCAATGGCATCTATCGCAACCTGCTGGTCAACAGTGGCGTGACCCTGCACGAAGGGCACGCGCGATTGGTGGATCCGCATCAGGTGGAAATCAATGGTGAGCGCTTTACCGCCAAGCACATCCTGATCGCCACGGGTGGCTGGCCGCAGATTCCGGAGATTCCAGGGCGCGAACATGCCATTGGCTCCAATGAAGCGTTTTTCCTCAAAGAGTTGCCCAAGCGCGTGCTGGTGGTGGGCGGCGGTTATATCGCCGTTGAGTTTGCCGGGATTTTCCATGGCCTGGGCGCTCAGACTAGCCTGCTGTATCGCGGTGATTTGTTCTTGCGCGGCTTTGACGGCTCGGTGCGCAAGCATCTGCAGGAGGAGTTGACTAAACGCGGCTTGGATCTGCAGTTCAACGCCGATATCGAACGCATCGACAAACAAGCCGATGGCAGCCTGAAGGCCACCCTCAAGGATGGCCGTGTGCTGGAAGCGGACTGCGTGTTCTATGCGACCGGTCGGCGTCCGATGCTGGACAACCTGGGCCTGGAAAACACCGGAGTCGCTCTCGACGAGCGTGGCTTTGTGCAGGTCAATGACCAGTATGAAACCACCGAGCCTTCAATCCTGGCCATCGGCGATGTGATTGGTCGCTTGCAACTCACTCCGGTTGCCCTGGCTGAAGGCATGGCCGTAGCGCGTCGCCTATTCAAACCCGAGCAGTATCGCCCAGTGGATTACGCGATGATTCCGACAGCGGTGTTCAGCCTGCCGAATATCGGTACTGTAGGTTTGACAGAGGAGGAGGCGAAGAAAAACGGCCATAACGTTCAGATTTTTGAAAGTCGCTTCCGCCCGATGAAACTGACCCTGACCGACTGCCAGGAAAAGACCCTGATGAAGCTCGTGGTAGATGCCGATACCGACAAGGTGTTGGGCTGTCATATGGTCGGCCCGGACGCGGGCGAAATCGTTCAGGGCCTGGCGATCGCGCTCAAGGCGGGCGCGACCAAGCGGCATTTTGACGAAACCATAGGCGTGCATCCTACGGCGGCGGAAGAATTCGTCACCATGCGCACGCCAGTGGCCGACTGATCAGTCGGAGGGCTTGGCCTCTGGCGCCGTTGCAACGACGGCGGCCAGACGCAAGGCTTCGATACTGGCCTGGGCCTTGAGCAGGTCCAGTTCCAGGGCTTTATTGGCTTGCTGGTATTCAGTCAGTGCTGCCTGTCGCGACTGACTGTCCAGCAGCGCCACGCGCAGACGCTCTTGAAGCAAGGTGCGCTCGCCGTCGATACGGTTGAGCTGTTCGCTGAGCTGGCGGCGCTCGGTCTGATCTTTCTGGAATTTTTCCTGCAGTGCCGCCAGCTCTTTCGCTGTGACCCGCTGTTCGATCAGCAGCCGCTCATTATCCCGATGCAACTGAGTGATCTCATCCTGACGCACCATAGCGCTTTGCTGGGCCTGGCGTAGCTCTGCCTGAACTTGTTGCAATTGGCCTTCGTGGCGCCGCTGTTCCTGCTCGCGCTGTTCCTTGATGGCGCTGCGGTAGTGCTCCAGGGCATCCCGTGCATGGGTGTGTTTGTCTTCCAGCGAGCGGATCTGCTCATCTTTGTCGTTGAGGCGCAACTCGTAATCGCTGCACGCCTGGCTCAGCCCGGCATTGCGGGTCTGCTCGGTTTGCAGGCTGGTACTGGCGGTTTGCAAGGCTGCGCTTTCTTCCGCCAGGGCAGCGGCTTGAATATCGAATTGCTGCTGAAGCTGCTGATGGGCGTCCTGCAGGGTTTGCAGCTGGGCGTGCAGGGCGGTTTTCTCTTGTTCGAATTGCGCCAAGGCCAGGTCGATCGGCTCCTGAGCCTTGTCTTTGAGGCGCTGGGCCAGCCGCGCGACCAGCTCGCTCAGCTCTTCGTCGATGGGCGCCTCGGTGATGGTGACGCGTGATTCGCTCTCATCCAACTCCTTCAAGTAGCGGTGAATGGTGGTCTTGGAGCCGGTATTGCCCATTTCGATGCGTACTGCATCGATGCTGGGGTGTTCGCCTCTGGCGATGATCGCCAAGCGTGCCGTTTGAACCACTGCTTTATTGATGCCGCCGCGCGCCATGAGGTCTCCGTCGATTTAGTACTGTGGTACGTAATATGTAGTTACGTACTATAACATGGATTGTTTCACGTTAAAATTATGGATTTAACAGGTGGGATATTGGCGTATTATCCCGCGTCATGCGTGTCTTCAGCGCAACTGTCCCCGTTTCCAGTACGAATAGGCCCTCCATGAGCGATCTGGATCGATACCTCAACGCCGCCACTCGCGATAACACGCGCCGTAGCTACCGCGCGGCCATTGAACATTTCGAAGTGAGCTGGGGCGGGTTTCTGCCGGCCACCAGCGACAGCGTGGCGCGCTACTTGGTCGCGCACGCGGGTGTGCTGGCGGTCAATACCTTGAAGTTGCGGCTCTCGGCGTTGGCGCAGTGGCATACCAGCCAAGGCTTTCCTGATCCCACCAAGGCGCCGGTGGTGCGTAAGGTGCTCAAGGGCATCCGTGCGGTGCACCCCGCGCGGGAAAAGCAAGCCGAGCCGCTGCAACTCCAACAGTTGGAACAGGTGGTGGCTTTTCTTGAGCAGGAGGCGCAGGAGGCGAGCGAGTCCCAGGACACGGCACGGCTGCTGCGGGCCACGCGCGACAGGGCGTTGATCCTGCTGGGCTTCTGGCGTGGCTTTCGCAGTGACGAGCTATGCCGCTTGCAAGTGGAGCATGTGCAGGTCACACCGGGGGCCGGAATCAGCTTGTATGTGCCGCGCAGCAAAAGTGATCGCGACAACCTGGGCAAGACCTACCACACCCCGGCTCTGCTGCGCCTGTGCCCAGTGCGGGCCTATGGCGATTGGCTAAGTACGGCGGCGTTGGTGCGCGGGCCGGTGTTTCGTGCTATCGACCGCTGGGGCAATGTAGGGGAGGAGGGCTTGCATCCCAACAGCGTCATCCCGCTGCTGCGCCAGGCACTTGAGCGCGCCGGCATCCCGGCCGAGCACTACACCAGCCATTCGCTGCGACGGGGGTTCGCTACGTGGGCCCATCGCAATGGCTGGGATATGAAGTCATTGATGAGTTATGTCGGCTGGAACGACATGAAATCCGCCATGCGCTATGTTGAAGCGACGCCCTTTCTTGGTATGACGCTGGCTAATCAGCCATTGATTTAAGTTTTCTTCTATTAATAGGGTGACCTGATAGGGAAAACCAATCACCAGCATCAGGTTTGCCAATGAGCCATCTATCGAGAGACTGGGTAGGATTCACCTCATCAACTTCTTAACCCCTGACGGAGAGTCAACGATGCCTATCATCAACAGCCAAGTAAAACCGTTTAAAGCCACTGCGTTCAAAAACGGCAGCTTCGTAGATGTGACCGACGCTGACCTGAAAGGCAAATGGTCTGTGGTGTTCTTCTACCCAGCCGACTTCACCTTCGTTTGCCCAACCGAGCTGGAAGACCTGGCCGACAACTACGCCGAATTCCAGAAACTGGGCGTCGAGATCTACAGCGTGTCCACCGACACCCACTTTGCCCACGCAGCCTGGCACAACACTTCGCCAGCCATCGGCAAAATCCAGTACACCATGATCGGCGACCCGACCCTGACCATCTCCCGCAACTTCGACGTGCTGATCGAAGAAGCTGGCCTGGCAGACCGTGGCACTTTCGTGATCAACCCGGAAGGCCAGATCAAAATCGTTGAACTCAACGACGGCGGTGTGGGCCGTGACGCTTCCGAGCTGCTGCGCAAAATCAAGGCCGCTCAGTACGTTGCCGCTCACCCGGGTGAAGTGTGCCCAGCCAAGTGGAAAGAAGGCGAGGCCACTCTGGCTCCGTCCCTGGACCTGGTCGGCAAGATCTAAGTCTGTGAAGTCTCTAGGGCGGGTTCCCGCACCTGTGAAGTAAGCTGCAACCGCCCTCAAAACGCCCGGGCGAGATTCGCTCGGGCGTTTTTTTTCGACTGTAATAAACCGAATGAACAGGAAATCGCCCGTATGTTGGACGCCAATCTTAAAGCTCAGTTGAAGTCATACCTGGAACGGGTCACCCAGCCGATCGAGATCGTCGCCTCCCTCGACGACGGTGCGAAATCCCAGGAAATGCTGGCTCTTTTACAAGACGTAACCAGCCTTACCACGCTGATTACGCTGAAAACCGATGGTGACGATGGGCGTAAGCCGTCGTTCTCCATCAACCGCCCGGGTGCCGAGATCAGCCTGCGTTTTGCCGGTATCCCCATGGGCCATGAATTCACTTCGTTGGTGCTGGCCCTGCTGCAAGTCGGTGGCCACCCGTCGAAGGCCAGTGTCGAAGTGATTGAACAGATCCGCGCCCTCAAAGGCGAGTTCAGCTTCGAGACGTACTTCTCGCTGTCCTGCCAGAACTGCCCGGATGTGGTCCAGGCGCTGAACCTGATGGCAGTGCTCAACCCGAATATCCGCCACGTTGCTATCGACGGTGCGCTGTTTCAGGCTGAAGTCGATGAGCGCCAGATCATGGCGGTGCCCAGCGTTTACCTCAACGGGGTCAACTTTGGCCAGGGCCGCATGGGTCTGGAAGAAATCCTCGCCAAGCTCGACACCAGCGGCGCCGAAAAAGCCGCTGAGAAAATCAGCGCTAAAGACGCCTTTGATGTGCTGGTGGTCGGCGGTGGCCCAGCGGGCTCCTCGGCGGCTATCTATGCTGCGCGTAAAGGCATTCGTACCGGTGTTGCCGCCGAGCGTTTCGGTGGTCAGGTGCTGGACACCATGTCCATCGAAAACTTTATCTCGGTACAGGAAACCGAAGGGCCGAAACTGGCCAGTGCTCTGGAAGCCCATGTGCGTCAGTACGACGTGGACATCATGAACCTGCAGCGTGCCAGCAGCCTGATCCCGGCAAAAAATGCCGGCGAACTGCACGAGATCCGCTTCGAAAGCGGCGCGACCCTCAAGTCCAAGACGGTGATTCTGGCCACTGGTGCACGCTGGCGCGAAATGGGTGTGCCGGGCGAGCAGGAATACAAGGCCAAGGGCGTGTGTTTCTGCCCACACTGCGACGGCCCGCTGTTCAAGGGCAAACGTGTGGCAGTGATCGGCGGCGGCAACTCCGGCGTCGAAGCGGCCATCGATCTGGCGGGCATTGTTAGCCACGTTACGCTGCTGGAATTCGACAGCAAGTTGCGCGCCGATGCAGTCCTGCAGCGTAAGCTGTACAGCCTGCCGAATGTGGACGTGATCACCAGTGCGTTGACCAGCGAAGTGAAAGGCGATGGGCAGAAAGTCACCGGCCTAGCGTACAAAGATCGCGACAGCGGCGAGTTCAAGACTCTCGACCTGGAAGGTATCTTCGTACAGATCGGCCTGCTGCCCAACACCGATTGGCTCAAAGGCACGGTGGAGCTGACGCCGCGTGGCGAGATCATCGTCGATGCCCGTGGCGAGACCTCACTGCCTGGCGTGTTTGCCGCCGGCGACGTCACTACTGTGCCGTATAAGCAGATCGTGATCGCCGTGGGCGAGGGCGCCAAGGCCTCCTTGAGCGCATTCGACCACCTGATCCGCACCTCCGCGCCAGCATAAATACAGGCCCGGAAATGCAAAACCCCATGAGCGATCATGGGGTTTTTTCGTTTACATCGGTGCGGGTTGAATAATCTCGACCCAGTAACCGTCCGGGTCTTTGATAAATGCCAGGCTTTTCATGCGGCCATCGGTCAGACGTTTCTGGAAGTCACAGCCCAGGGCTTCGAAACGCTCGCAGGCGGCAACGATATCCGGTACCGAGATGCAGATATGGCCAAAACCACGCGGATCAGTGTTGCCGTTATGGTAGGCAAAGTCCGCATCGTTTTCGGTGCCGTGGTTGTGGGTCAGTTCCAGGATGCCGGGAATCGACTTCATCCACTGAGTACGCTCGGCCGCGTCGGCCGGGATCTGGGATTTATCCACGAGCGCCAGGAAGTACAGGCTGAATTCAGCTTCCGGGAAGTCGCGCTTTTCAACCAGGGAGAACCCCAGGACGCGGGTGTAGAAATCCAGCGAGCGGGTGATGTCCTTGACCCGCAGCATGGTGTGGTTGAACACGAAGTTCGTGGTGGCGGTTTCAGGCTGGGCGGTGACGCCCGGGAAAGTGTTCAGTTCGTGCAGGCTCATGGGCCCTCCAGAAAAAAATGGGGCAAACGCGACTCCAGCGTGGAGTGCTCCCTTGGCATGCGGCAAGCATTTATGCAGCCGGGCCATGATACGCAAGGCCCGTCCGCCGCGCCAAATGAAAAAGCCCGCGTAGGCCTTGCGACCGGTAGGTGGCGGGCCTCACACTTTGCCGCTGGTCCCTGGGGTGTTTTCGCAATGATTGACTGTCGTAAACCGCTGTTGATTGCTGTATGTGTGCTGTTGACCAGTCAGTGGGTGTTGGCTGGCGAGCCGGAAGTTCATTGGCCCAGCGGCTGGCAAATCGAAGAGGTGACGCCCGATGGCGATGCTCCCGTCAGCGCTAAGGCCGTGTCCCGACAGCGGGCGATCAAGAATGACGAGAATGGCCAGACTTTGATGGTCATGGAACTGACCGCTACGCCGATAGAAGCGGGACATAAAGTTAATCTTCAAGGCGTTTTGCTGGAGATGCGTAAGTCTATTCAAAAAGACTTCGCCAAAGGCGGCTATCAAAGCGTGTGCACCAAGATGCACCCTACGACCTTGAGCCGCCTCGACGCACTGGAAACTACTTGCGTGATAACCGAGAACGGGCGGCATGTGTTGTCACAAACATTGGTGGGTGCGGTCGATACTGACAACGCATATGTATTTTCATACGCCGGCCAAGCCCAAGCCTATGACACAAGCAAGAACGAAGTCAGTTCGGTGCGCGATAGCCTGAAACTCTAAAGCATGTGCGACGAACGTTTTTGAACAAAATGAACTTTTATTTAAGTCCGCTTGTGAACCCTTGAATAACAAAAGCCCCGCATGTGCGGGGCTTTTTATTAGTGCGTGTGGATCACTTGCGCAGCCAGGATTCAACGGTTTCCGCGCCGTGCTCTTCTTTCCAGGCTTTGAGGCCACGGTGGTTGCCACCTTTGGTTTCGATCAGTTCGCCGGTATGCGGGTTCTGGTAAACCTTGACCACGCGTGCGCGGCGCTGTTTAGGCGCGGAGGCGACCGCGCTGGCCTTGCTCAGGCTAGGATCCAGGATTGCGATGATATCGCGCAGGCTCTTGCCGTAGGTCTTCATCAGCCCTTGGAGTTTTTCTTCGAATTCGATTTCTTTCTTCAGGCTAGCGTCGTTCTTCAAGGACTCCAGCTGGGCCAGTTGCTCTTGAAGGGCTCTTTCTGCTGCGCGAAATTCGGCGAGTTTGGACAAAATCGGTACTCCAATAGTGTAGTTGGCTGATATCAACTGGGAAAAAAGCTCCAACCCAAGCGCTTTAAGGTGACTCTAAGACTCTAAGAAGAAGCATCCTGCGAGTTCAGCACAGGCAAGAAAAATTGTAGTAGTTAATCCGTCACGAGTAAATCATGTCCTTTGTCTCAGTAACATTATTTGCGCATCACTAATGCATGACTATTGAATCGCTGGCCAAGGATTTAATGAATTCATCGCACGGTAAGGGTCTGCCGAACAGGTAGCCTTGAAGATAGTCTACCCCGCGAGCGGCCAGGTATTCACACTGCTGCGCTGTTTCTACCCCCTCGGCGACAATGCCCAAATCGAGCTTGCCAGATAACTCTATGATGCTGTCCAGAATATGGCTGGAGAGTGCATCCACGCCGATCATGGCGACAAAGCTCTGATCGATCTTTAAGTAGTCCACATTGAAGTTGCGCAAATAGCCTAGGCTGGAATGGCCGGTGCCGAAATCATCAATGGCGATCATCACCCCAAGCTCATGCAAGGCGTCGAACAGGCGTCGCGTGACGTCGGTGGGCTCGATCAACTCGCGTTCGGTCAGCTCCAACACCAGAATGACCTGGCCGGGGACGAATGCGGCGAGGAATTCACGGCAGTCGTCCACCAGTTGCAGATCCTGGCAGTGGCGCGCGGTAATGTTCACACCGATATGAAACCCCGGCGCAAAGCGCGAGGCATGAGGCGCCAATTGAGCGGCGGTCTGCCAGAGCAGGGCGCGGGTCATGGGCACGATCAGGCCGCTATCCTCGGCCAGCGGAATGAACAGATCCGGCCGAACCAAGCCCTCCTTGGGGTGCTGCCAGCGCATCAGCACTTCACAGCCGGCCCATTCGCGGGTATCGCCGCGCACCACGGGTTGAAAATAAGGAATGAACTCATTGGCGCCCAACGCCCGTTGCAGCTCATGGGTCGGTGCCGAGGAGCGCTTTTGCAGCCAATGGGCGAACAGGCCCGCCAACATGCCAAAAAACACCACCAGGCTGAACAGCGCAGGATAGCGAGCTTGCATATATCGCCACACTTCACCCGCTGGCATGCCGGCGTCGACGCTGTAGTGATAACGCTTCGACACCAGGTGGTGATGAGCCACCGCAAATACCGGTGGCAGTGTCTCGTGGACCCGGCCTTGATCGTCGAGCCAGTGCGGCCCGACCTGCAGGATCAATTGCGCATACCGGCTGATCAGGCGCAGCGCGTTGGTCAGGTGGTACCCGTCTATGGAGGCGAACGCGGCCTTGTCGCCGTCTACCAGGCGGTAGACCAGCAGCGCTGTGTCAGGCGTGACCGGGTTGCCATTCATCAACCAAAGGCGCCCGTCTACGTAATCGTCTGGATTGACCGGCGAGACGTGGTCACCGCCGAACAGTGACGTGCAATAGATATTCTTTTGCCAGGACAAGGTGGTCGCCCGCACGAATGGCCGGCGTGTCACTTGCTCACGCAACGCCAACTGCGTGCCGTTGTCGCACGGTTGCCCGGCCAGGGGCAGCAGCGATTGGGCGGCGAGGGCGGTGTTGTCGAGCATCAGATCGAACTGGCGCACGGCTTCCTGCGCTGTCTGCGCACTACTTTGCTCCAAGGTGCGTTCGGCCTGCCAATGCAGAATAAGCACGCCTAGCAGGATCGGCTGCAGCGCGCATATTAGGCTGATGCAGTAACGGGTGATCGGCTTTCGAGGGCCTTGGACACTGAGAGGCATGGGTTCTGGGGCCTATTGCGCAGAGAGCGTGACCGGCGAAACGCTCGGTAATGCTCCGATGATAGATGGCTGGGTTCGAATATGCTCGCGTGATCCAGGCTTCGTGCGTTGTCGATATTGGCCAGGTGGTTGACGTATCTACCTGTGCAACAAACCTCTTGCACGCGCCAGGGCAATGGGGATTTGATAAGAGTACGGACAAACCAGGTTACGCTGTGTAGAATCGATTTACGCATACAAGAATATGACTTGCGCTCACGCAAGCCTAAAGCCGTCAGAGACTGATGTAACCATGAAGCGACTCGGCTCCCCCCTCATCTTTGGTGACTTCCTCGCCCGCAGCGTGCGAGGCCTGTCCTGCGCGCCACCCCTGCACCTCATCCTTGCTGGCAATTGATTTTTCTTTAATCAGACTCTTTATTTCAAAGAGCAGGATGAGGCACCGAACATGACCGACCAACACGCAAACCCAATGGGCCTGATGGGCTTTGAGTTCATCGAATTCGCATCGCCGACGCCCGGCACCCTGGAGCCGATCTTCGAGATCATGGGGTTCAGCAAAGTCGCCACCCACCGCTCCAAGAATGTGCACTTGTATCGCCAGGGCGAGATCAATCTGATCCTCAACAACGAGCCCAACAGTATCGCCTCCTACTTTGCCGCAGAGCACGGCCCGTCGGTGTGCGGCATGGCGTTCCGCGTCAAGGACTCCCAGAAAGCCTACAACCGCGCACTGGAACTGGGCGCGCAGCCGATCCATATCGAAACTGGCCCGATGGAGCTTAACCTGCCGGCGATCAAAGGCATCGGCGGCGCGCCGCTGTACCTGATCGATCGTTTCGGTGAAGGCAGTTCGATCTACGACATCGACTTCGTCTTTCTCGACGGCGTAGACCGCAACCCGCAAGGCGCCGGTCTCAAGGTTATCGACCACCTGACCCACAACGTCTACCGCGGGCGCATGGTGTACTGGGCCAACTTCTACGAGAAGCTGTTCAACTTCCGTGAGGCGCGTTACTTCGACATCAAAGGCGAGTACACCGGCCTGACCTCCAAGGCCATGAGCGCTCCGGACGGTATGATCCGCATCCCGCTGAACGAAGAATCGTCCAAGGGCGCCGGGCAGATCGAAGAGTTCCTCATGCAGTTCAACGGCGAGGGCATCCAGCATGTGGCGTTCCTCACCGATGACCTGGTCAAGACGTGGGATGCGTTGAAGAAAATCGGTATGCGCTTTATGACCGCGCCACCGGACACCTACTACGAAATGCTCGAAGGTCGCTTGCCGAACCATGGCGAGCCGGTGGACCAGTTGCAGGCCCGTGGAATCCTGTTGGACGGTTCTTCGATCGAGGGCGACAAGCGTCTGCTGTTGCAGATCTTCTCGGAAACCCTGATGGGCCCGGTGTTCTTCGAGTTTATTCAACGCAAGGGCGACGACGGTTTCGGCGAAGGCAACTTCAAAGCCTTGTTCGAATCCATCGAGCGTGATCAGGTTCGGCGCGGTGTGTTGACCACCGACTGAACCCACGCGTAGAAAAAAGCCCGACCAGAGTTGACCCTGGTCGGGCTTTTTAGCGCCTGCGTGTTACGGCTGGCGCTGGCGTACCAAATGCTTGAACCCTTCAAACACCAGCACCATGACCGCGATCCAGATCGGAATGTAGGTCAGCCATTGGCCCGCCTTGATCCCTTCGCCCAGCAGCAGCGCCACTACCAGCAACAGCACCGGCTCGACATAACTGAGCAAGCCGAACAGGCTGAAAGCCAGCAAACGACTGGCGATGATGTAGCTCACCAGTGCCGAGGCGCTGATCAGGCCGAGGATCGGAATCAGCGCATAGAGTTTCGGTTGCGCATCCATCACTGCAAAGCCCTGTTCGCCGCTCTGCACAAACCACCAGGCCACGGGCAGCATCAGCGCCATGTCCAGCCACAGGCCGCCCAAATGATCGGTCTTGAGGTATTTGCGCGCAATGAAGTAAAGCGGGTAACCGATGATCACCACCAACGTCGCCCAGGAGAAACCACCGGCCTGGTACAGCTCGTTCAGCACGCCGAGGGCAGCGAAAAACACCGCGATCTTTTGCAGATACGACAATTGTTCGCCCCATACCAGGCGCCCGGTCAGCACCATGGTCAGCGGCAGCAGGAAATAACCCACCGACACATCCAGGCTGCGGCCATTGAGAGGCGCCCACATGAACAGCCACAATTGCACCCCCAACAGGGCCGACGACACCACCACGCCAGCGATCAAACGAGGCTCGGCCGCCAACCTGCGCAGCAGTTCCCGTACTTGCCGCCATTCGCCGCTAACCACCATGAACACTGTCATGCACGGCACGGTCAACAACATGCGCCAGCCGAAAATCTCCAGGCCGCTCAATGGCGTGAGCAAGGACGTGAAGTAATACATCACGGCAAACAACACCGAGGCCGACACCGATAACACCACACCTTTAGACACGCTGTCCTCGCCAAAACCGATTCAATCAAAAGAGGAGGGGATTATGGTGCTTTCGGCGCGCTACGGCTGCTCTGTTTTGGGGCAAATCGCACAAAAGTTTGCCGCGCTGCACTTTCAAAGCGCTTACAGCGGCGTCCGCCCCGACACGAAATGGCCCACATCGTTGAATCCCGGCGTAGACGAATGCCCCGGCGTCACCAGCGAATCGATGAACGCCTCATCTTCCGCCGTAATCTTCACCTGCAGCGCGCCGGTGTAGGCGTCCCATTGCGCCTCCGTGCGCGGCCCAACGATAGCTGAACTCACCGCGGCGTTGTTGAGCACCCAAGCGATGGCGAATTCCACCATGCCCACGCCGCGCCCTTGGGTGTACTGCTGGATCTGCTGGGCGATGCGCAGCGACTCCACGCGCCATTCTGTTTCCAGGATGCGCTTGTCCTGACGCGCGGCACGGCTGCCGGCCTCAGGGGTAACGTCCGGCGCGTATTTGCCGCTGAGCACACCGCGCGCCAGCGGGCTGTAGGGCACCACACCGAGGCCATAGGCTGCGGCAGCGGTAATCTGCTCGACCTCGGCCTGACGGTTGACGATGTTATACAGCGGCTGGCTGATCACCGGTCTGTCCACCCCCAGGCGCTCTGCCACGCGAATGACCTCGGCAATGCGCCAGCCACGGTAGTTGGACAGGCCCCAGTAACGGATCTTGCCCTGACGGATCAGGTCACCGATGGCCGACACCGTTACTTCCAGCGGTGTGTGGTGGTCTTCACGATGCAGGTAGTAGATGTCCAGGTAATCCGTGTCGAGGCGGCTCAGGCTGGCGTCGAGGGCATTGAAAATCCGTTTGCGGCTCAGGCCACTGCGGTTGGGCAACCCATCCGGCGGGCCGAAACCGACCTTGGACGCCACCACCCAGTCCTGGCGCTGCCGGGCGATGGCTTCACCCACCAACTCTTCAGAGCGCCCGCCGGTGTAAACATCCGCGGTGTCGATAAAGTTGATGCCCTGGTCCCAGGCCTTGTCGATGATGCGCAACGAGTCCTCGGTGTTGGTCTGTTCGCCAAACATCATGGTGCCCAGGGTGAGGGCGCTGACCTTCAAACCGGAGTGGCCCAGAGAACGATAAAGCATAGAGAACACCTCAATGTCGCGGGATAGAGCCTATGCAATACCAGATCGCGGCACCGCCGAACAAGCCGGTTATGGACATGAATGCGGTTTATGCCATCGCCTTACAGCAAACCGCCGCCGTCGATGTCGATCACGCTGCCGGTCATGAAGGCATTTTCCATGGCCAGTACATACCCGGCTGCTACTTCGTAAGCCTGTCCCACGCGTCCGACCGGCAAAGCGTGACCGACTTTGGCATACATGGCCTCGCGTTGATCTTCCGACAACCCCGCATACGCCGGTGTGTCGATCACGCCGGGGCTGACGACGTTGACCCGACGCGGTGCCAGCTCCTTGGCTAATTGTTTACCCAGCGCTTCGGTCGCAGCGTTAATGCCGATTTTGATGAATTGCCCAGGCACTAACTTGCGCCCCAACTGCCCGGACGTAAGGACGATACTCCCATGCTCATCGAGGAATGGCAGTGCCAGTTGGATAGCCCGCAAAGCGCCCCAGAGCTTGACGTTGAAATTGTCCTGGGCCAGTTGCAGGTCGGTGTCCTGAAGATTTTTCGCCTGTACGGCAGGGCCGGCGGTGTAAACCAAATGATCAAAGCGGCCCACGCTCTCGAACAGGCGTTGCAATGACGCATTATCCGTCACGTCCACAGGTTCGCTGCGCAGGCCGTTGTGGATCGCCGAAGACAGGCGTCGTCCAGCCAGCACCACCTGCGCGCCTAGTGACCTGGCCTGCTCGGCGACCGCCGCGCCGATGCCGCTGCTGCCGCCAATCACCACCACGGTTTTGCCATTGAGGGGAGATGTCATGGGTACTGCCTCGCATTAAAAAAGGGATATTCATCCTCTCAGCTTGGCAATGTCGGAAAAATAGCGGTAAATCGACAAGATCATTAAAGGATTTTTATCAGTGAGCTCGATTCTCGACCTTGAAGTCTTTGCCCGTACGGCGGATACCGGGAGCCTATCCGCCGCCGCACGCTCCCTTGGCCTGACACCCGCTGCCGCGAGCATTGCGCTCAAGCGTCTGGAAACACGCCTTGGCGTTCGCCTGCTGGCTCGCTCTACGCGCAGCATGCGCCTGACTGAAGAGGGCCGCTGTTACCTGGACAGCGTGCGCCTGGCGCTCGCCGCTTTGTCTGAAGGGGAACAAGGGCTGAAGCGGCACGGCGAAGGCTTGAACGGTGTACTGCAACTGGCCGCTCCCTCGGATTTTGGGCGCACGGTTTTGCTGGAATGGTTGGATGACTTCAAGCAACAGCACCCCCATATCCGCCTGCAGTTACTGCTTAACGATAAGAACGCCGACCTGTTCCGCGAGACCGTGGATATTGCCCTGCGCTTTGGCGTGCCGAATGATTCCAGCCTGGTGGCTTTACCGATCCTAGCGAACCACCACCGCGTGGCCTGCGCCAGCCCTGCGTACTTGGCCCGGCAGGGGACGCCTCGTGAGCCTGCCGATCTGGCGCAGCACAGCGCGCTGATTTACATGCGCCATGGCCGCCCTAACAACACATGGAGCTTTCGCAAAGGCGATGTTGTGCAGGAAGTGCCCGTGCATAGCGATTATTTGTGCGACGACGGTGAAGTGGCGCGGCGGTGGGCGCTGGCGGGGCATGGGGTGACCTATAAAGCTGGGCTGGATGTAGTACGGGACATAAGGGCCGGCCGTTTGGTGCCGTTGTTCGAGGGCTGGCAAGGTGAGCCTGCGCCGCTGAACCTGATGTGTCCCCATCGTGCGCAGGTGTCGGAAAGAGTGAAAGTGTTCCAGGCATTTTTGCAGCAACGCTGCCATGCGCTGTTGAACGACGTACGAAATGATCAATAAGGACGTCCAGGCCACATCCTTATGGAAACATCCTCGTCTGTCGGTAAACCGCTCAGCCTGGGGCTTGGCCGTAGTCCTGAATATTCAGTTGGCCTTTGGCCGAATAAACCGGCAAGGGGGGATGATTGAATTCAACCTTGAAGTCCGCGATCGCGTGTCCGGCATGTGGCATTTTTTTGATGGTGAGTTGACCGCTGGTTGCATACAGATGCTGAAAGCCAATCAGGTTTGTCAAAATCCCGATCCGTGGATCGTCCAGGACGACTTTGTATGTGCCCTCTCTGACTTTGGTATCAATTAGCACGGCGAAGAAATACTCGGTGTCGGGGAAAACACGGGACCACCCTAGGATGTTGTAGTACGGGGCGACACCCAAGTGCTCAAACGTATTGACGGCCAGGTTTTCAGCCTTGAATGAGGGCATAGGCAGTATCCCGCCACTGAGCTCAACCTCGAATTTCCCGTTGCCGTTATGTACGTCACAGGTGCCTCGGGACACCATCAACTGAGCTTCCGGTTGGTTATAGGGCTGGGCGGTAAAATTGAACGTTGCGACGATACGGTTTTTCCTCAAGGTGACGGTAATTTCACCTGATACGGCTACAAAGTTGGTGTTGGCGGTAAATATTGCCGCAGAGGCCGTAGTCACTTTGCGTGTGCCGTCGAAGCTGTAGGTATGGGGCTTGCCATTGTCGCGAAGGCTCAAGGGCAGCAAGCAGGTGAGCTCGACACTGGGTTGAGAACCCACTGCACTCTGACGTGCGGTAATAACCCATTGGACATGGGTCTTTTCCAGCCTGACCGTGTCCGCTTTGAATGCCCGCGTGATCACGCCGGACATGTTCGCGCTGGCCGTGCCTTCGGCCAGATGCGAATTTCTGGGCAGTTGAAGAATCTCCATGACGCAGTCCTCATCCAAGTGGGTGGCGCCTGGAGTATGAGAACAAATAAAAGCAGCGGGTACTGTCAAGGTTGACAGGTTTAAAAAGCAAAAAGCTTATAACGGTTATGCGGGCTCAGGATGCACCAGCCCCGGCGCATCCTGAGTCATGGCTCAAGTGCGCAATGAGCGAGTCATGCGCAATGCCAATACACTGCCCGCCACAATCACTGCCGCCAGCAGGTACAGGGCCATATCCGTGGAGCCGGTGGCATCTTTCACAAAGCCGACGATATATGGGCTGAGGAAGCCTGCCATCTGGCCCATGGAGTTGATCAACGCCAGCCCACCGGCGGCGGCACCCGCGCTGAGCATCGCCGTCGGCACCGGCCAGAACATCGGCAGGCCGGTAAGCGCGCCCATGGTGGCGATGGTCAGGCCGAGGATCGCAATGGCCGGCGTGGTAGCGAAATTCACCGCGATCACCAGGCCCACCGCGCCCATCAGCATCGGCACGACCAAGTGCCAGCGCCGCTCTTTGCGCAGGTCGGCGGAGCGGCCCACCAGCAGCATAAACACTGCCGCCAGCAAATACGGGATCGCACTGAGCCAACCGATCACCAGGTTATCGCTGAACCCCAGGTTCTTGATGATCGACGGCAGCCAGAAGTTGATGGCGTACACGCCGCTCTGGATGCAGAAGTAGATCAGGCCAAATGCCCAGATCGCCGGGTTCTTGAACACTTCGGCGAGGGAGTCGCTGGTGGTCTTGGGCTTGTTCGCCAGGTCCGTGGCCTGGTCGCCTTCCAGCACCGCGCGTTCCTGGGGCGTGAGCCATTTGGCGTGGGCGAAACTGTCGCTGAGCAAGAAGTAGGCGAGGGCGCCCAGCACCACGGTGGGTATGCCTTGGAGCAGGAACATCCACTGCCAACCGGCCAGACCGCCCTGGCCGGCGGCGAAGTGGTTGAGAATCCAGCCGGAAAACGGGCTGCCCAATAGGCCCGACACGGGGATCGCCGACATAAACAACGCCATGATCCGCCCGCGACGGAAGGTTGGGAACCACTGCGAGAGGTACAGCACCACGCCGGGGAAGAAGCCGGCTTCGGCCGCACCGGTAAACAGGCGCAAGGTGTAGAAGTGCGTCGGCGTGCTGACGAACAGCAGGCAGGTGGACAGCGTGCCCCACACGATCATCATCAGGGCGATCCAGCGCCGTGGGCCGAATTTGCTCAGCGCCAGGTTGCTCGGTACGCCGCACAGTACGTAACCGATAAAGAAGATCCCGGCCCCGAGGCCGTACACGGTTTCGCTGAACTTGAGGGCGTCGAGCATCTGCAGCTTGGCGAAGCCGACGTTGACGCGGTCGAGGTAATTGAACAGGTAGCAGATAAAAATGAAGGGGATCAAGCGCAGGGTCACGCGCTTGTAGACAGCGTTTTTATCGTCATCGTTGGCCTGGGTGACAGCGGCGCTCTGTGACATGGCGTTCTCTCTTTATTATGATTTTTCGCGATGCGAAGGTAACGTTGATCGCCACAAGAGTCTCGGCCAGGTAGCAGGGGGCTGTCTTTGTGCTCGCGCACAGTGAACGTGCCTTTGCGCTGTGCCGATGACCAACCACGCCTTGCAGGAAGTTAACCCCATGTTCGAGCTGGATCATGACCTGGCGCAGGAGATCGTTGATCGCACCATGGCCATCCTGCCTTATAACGTCAACGTCATGGACAGCCAGGGCTTGATCCTGGGCAGCGGCGAGCCCGAGCGCATCAACACTCGCCATGAGGGCGCGCAATTGGTCTTGGCGAATGGTCGTGTGGTCGAAATCGACGGCCACACCGCCAAGCACCTCAAAGGCGTGCAGCCCGGCATCAACCTGCCGCTGATGCACGATCAACGCCTG
This sequence comes from Pseudomonas sp. ARP3, assembly GCF_001029595.1. Taxonomy (NCBI): domain Bacteria; kingdom Pseudomonadati; phylum Pseudomonadota; class Gammaproteobacteria; order Pseudomonadales; family Pseudomonadaceae; genus Pseudomonas; species Pseudomonas sp. ARP3. The sequence goes on from NZ_LEKF01000011.1 coordinate 57,217, forward strand.
ATCGGTGTGCTGGGCATCACTGGTGAACCGCAACTGCTGCGTACCTACGCCGAACTGGTGCGCATGACCGCCGAGATGCTGGTCAGCCACCGTCACCAACAAGCCGAACAACAATGGCGCCGCCAGCGGTGCGACGACCTGCTGGCGCTGTTGCTTGCCGAATCCGGCGACTCGCCGCGCCTGGTCGACGAAGCCCAGCAACTGGGGCTCAAGCCACATCTGTCGCGTACGCCATACCTGTTCGAGCTGGGCGCGGGCGCCTCCGCGCAGGACCTGGGCGCCTGGCTGGCTGCGCGTTATCCCGACAGCTGGTGCGTCAGCTCGGCGCAGTTTTCATTGTTGTGGTGCCGACCGGCCGGGCTCCCGGTGGACAATCCCAAGCTGCTGGAAAAACTCGCCGGCCACGGCTGGCAGATCCAGCGTGTGGCGGTGGGTGGCCAGGCCGACGGGCTGGCGGGGCTGCGCCGTTGCTATCGGCGGGTCGGGGACCTGTTGGCCTATGGCCGGGACATCCTGCCCCATACGCAAGTGCTGACCCTCAATCGCTATCGCCTGCCGGTAATGCTGTGGCGTCATCGCAACGACGACGCCCTCGATGAATTGCTCAACCCGCTACGCAAAGTACTGGCCAAGGACGGCAACGGCCAATTACTGGCAACTTTGCGCAGTTGGTGCGAGCACGACGGGCAAAGCCAGGCGTGTGCCGACGCTTTGGGCATCCATCGCAACAGCCTGCGTTATCGCATGGAGCGCATCGCCGAACTCAGCGGTGTCGACCCGCTGACCCTCGATGGCATGCTTGCCTTGTACCTGGGCGTGCAGTTGCTGCCCCAGGATTTGTCGGAATGAACAACAAACCTGCGCCGCACTTGTGCATCGGACCGGCGTTATTGCCGCAGCCAACTGGCAGCATGGGCGTTATAAAAAACGGAGAACGCCCATGAAGATCATCATCGCCCCCGACTCGTTCAAGGACAGCCTGAGCGCCGCAGGCGTTGCCCAGGCGATTGTCGAGGGGTTGGCCCAGGTTTGGCCGGACGCGCAGATGATCCAGTGCCCGATGGCCGATGGTGGCGAAGGCACGGTGGACGCGGTGCTCGCCGCCTGCCACGGCGAGTTGCGCCGCCAGACCGTGCGCGGCCCGCTCGGCGCCCCGGTGGACGCACGCTGGGGCTGGTTGGCCGACAGCCACACCGCGATCATCGAAATGGCCGAAGCCAGCGGCTTGCAACTGCTGCCGCCGGACCAGCGCGACGCGTGCCGAACCACCACCTTCGGCACCGGTGAACTGATCCGCGCGGCGCTGGAGGCGGGGGCTCGGCGCATCATCCTGGCCATCGGCGGCAGCGCCACCAACGACGGTGGTGCAGGGGCGATGCAGGCATTGGGTGTGCAAATGTTCGATGCCGACGACCAGCCCCTTCCACCTGGCGGCTTGGCCTTGGCGCAATTGGCGCGCATCAACCTGGACAGCCTTGACCCCCGCGTGGCCGAGGTGCGTTTCGAGATTGCTGCCGACGTCAATAACTCCCTCTGCGGCCCCCACGGCGCCTCGGCGATTTTCGGCCCGCAAAAAGGAGCGAGCCCGCAGCAGGTGCAACAGCTCGATGCTGCCCTCGGCCATTTTGCCGACATCTGCGCCAGGGTGCTGCCTACCGATGTGCGCGACGAACCCGGTAGCGGCGCCGCTGGCGGCCTGGGCTTCGCTGCCAAGGCGTTTCTCGGCGCCCAGTTCCGCGCGGGGGTGGAGGTGGTTGCCGACTTGGTGGGCCTGGATGCCGCCGTGCGCGGTGCTGATCTGGTCATCACCGGCGAAGGCCGCTTCGACGCCCAGACCCTGCGCGGTAAAACCCCGTTCGGCGTGGCCCGCATCGCCCGGCAACACGGCGTACCGGTGATCGTCATCGCCGGCACCCTCGGTGAAGGCTACGAGCAGATGTACTCACACGGCGTCGACGCCGCCTTCGCCTTGCCCAGCGGGCCCATCAGCCTTGAGCAGGCGTGCAGCGAGGCACCGCGCTTGTTGCGCGAGCGGGCGGCGGATATTGCGCGGGTGTGGCGCGTGGCCGCCGGGCGCTGACGCCACAGGCCGAACATGGGACAATCCGCGCCTTTTCAGACACGGAGAGTCCCCATGTTGCGCCCCGTACTCCTGGCCCTGCTGGCCGGTTCCTCTGCCCAAGCCTTTGCACAACCCGCTAGCGAACGCGTGCCGCTGCTGCGGGACATCAAGGAATGGGTGGTCGGTTGCGACAACCTGCGCAACTGCCACGCCCTCAGCGCACCGAGCGGAGCCAATGAAGAAGATTACAGCTCACTGACCTTGCATATCTGGCACAAGGCCGGCCCTCAGGGCTACTTGCGGCTGCGCTTCGACCATCGGGGGGAGACGGCGGACCTGTCGACCCTGCAACTGGACGGCCAGCCCCTGGGCAATGACTTGACCCAGGCATTGCAGGTGGAGTTGGACGACCAGGGCGGCGATCCCCATGTGCAGTCCTTTGGCGTACTTGACGACGACGCCGCGCGCCGATGGTTGCAACGCTTGCGCGATGGTCAGCGCTTGCAGCTGCCCGGCGATGCCGATGCCCACGTTTCCCTGAGTGGGTTGAGTGCATCGCTGTTGTTGATGGATGCGGTGCAAGGCCGGGTGGATAACGTCACCGCACTGGCACGACCCGGCAAAGGTGCGGCGAGTGCCGTGCCGGCGCGTTTGCCGACGCCGCTGCTGCGTCCATTCCCCGGTGCGCCGGCGTTGACCGCCGAGGAGCAGCAAGCTTTGGTGACCGAGGCCCTCAAAGGTGAAACGGCGCAAGAAGACTCGCCGCCACCCGAAGCCAGTGCCGGTGCGTTGACTGCCTCGCAGGCCATGACCGTGTTGAGCTACGACTGCGCGGCCTACAACTGCGAATACGAGGTGGTGCGTCGCGCGCGCCAGGCACCATATGCCCAGACCGCGTTGCAACTGGAGTCGCTGCCTTTGGACGGCGCCGCGCTGCAAGGCTCGGTGGGCTACGACCCAGCCACTGGCACCCTGAGTTACTTCTACAAGCAACGCGGGCTCGGCGATTGCGGGGCCGGGGCGGTGTGGTTGTTTGACGGCAAGGCTTTCCAGCTCAGCGAGTTTCACATGATGTCGCGCTGCACCGGGGTGGCCTACGGCGACTGGCCTTCGTTGTGGACAACCGCTCCAGCGCCCTAGGCAGCGGGCGGTCGGCGCCTCTACACTGGCCGACCACATGTCTTTCAAAGGATGAAACCCATGCACGCGCCTGAACCCCATATCGTCATCCAGCGCTTTACCGAGGCCCACCTTGACGGCGTCGCGGCGCTCTACAACGAGCCGGCGGTGTGCCGTCAGGTACTGCAGATGCCGTTCCAGTCGATTGAAGTGTGGCGCAAGCGTTTGGTGATGGACGACGAACGTCGCCTGCAACTGGTGGCATTGCACGGCGGCGAGGTGATTGGGCAGTTGGGGCTGCAACAGTACCTGCGCGTGCGCCAGGCCCATGTCGGCACCTTCGGCATGGGCGTGGCAACTGCCTGGCAGGGCAAGGGCGTCGGCTCGCGGCTGTTGAAGGCAGCCCTCGACGTGGCCGACAACTGGATGAACCTGCACCGCGTCGAGTTGACGGTATTTGCCGATAACCAGGCCGCGCAACGTCTGTACCGCTCGTTCGGTTTCGAGGTGGAAGGGGTGCTGCGCGACTACGCCCTGCGTGACGGCCTCTACGTCGACACCGTCAGCATGGCGCGTTTGCGTCCTTCGACTTAATCCTGCAAGGCAAACGCCACCGCGGCCTGCGCATGCAACGCGGTGGTGTCCAGCAGCGGCAGGTTGGTGTGTTCGGGCTTGATCAACAGGCCGATTTCCGTGCATCCGAGGATGATCGCCTGGGCACCACGGGCAGCCAACGACGCAATGATGCGCAGATAAGCGTCGCGCGAGGTGTCGCTGATGATCCCCACACACAACTCTTCATAGATGATGCGGTGCACGCTCTGGCGCTCCTCGGCCTCCGGCACCAGCACGTTCAAGCCATGCTCGGCCAGGCGCGCCTTGAGGAAATCCTGCTCCATGGTGAACGCCGTGCCCAGCAGGCCGACGTTGAGCGTGCCGGCCGCCAAGGCCGCCTGGCCAGCGGCGTCGGCGATATGCAGAAACGGAATCGAGATCGCCGCTTCGATACGCGGCGCCACCAAGTGCATGGTGTTGGTACACAGCACCACGCAGTCCGCACCGCCGGCCTGCAGGCGCCGCGCGGCGTCTTCGAGGATCTGCGCCGCGTCGTCCCAGCGCCCATCGTGCTGCGCCTGCGCCACCGGGCCGAAATCCACGCTGTACATCAACACCTGCGCCGAGCGCAGCGAGCCGAGCTGATCACGCACGCGCTGGTTGATGATGCGGTAGTACTCGGCGCTGGACTCCCAGCTCATGCCGCCGATAAGGCCGATGGTGCGCATGTGATGCTCCTGATAGGGGGGAGCTCCACCTTACTTACCGACGGTTGATTAGTCATACGCAGTTGCCCGCCAAATGACCGGTGCAGTTTTTGTCATCTCGGCTTGATCAGTCGAGTGGGCGCACCATTTCCCCAGGATTGGCTATACCTACAGCTCCGCCCTTCGATGATGACTGCCAGGGAGTTCAATGATGAAACTAAGGCTAATGGTCAGTACGTTGTGCGTGGCTTCGCTTGGGATTGCAGGCTGCGCCAGCCAGGTCACGCAACCGGATGAATATTCGGGCTTTCTTTCCAACTACAGCCAACTCAAGCAAGCCAAGTCACCGTCAGGCGTCGAAGTGATGCGCTGGGTCGATCCCCAACTGGACCTGAGTCGCTATAACGCGGTGTACATCGAACCGACCCAGTTCTATCCCAAACCCCAGGCCACCGCGAAAATCCCTGACAGCACCCTCAACGGCATTAACACCTACTACAACCAGGCGCTCAAGCGTGAGCTGGCAAAATCCTTGCCTTTGGCCAATGCCCCAGGCCCAGGCGTAATCGTGGTGCGCGCGGCCATCACTGCCGTCAGCAGCAAGACCGAAGGGCTTAAACCTTATGAGTTCATCCCGGTAGCACTGGTGGCGGCGGCGGTCAGTACCGGCACCGGCATTCGCGATCAAGAAACCACCCTCGGCACCGAGGCGCAGTTCCTCGACGGCGCCACGGGGAAAGTCCTGGCCCAAGTGGTGCGCAAAGGCACCGGCAAGCCCTTGGAGAACGACGCTCAGGTGATGAAAGCCGATGACGTGAAAAACGTGATCGACGGCTGGGCTTCAGACCTGCATCAGTCCTATGTGAAATTCAAAAAGCACTAAAACGCATTGCGTGCCGGCCGGTTGTAATAGCTGAGCAGGACGTCGTAGCGGCGGGTGACGAGGTCATAGTCGTCACTCAGCTGTTGCGGGGTGGCGTGGTTGAGCCAGTCTTGAAGCATGCCTTGCAGGGCAGCAAGGTAGGTATCGGCGGGGGTTCTGAGGGTGTACCAAAGGTGCAGCGTTTCTTCAGTGAGTTCTTTATCCGGCATCTGATCGACAAAGGCTGCGGCACTTTCTTGGGCACGCTGAACCGAAGCGGTCAACGCAGCCAGGGCTTGGGGTGTCAGGTCGGCAGCGCGTACCCCTTGGTCGATCCGATCGATCGACTGGCGCGACGCAATCATGTAATTGAGCAGGTGCCAATGCAGGTCTCGGCCCAGACGTGCTTCCAGTAAATCCAGCTGTAGGGGGCGCAAACGCAGCTCCTCACGCGTCAGATCGTCACGCAGAGCCGCGGATGCCGACAGGTAGCCGCCACCGTTACGGCTTAGTTCTGCTTTCAACTGGTCAAGCATGACGTTGCCAAATAATTGCTGCTGCGGCGTTTTCGCGCCGGGGGTTTGGTTGGGGCTGAGCAGCGTGCCGACGTCGCTGATTCTGCGAAGGGTCTGCAAGTACTGCTGCGTGGCCGTGATCAATGGGCTGCCGGGGGCTTGGCGTTCCAGCTGGAGGGTAATAGCAGGGGTGCATATCTGCTTTTGGATCAGGCGGGCTTGCGGCTCGGCGTTGTCGCCAAATTCTTCCCGAGGCAAGTTCGCGGCGCCGGAGCGCTCAGCCGTCCGGACTGAGGCGTCGACCTGAGTCAGCAAGTAGTAGGCCAGCCGAGTATCGCGGTCCACGCGGTTAACGCAATCGATGATCGGCGCAAGCGCGCCGGCCGTTGCAGTCTGGGGGCTGTCCAATTGGTTGAGCCACCACTGCACAATCTGCAGTTGTTTGCTGGCGCCGGCCAGGCTGAACAGGCACAGGATCAATACCACCCCGACGGGGTACAACATGATTGGCTTCATCACTCAGCCTCCTGACCGTACCACTGTGCCTGGGTCGCGGGGGCCTGGCAGGGTTGTGCTGTTCTCGGCATGCGGCTGCACACGCGCTCTGTCCACTGTTGCAGGCCTTGATTGCGGCCCACCTGATAATGACTGTCAAAGCTTTTGAGCGCTGCAAACATCATTGTCAGGAGCAAAGTGACAAGGCCCCATACACCGATGGTCTTGCGCGGATGGCGGGTGGACCATTCTTTGTAGCCCGTGCGGGCTTGACGCTTACCCGCACCGATCACGACCAGGGTCGCCACCATCACCAGGCCCGCAACCGCGCCGAATTGAACACTGATGGCCACGCTCATGATCGCCCCCGGCAACAGATCGCGCAGCGGCAATAACGGCAGGCGGGTAGGGCAGAGTCGCGTCGGTAGTCTGACGGCGAGGCTTTCATCCAGGACGCGGACCCGATGTACCAGCGGACGCCACACTTGCCAGGCCAGGGCGCCGCCCACGACATAGGCCATCGACCATACCAACGCGTGCCCCAGTGTGCTGACCAGGACTCCTGAAAACCACGGCGCCTGGAACAGTGCACCTGTCACACAGCCCAGCACTGTCGCCAGCGCCAGCGGCCAAGTGTCGACAGCAGCTTCCCACTCCTGCCAGAAATAAGCCGTACCGCCGGGCAGGGACAGCGCAACGTCGGGATGATCGGCTTTAATGCGCGCGGCCAGCGCTCGGCACGCCTCCCAGTCGGCCTCGCTCAAGCGCTGAGCGAATGCACGTCGCTGCCCCAGTGTCATCGGTGCCAACAGCAGACGAGCGGCGCGCTGTTGCGCAGTGTGCGGCGGCACAACAGCCAGTGCACGCTGGTGGGCAATGAACGCCGGCCCTTTCTCACGCCGCAACAGGTGCTGCCATTCATCCTCGGGGCAGGGGTTTTCGCCACCGTGAGGCCAGCCCTGCCCGGCGCGGACGGCCTCGAACAACGCAGGCAACCAGAAGTAGCCGTCGCATAGCAACGTGGCAAGTGTCTGGTTGAACCATTGAGCGTGCGCCGGCTGGCGCAACCAGGCGTGTTCGTCACGCCGGGCGTACGCATTGAGGAAGTCCGCTTCATTACGTTGTGCAAGTGCCAGCGCCAATTGGCTGCGCAACGCCTGCCTGCATTGAGAGGCCAGGGCATCCAGCCATTGCGCTGGCAGCTCCAGGCGCTGCCAGGCACTGAGCCAGTGGAAGGTGTCAAACGCCCAGCGAAGCTCCTCATCGCTCACGGTGTCGTCGCTGATACAGCGTTCGAGCAGCGCCACTTCGAATGCCAGGCCGTTACCTTGGGCCAAGGCCTGCTCATAGCGCTGGGGCAGGGTGCCGTCCACCGGTTCTGGTGCAGCCATTTCGACCGCAACGGCGGCAGACGCGTCGTCCATGACCGACTCTTGCCCGTTCAGGGCCGCTTCATACGCTTCGCGCAGGCGCTGGAACCCCTCGGGATCATCATCCGGCCGGGTTTTCTTGAGCAGCGCCGCGTAGGTGCGCTTGATGGTGCGGCTATCGGCATCCGGGGGCAGATCAAGGACATCCCAGCAAGTCATGTGCGGTGCAGCTCCGTGGGGAATCGCGCGCACCTTACCCGTTTTAGCAGCCAATAAACCAGCGGTAGTACAGGTTGGCGCTGTCGGCCTGATATCGGAAAGTGACGTGCTCGGTCCGGACTCGCCGGAGCCGAGCTCGCGGTGTTACTTGAGCGGGGTCAACGGCGGCAGTTTCCATTGACCGCTGCCGACCTCAGGCTTGGGCAGGTAAATCCGCAGCACGGCGTAAAACGGACCGGGGGGAGCCGGCAACCAATTGCTCTGTTCGGCTTTGGGCGGTTCGTGATGTTGCAAGGCCAGGGTCAGGCCGCCATCGGCATCGCGCTTGAGGCTGGGCAACATGCTTGAATTGATCAAGTAGCGCTTCTTGTGGTTGGGCACCAGTTGCTGGGTCTTGGCGCTGTACATGGTCAGCGACCAGAACGCGTCCGCCGGTGGCAGTTGGTCCTTGTTGAAATGCAGTGTGTAGCTATGACGTGCCCCGTTCGCCGGTTTACCTTCGCTGTCGACGACATAACTCAGGTAGGCGGTTTCGTCGCTGGAGGTGCCGAAGATGCCCATGTTGGCACCAGCGTAGCGGTACAAGTAGTTGTTGTTGAGGTGATCACGACTGCCGTACAGGTCGCCGTTAGACACCTGGTGGGTGTCGATCTTGTCTTTTTTGAACGCGGCAAACTCGGCCTTGCCGTCGGCAATCCCTTCTTCCAGGGCCTTGCGTTGTTCGGCGCTGAGCTGGTTGAACTTGAAGGGCGCACCCGGGGCGACGCCAATCTTGGCAAAGCGCGCCAGCAGGTCTTTCTCGCTGTCCTGGGGGGCGGCGAACGCCAGCATGAAATTCAGGTAGCGGAACAGTTGCGGGCTGTCGCTCATAGTGGCGGTGGGTTTTGGCCACTGGACCTTTGGCACATTGGCCGGTGCGGCTTGCTTGACGTAGCTGCTCAGCGGCTGGACTTTATAGCCGCTCTGAATCTGCTTGACCTTGCCCAGGTCTTTCTCGTCGAACAACTGCGTGCGGTACAGCGCGTAAGCGATATTGCTCTCGCTATAGACCACGCGATCGATGTCCACCGGCTGCTGACCTTTCCAGTTTGGCCCGGCGATCATGTAGTGGCCGCCGTTGTTACCCGTGCTGCGCGTGCCCAGGTAGGCGAAGTTCTGCGTGTAGAGGTCGATCAACTGCACCGAGTAGTAACGATTGTCTTCAATCTTGGGCAGGGTCAGCACCAGGGGTTCGCGACGTAGGTCCATCCACACGAACGAGTAGGGCGTGTCGGCGTTTGGGCTGACGAATGCGGTGTCCTTGGGCGTGAACACCTGGGCGGTATTGCCGATGCGGTTGAACGGCGCCTTGAAGTTGGCGCCGCCCTTGTCGACGGCTTGGGTGTAGAGAGATTTGTACATTTCCACTACCGGAAAACCATACAGGTAGGCTTCCTTGGCGATGGCCCGCGCTTCGCTCGGGGTGGCGGTGAAATCGGCCCAGGCGCCGCTGCTCAGGAGGATCGAGAGGCTCGCTAACAGCAGGCGCGTCGGTTTTCTGATCATGTTGTTGCGTCTCTTAGGGAACTGGGTGATGTCATTGAGTTTCCAGCTTTTATCGAAGTAGGCCTCGTGCGCGGGGGGGGGCGTACGGCAGGTAATAGCTGGCCGGCAGAGTTTGCACCCAGTTTCGCTGGAAGTCTTTTGTCCTGTACGACCGATTGATCGATGGGATAGTGTCTACGCGCCTATCGCCCTGCGCGATAAGAGCTAATGGCAGGAGTTGAAGGTACGGCGCAGGCGAGGAAATGAAGGCAGTCAGCCAATGATGGACTTGACCTTGTCACGCAGTTGATCGATGGAAAACGGTTTGCCAATCACATGCATGTCCGCCGGCGCGTCGATGTTTTCGGCATAGCCGCTGGCAAACAGGATCGGCAAGCCGGGCCGCAGTGCGCGTACTTTGGCTGCCAGTTCTTTGCCGTCCATGTCCGGCAGGCCCACATCGGTCATCATCAGCTGAATCAGCTGGCTTTCATCATTGACCATGCCCAGCGCCTCCGCTGCGTCGGCCGCCTCAATGACCGTGAACTCCAACTCTTCGAGGACATCGACGATCAACATGCGCACGATGTTGTCGTCTTCGACTACTAGGATGGTGGAGGAGGCTGCGGACATAGTGAGGTTTCCCGAAAATTGGAGGTGCAGGTCGTGTGAATGCAAAGACCATCCTCTAGTGAGTCGTGTCGATCGCAGCAAGTTCCCCTGGCGCGCGTATTGTGACGGGAGTCTGCGCGAATGTCTTGCCCGGATGATGCGCGGCAGCAAGTCGGCCCCGGCGCGCTGGGTGCAGCAACGTCGGGGCCGCAGGCACGGCTTATAGGACCGCAGTGGAGAGGCTCGATACGTCGACATTACCCGTACGGTCTGGGGTCAGGTCTGTGGGGGAGAATTGACTTATCTGATACTCGGGAACAGCGGAATCGCGCTTATAGGCGTCAAGTCGATAGGGCGATGTACCCCTGTTCAAGGTGCGCTCCAGACCATTCTTCATCGAATCCAGCGAATCAAACGTGACGTACCCATAGTTGGGATCGAAATAGAACCATTGCTTGCTCGCACCGTCGACCTTTACACCCGCGAGCAGCGCGTGGTGTTCCGATGCGACTCTAAGCGTGGTTGATTCGGTGGCATTGGCCAACTCCGAGATAATCGTGGTATAGGGCACACGCCGAGGCGTCTGGCCCATGTGATAAAGGGTTTCCGTGCCGGTGACCTTTTGTAGGGTCTCTATATTTTTGATAAAAGCGGCATTGCTTGGCACGTTCGGGTTAGCGGCGGCGGTGTAGAAATTGCTCAGCAGCGTGTGTTCTTTACCGGTGCCGATGGCAAGGGCCATGGCGTTGGAAATGCCTGCACATTCGCCCTCGGAGCCCATATTGACCAGGCTGAGATAGAAGTCCTGGGGCATCCGATGCAAATGCCCGCCTGCTGCGGCGATATCTTTTTCAAAGTACGCCAGGCGGTGGAAAGATTCCGCGATAGCTTTTTGTTTGATGGCTTTGGCCAATGTGCCCATGTCTTCGGGAGAGAAACAGTACTGCGACAGGCGCTGCAGATCGGGAATGTTCAGGTTGGGTGAATAACCGGGGATATCACTCGGATTGCCGTAGTCGAAACCTTGGTCAAAGGCTGCACGGTTTTCCTTACGCATGCCGTGGTTATATTTGGCGATAAAGTTCTTATGCTCCTCCTTGGTCAGGCGGGTGACAGCGCTTTGAGCGTTTTCAGGCTGGAGCAGGTTGTAAATGCGGTCGAAAAAGCCGTGGAGCGGCGTATCTCGGGTTGGCGGCACCGCAGGTTTGAAGTCCGCCAAGGCGGGGCCGTACGGCTGTTGCCGGGCAACGTCGTAGGCATGCCATTGGTTGTTGTGCAGCACTGCGGTGGTCTCCACAGTTCGGTCCGCGAGGGTGAACGTACCCGCCGATAGCGTGGCGTAGCCTTTGTTGGCCCGGACCAAGTCATACGCGCCCGTTGCGCCGCGCAGGGCATTGACCCCTTGGGTGACCAGGGACACCCCTGTGTTAGCCACGGCACGTGTGCCTTTGGCAATCGTTCGCCCTACCGCCTGCGTAACCCGTGCAGCCCCGACCAGTAAGTCGCCGGCCCCGCTCACGGGGTTGAAGGCGCCGATGGCGGCGGCACCGATCACCTTCGCCGTGTTGAGGGCTTTGACCGTCGTCGACGCCGAACTCTTGACGGCCTTGGCCACTTTGCCCGCCGTTCCCACTCCAGCGGTCACGAAACTGAACATGTCCAGTGCCAGGTCCGTGGCGCCATCGGCATAGTTGCCATTCTGAAAGTTGACGATAGCGGACCTGAGCGGCACCAGGTTCAAGAAAAAATCCGCGAGCTTCCATTCCACCTCATTTTGCTTGTCCAGAGGGGTGACCCCCTTGGCTTGCTTGACCACCTGTGCATTGTCGATATCGAGGTGTTCCACAAACGCATCGGCAATCGACTGAGTGCGCGCCGAGGTAAAGGTGGCTGGTGCCAGCGTGCCATCCGCGGGCTTGAGCGCAAAATCGCCGGCTGCGACGCTCTTGGGCACGAACGCCTCAATTTTTTCTTCGTGATTGGCGTTGCGCTCCCGGCGCCGGGTCAGTTCGCTCTCGGGCACCTTATTGATCGTGCCGCGCTTACTATCCACTTCATACACCGTCACGCCGTCCGCGCCGGTGGCCTTGATCAACAGCTTTCGATCCGTGTGGTGCAGGGTGCGAGAGGTAAAATCCAGTCCCAGTTCATAGGTTTTCTTCTGAAAGAACTCCAGTTTGCCGTGCGCCAGATTCTGGCGGTCGGCAGGCGGCAACTGGGAGACGAGCTGTTTGACCAGCGTCCCCAAGCCCTGCTTGTGTGAATCGATGGTCTGTTTGAACTGCTCGTTGAACGCCTTGTTCACGCCCAGCGCGAGCGGCGCGTTGACCGCTGCGATAGGAATGCGCGGGTCGGTGGTTTTCCAGGTGTAATCGCGCAGCTCCATCATGGCGATGTCGAGCAGCGAGTACCGCCCGGCCGGTCGTCGATTCGGGTCATAGAGCGGCCCCTGATAGGGGGTGCTGGTATCGTCTACGCTCAGCAGTTTTTCTTCGAACGGTACGTTATCGCCAAAGGCCTCGCGCAGCTTTTGCAACGCGATCTGTTTGCGGCTGGGCAGCTCGCTACTCAGTTGGGCCGAGGCGTTGAGTCGTTCGGATTGCTGGGCGTTATAGGCGCTTCTGGCGCTGTCCAGCTCATCAGCGGTGTAACTGTCGTTCTCGCGCTTGGGCAACATACCGTTGACCACCGCCCAGTCCACTAAAGCCCCTCTCTGCGCACCTTCGGGGGCCAACGCGCCGGACCCTTTTGCTGCCTGCATGACTTGCGCAAACGTCATATTGGCTACCGTCCCCGGGGCTTGCGCCTCCACCGCTGCTGCGGCGATGCAGAAACTGGCCCAGGCCTGGCTGCCATAGGTGAGCGCGGCCGGTATCTCTTTGACGAGCAGTTGCGGCGCCACCCGCGCCAGTAGCAAGTGCGCGGCGAACCTCGCTGTTGCATGGGTGGCGCGACCTTCCTTGACCAAGTGCAGGCTGAGCCGGTTGACGATATCGGACGGCGCCTTGCCCCAGTGCTGCTCACTGGCCAGATCGAATCCGGCCACATGGTTGCGATGGGGGACGAACATCGAGTCCAGGTCCAGGCCCATGTTGATGGCCGCGAGCACGTAGTCATTGACGCTGCCAGGGGTGTCAGCGCCACCCAATTCGGTCTGGATCGCCTGGCCAAGCGCCTGGGCGCGAGGGGATGCCACCAGTTTTGCCAGGGCGTTGGGCGGGTCTCGCAGCTCGGCATCGGACAACGGGGTCTGTTCGAGCAGATAACCGAGGGCACCTTTGCGCGTATCCTCCAGCGGCAGACCGGGCAGACCTGCAGTATTTTTGTCCACCAGCGTGCCGATTTTGCTCTGGTCGGCAACGCTCAAGGGGATCGGCCAGGACAGCCCACCGCCGAAATTGCCCAGGGGCGACTGCAGTGCCCGCTGGGCCACTGCCTCGGCCAAGTACACAACGTAGTGGCGGCGGGTAGGCTGCGCCAGGCGTTGTTCGTTGATAAACGCGTCAAGGTTCACGGTGGTAGCAGTGCCAGAGGCCCGGTGGCGCGGCATCGACCGCGCTTTTAACGCGGCAGCCACGGCCTGTTCATCGGCGTCCGCCGGCAGTTCCTTGACCAGGCTGAAGAGCGCCTGTGCCAATTCGTGCCAGTTACGCTGGTCGGCCAGGGCCTGTTGCAGGCTCTGCGTGCCGGAAGAGGAGGACTGTTCAGGCTTTGCAAGAGCCTGAGCCGTGCTCGCGCCCGACGGTAATCGGGAAACCGATGCCAATGGTGGATTTACCAGGGCAGAGGGAGTGGGCAAACGTGGGGTGTTGACTGCATTCATCGCGGGCTACCTGTTGGTCATGGTTGGAAGTGCCTTGTTGACGAACATCCCTGTACCCGAGGCGTGTCATTAGGTGTCCGTTGCAGACAAGAGCGTTCCGCAGAACCGTTTGCCCAAGTTGTCAGCCTATATGTAGATAAATACGAGCAAACATCGCGCGGCGAGGGCGCTAAAGGTGGCTAACCGCCAGGTTTTGTTCCGCTCGTTGCGTCAGAAACATAGCCCTCACTGCCACGTTTGGGGCAAACTCCCCGTTTTTCCGTATTTGGCCAAGGCATGCCCATGACTCCCGCTTCGTCCGTCGATGAAAAGAGCTTTCGTACCCTCCTGAGCCGAAACGTGGCATTGCCCCTGGGTGTGGGCGTGCTCAGCGCGGTGTTTTTCGTGTGCCTGATCACCTATTTGCTGTCGGTGATTCAGTGGGTGGAGCACACCGATCGGGTCATCAATAACCTCAATGAGACGTCAAAGCTGACAGTCGATCAGGAAACCGGCATGCGCGGCTTCCTAATTACCGGCGACGAGCACTTCCTCGATCCGTACGAGGTGGCCAAACCGCGGATCATGTCCGACCTGCGTAACCTGCAGGAACTGGTTGCCGATAACCCGCAACAGGTCGACCGCCTCAAGCGTCTGGAGGCGCTGCAACTGGAGTGGAACAAGTACGCCCAGACGATGATTGATATGCAGCGCCAGAGCGGGGACTACCGCAGCGCCGTCAAGGCCGGACGTGGCAAGCGCCTGACCGATGAGATCCGCAAGGAGTACGACGAAGCGGTGGCGATGGAGCAGCAGTTCCGGATCACCCGCAATGCCGACGTGACCCGCACCACAGTGATCAGCGTTGGCCTGTACCTGGTATTCGTACTGGGTTTGAGCGGTTTTCTTGCCTATGTCGGGCGTAAAAATCTAGTAGCTCTTTCAGAGAGTTACAGCGCAAACCTCGCGTCACAGCAGAAGATTGCTCGGCGTTTGGAGCAGCAAGCGTGGCTGCGTAATGGCCAGACCGAACTGGCCGAGCAGGTGCTGGGGCAACTGACCCTGAACATGCTGGGACGCAATATCCTGCAGTTTTTTGCCCAATACATGGGCTCGGTGGTCGGCGCACTGTATGTGCGCGAAGAACATGGCGGCCTCAAGCGCATCGCCACCTACGGTTTCTCCCGCGAGCAGGAGCAGCAGGAGCAAGCGATCTACAGCGACGAAGGCATTGTCGGCCAGGCCGCGCAGTTGGACCGCCTGATCCGCCTGGACGATGTGCCGGTGGATTACTTCAAAGTCAGCTCGGGCCTGGGCGAAGGCGCTACCCGCAGCGTGCTGGTAATGCCCACCAGTGACGATGATCGCATCAACGGCGTAATCGAACTGGGCTTCCTGCGCCCGCTACAGGAGCGCGATACGGAATTGATGGAGCTGATCGCCGGCAATATCGGCACGTCCATCGAGGCCGCGCGCTATCGCCAGCGTTTGCAGGAGGTGCTGGCCGAAACCCAGCAGCTCAACGAGGAGCTGCAAGTCCAGCAGGAAGAGCTCAAGACCGCCAACGAAGAGCTGGAAGAACAGTCGCGCATCCTCAAGGAGTCTCAGGTTCATCTGGAGACCCAACAAGCCGAACTGGAGCAGACCAACGAGCAGTTGGCCGAGCAGACCCAGACCCTGGCTGAGCAGCGCGACGCCATGGATCGCAAGAATATCGAGCTGAACCAGGCCCAACTGGAGCTGGAAGACCGCGCCGAAGAGTTGCAGCGTTCAAGCAAATACAAGTCCGAATTCCTCGCCAACATGTCCCACGAGCTGCGTACGCCACTCAATAGTTCACTGATCCTGGCCAAATTGCTGGCGGAAAACCCCCAGGAAAACCTCAGTGCCGAGCAGGTCAAGTTTGCCGAGTCGATCTACTCGGCGGGCAACGATCTGCTTAACCTGATCAACGACATCCTGGATATTTCCAAGGTCGAAGCCGGCAAGCTCGAAGTACGCCCGGAAAATTCCAGCGTGGCACGTCTGGTGGACGGTCTGCGGGGGATGTTCGAACCGCTGGCGTCCGATCGCAAGCTGGGTTTCCAGGTGGAGGTGCAAGAGGGGGCGCCGGCCATGCTGTTCACCGACCGCCAGCGTCTGGAGCAGATCCTCAAGAATCTGCTGTCCAACGCGATCAAGTTCACCGAGCAGGGCCAGGTGAGCCTGTCGGTGTCCGGCGCGGCCGAAGGCGGGATTGTATTCACGGTGCGCGATTCCGGGATCGGCATCGCCCCGGACCAGCAAGAGAGCATCTTCGAAGCCTTCCGCCAGGCCGACGGCACCACCAACCGCCGTTACGGCGGCACGGGCTTGGGCCTGTCGATTTCCCGCGACCTGGCCACCTTGCTCGGTGGTTCGATCCACGTCACCAGCGAACCGGGCAAGGGCAGTGTGTTTACCCTGACGTTGCCGGAACAGTACGTCGAGCACGAGGAACAGCCCCAGGCCATCGAACCGCCGCGCCCAGTGGTTGCAGCACCTGCGCCGGTCCCGGTCAAGGTCTCGCCCTTACCGGTGGCCGATGCCGAGCAGATCCCGCGCTTTGCCGACGACCGCGACAAGGCCCCGTTCACCACGCGCTGCATCCTGGTGGTGGAAGACGAGCCGAACTTTGCCCGCATCCTGTTCGACCTGGCCCATGAGCTGGGCTACCAATGTCTGGTCGCCCACGGCGCCGACGAAGGCTACAACCTGGCCGAGCAATACATCCCCGACGCGATCCTGCTCGACATGCGCCTGCCGGACCATTCCGGGTTGACCGTGCTGCAACGCCTGAAGGAACACGCCAGCACCCGGCACATCCCGGTGCATGTGATTTCCGTGGAAGACCGGGTCGAGGCCGCCATGCACATGGGCGCCATCGGCTACGCAGTCAAGCCCACCACCCGTGAAGAACTCAAGGACGTGTTCGCGCGCCTGGAAGCCAAGCTGACGCAAAAGGTCAAACGCGTGCTGCTGGTGGAGGACGATGACCTGCAACGCGACAGCATTGCCCGCCTGATCGGCGACGATGACATCGAGATCACCGCCGTAGGCTTTGCCCAGGAAGCTCTCGAACTGCTGCGCAGCAACGTCTATGACTGCATGATCATCGACCTCAAGCTCCCGGACATGCTCGGCAACGAGCTGCTCAAACGCATGGCCACCGAGGACATCTGCTCGTTCCCGCCGGTGATCGTCTACACCGGGCGCAACCTGACCCGCGATGAAGAAGCCGAACTGCGCAAATACTCGCGCTCGATCATCATCAAGGGCGCCCGCTCGCCGGAGCGGCTGCTGGACGAAGTCACACTCTTTCTGCACAAAGTCGAATCCCAGCTGTCCCATGAACGCCAGAAGATGCTCAAGACCGCCCGCAGCCGCGACAAGGTGTTCGAAGGGCGCAAAATCCTGTTGGTAGACGACGATGTACGCAACATCTTCGCCCTGACCAGCGCCTTGGAGCACAAAGGCGCGGTGGTGGTGATCGGGCGTAACGGCCGTGAAGCCATCGACCGCCTCAATGAGGTCGAGGACATCGACTTGGTGCTGATGGACGTGATGATGCCGGAGATGGACGGCTACGAGGCCACGGCGCTGATCCGCCAGGACCCGCGCTGGAAGAAGCTGCCGATCATCGCTGTGACTGCCAAGGCCATGAAAGACGACCAGGAGCGCTGCCTCGCGGCCGGCTCCAATGATTACCTGGCCAAACCGATCGACTTGGATCGTCTGTTCTCGTTGATTCGCGTATGGCTGCCGAAGATGGAACGCATTTAAGTGGAGCGAAGTTTTTTGGAAAAAAGCAGCGATATTGAGCTGCGCCTGCTGATCGAGGCGATTTACCTCAAGTACAGCTATGACTTTCGCGACTATTCCGGGGCGTCGGTCAAACGTCGCGTGGCCCATGCCATGCGCCAGTTCGACTGCGCCACCATTTCCGCGCTGCAGGAGCGGGTGTTGCATGACCCGGCGGCGTTCATGCAGTTATTGCAGTTCCTGACGATCCCGGTGAGCGAGATGTTCCGCGACCCGTCGCACTTTCTGGCGATCCGCCAGGAAGTGGTACCGCTGCTCAAGACCTATCCGTCGATCAAGATCTGGATCGCCGGTTGCAGCACGGGGGAGGAGGTCTACTCCATGGCCATCCTGCTGCGCGAAGAGGGCTTGCTGGAGCGTACGATCATCTACGCCACCGATATCAACCCAGCGTCCTTGGACAAAGCCAAACAGGGCATTTTTTCCCTGGAGAACGTGCGGGCCTACACCACCAATTATCAGCAGGCAGGCGGGCAACGTTCGTTTGCCGACTACTACACGGCGGCATACGATTACGCGATATTCGACAAGACATTGCGGGAAAACGTGACGTTCGCCGACCACAGCCTGGCCACCGACAGTGTCTTCTCAGAAACTCAATTAATTTCTTGTCGTAACGTATTGATTTATTTCAATAAAAAGTTGCAAGACCGAGCGTTCGGATTGTTTCATGAGTCGCTATGCCATCGCGGTTTCCTGGTGCTGGGCAGCAAGGAAACCCTGGATTTCTCCGGCTATAACAAACACTTCGAACCCTTGGTCAAGCAGGAACGGATCTACCGCAAATCATGAACGACGCTGCAGCCAGCCCGATTCGCGGGATTGAAGCCATCGTCGTCGGCGCGTCCGCCGGCGGCGTCGAAGCGTTGTTGGGTATTTTCAGCGAACTGCCTAACGGCTTCGGCTTGCCCATCATCGCGGTGCTGCACTTACCGGATGAACGCCGCAGCCAATTGGCCGAAGTGTTCGCCAGGCGCCTGCGCATTCCGGTGCGCGAAGCCCAGGACAAGCAATCCATCGAGCCCGGTACCTTGTACTTCGCCGGCCCCGGCTATCACTTGTCGGTGGAGCAGGATCGCAGCCTGTCCCTGAGCCAGGAAGAGCGTGTACATCACTCGCGTCCGTCCATCGATTTTCTGTTCACCTCGGCGGCGGATGCTTACGGCCCCGGGCTGCTGGCGATCCTGCTGACCGGCGCCAACCAGGACGGCGCAAGGGGACTGGCCTACGTAAAACAGCAACACGGCACCACTGTTGTACAGGACCCAGCGGAAGCACGCGTGGACGTTATGCCCCGTGCAGCCCTGGCGTTGCAGACACCTGACCATATTCTGACTTTGAGCCGGATAGGCTCATTGCTGGTTTTGCTGGAATCTTCCCCATGTTAAGTACTGTCCAGGCCAAACTGCTGATCGTCGACGATCTGCCGGAAAACCTGCTGGCCCTCGAAGCGCTAATCAAGCGCGAGGATCGCCAGGTTTTCAAGGCATTGAGCGCCGACGAAGCGTTGTCCCTGTTGCTGGAGCATGAGTTCGCCATGGCGATTCTCGATGTGCAGATGCCCGGCATGAATGGTTTTGAGTTGGCCGAGCTGATGCGCGGCACCGAGAAGACCAAGAACATCCCCATCGTATTTGTTAGCGCCGCTGGCCGAGAACTCAACTACGCATTCAAGGGCTATGAAAGTGGCGCGGTGGATTTCTTGCACAAGCCGCTGGATATCCATGCGGTCAAGAGCAAGGTCAATGTGTTTGTCGACCTGTATCGCCAGAGCAAGGCGATGAAATTGCAGGTCGAAGAGCTGGAACGCAGCCGCCGCGAACAGGAACTGCTGCTCAACCGCTTGCAGGCCACTCAAGCCGAGCTGGAGCAGGCGGTGCGCATGCGCGATGACTTTATGTCGATCGTCGCCCATGAAGTACGCACGCCCCTCAACGGCCTGATCCTGGAAACCCAGCTGCGCAAGATGCACCTGGCGCGAGACAACGCCGCAGCGTTCACTCTGGACAAGATGCACGCCATGGTCGATCGCGATGAGCGCCAGATCCGCAGCCTGATCCGTCTGATCGAAGACATGCTCGATGTGTCGCGTATCCGTACCGGCAAACTGTCAATTCGCCCGGCGCGCTTCGACCTGGCGCAACTGGTCAGCAACTTGGTGGAGAACTTCGCTCCGCAAGTCGCCGCCGCTGAGTCGTCCATGCAGTTATCGGCCGAAGGTCCTGTAGTGGGGCATTGGGACGAGTTCCGAATCGAGCAGGTGGTGACCAACCTGCTGACCAACGCACTGCGCTACGGCGCCAAGAGCCCGGTGGACGTGCGGGTGTACAGCGAACACGGCGAGGCGCGGGTCGAAGTGCGCGACCGTGGTATCGGCATCAGCGAGGAAAACCAGAAGCGCATTTTCCAACAGTTCGAGCGTGTATCGGCCAGTCAGGTTGCAGCAGGATTGGGCTTGGGGCTGTTTATTTCCGAGCAGATCGTCGCGGCCCACGGCGGCACCATCGAAGTCGAGAGCCGGATAGGCGAGGGCGCTCTGTTTCGCGTGTGTTTGCCCCTTGAACCGGCGGCGTGAACTCAATCGTCGCCTCGACGCAACCTTCTACGTGACCCTATGGTCGTAGTTGCAGCAATTGACCGGACAAAGGCTTCCCATGAGTGAAGATGCACAAGATGTCGTACTGATCGTCGAAGACGACGAGTCCATTATGTTTGTGTTGGGTGAATACCTGGCGGGCCTGGGTTACCGGGTATTGAAGGCGATCAACGGCGAACAGGCTTTCGAAATCCTCGCCACCAAACCCCATCTGGACCTGATGGTGACTGACTATCGACTGCCGGGTGGCATCTCTGGCGTGCAGATCGCCGAGCCTGCAATCAAGTTGCGCCCGGAACTCAAGGTCATTTTCATCAGCGGTTACCCGCAGGAAATTCTCGACTGCGACAGCCCGATCACGCGCAATGCGCCGATCTTGGCCAAGCCGTTTGATCTGGATACGCTGCAAGAGCATATCCAGCGTTTGTTGGCCTGAGCAAAGTCGCTTGGGCGTAATTCAGGCTCTTGCTGAGCCTGAATTCCCATGTGTGAATTTAACTGGCCTGCGCCATCACTCTGGCGTTGATTTGACTGGCAGGTGTGAATGTGACGTCATGACCTTGCCCTACATTCAAGAAATTCCGAAGACCTTCGAATTGCTCATCGCCGAACCGGTAAGTATTTGCCGACCCCACGGTTTCCACTTTTCCAGATTTCCGCGTAAGGTGAACATCCAGTGTCAATGAATTGGTGTGTAAAAAGGTGAGTTCGCCATTATCTGCTTTATGGATGTAAGCGGAGTGAGCGATCTTTCCTTTGTTACTACCGTTTCGATGGACAAAAGTGACTATCCCGGACTCGGTAATATCGGCGGCATTGAGGGTGCTTTTAAGGTTGTCGGGGCTGACCCCCATAAGTTTGTAATAGAGCGGGCTAATGGGGGCAGTCGTCTGGCTCCGAAGTATTTGGAATGTTTTGTCGGTAATTTTTTTATCTGCTTGCATGACACGCAGAGCGATGGTGTGACAGATATAGCTTTCTGTTACTCTGTCTACATTTTTATACAAAAAATCGACATTTTTTTTAAACTCGTCAGTTCCAAGAACTTTGGGCTGAAAATTGTCGAGCGGCAACCCGTAAGCTTGCTGCGTACGAGGGTCTAACGCATGCCAGTTCCCCGTCGTTTCATCAAGTTTGGCGATTACACTGATGTCGTCGATACCATTGGCTGCTTTCAAGGTGCCCTGGGCAATCCCGGGCTTTAACGTCTGTGCAAGGGTGTCGGCCTTGCTGAGCCCTGTGTATAGCCGCTTCAACCCACCACCTGCGGCAACGGCACCGCGTTGGGCCAAGCGAGCCGCATCACCCAGCGCGCCCAATGGATTAAGACTTCCAATGGCGGCTCTACCTACGATTTTCACCGCGCGCGCGGCCTTTTCAGCCCAGGACGCACCGGTTTGCAGGACTTTGGCGCTCTTAGCCGCCGCACCGAGCGCCAGAGAGAAGCCAAAGACATCAAACACAAGATCCTGCGCGCCGGCTTCAATCTTGCCCTTTTGAAAGTTGCTAATCGCCGATCTCAAGGGAATGAGGTTGAGCATCGCCTCTCGGCCTTTCTTATAGAAAGGAACTTCACTCTCAAATGTTGTAAGGCCGGTGGCTTCTTTTTCGAATTTTTCAATATTCGCGTCGTCCACAAACGCTTGCGCAATGTAGCGCGTTCGTTCGCTGCTGAAGTTGTCCGGTATATGGTCGGCGTGCGGTTTACTGTCGGCGATATCGGGTGCGTGTGTGCCGGTCGGTTTTATTTCTACTAACCTTGTATGGGGCTCGGTTGCCCTAGGCGGATAGTAGCCAGGCTCACTGCCAATAGCCGTTTGGGAAATACTGCCGCGCTTCATATCGATTTCATATGTACGAGTTTTACCATTACGCCGAGTGCGAATCAGAAGATTGTTATTTTTTCGTTCCTTGGTTTTTTGCGCTCGACCAACAAGGTTGCCGTAGAAGTTGTACTGGTTTTCATAATAAAGTTCATCTGCGCGCATCACAGTGATGGCGCCGAACTCGAAATCCTTGCGCACTTCCAACGGCTGCGTCGATATCAAGTGTTTTACTTGGCTGGCCACGGCTTGCTTCATGCCTTTAAAGTAATTTGGAAGCTCCTCCTTAAAGGCTTTATTGACGTCTTTTAATTGTCCAGCCTGTACTTGGATAGGTCGTATCGATACGTTGCTATCGGACGAGTGCCAATCGAAACCGGGCGGGTTGAGAAGGCGACCCTCCAAATACAGATCAACCACTGAGTAGGGGCCGGGATACTCCCGCTGTTCAGGGAATGACGAGATGCACTTCTTTTCAAACGGTATTTTGTCGCCATATACGCGTTTCAACTCTTGAAGAGCCATCTCCTTGCGCGAGGGCATTGGCGTGGCTTGCGCCTGGGAGGCTGCGCTCAGCTCTCTGACCCGTGCATCATAGGCCGCGCGGACGGTCGTCATCTGCGTCTCAGTGTAAGTATCTTCTGGGTTTCGCGGGATGATTCCGTTGGCGACGCCCCAGTCTTTAAGTGCGTCGGTCTGAGCGGAATACTCGGTAGCCTGGTCCGCAACACTGATAGGCGCGCGCTCCGCCCGCGCCATGATTTCGCCATATGTCAACGTGGAGGAGGCCCCAGGTCGCTCAGCTTCAATGCGGGCGACCGCCGTACTGAAACTCACCCACGAATGGGAGCCGTAGGGCACATTCGCGGGAATATCCCTGACCAGAAACTCAGGAGCCCGGCGCGCCATTAAGAGGTGGGCGGCAACGGGGGCCAGTTTGTGGCTCACACGCCCCGAGCCGGACAAGTGATATGCCAAGTTTTGCAAAATTTCCGAAGGGTGTTTGCCCCACTGTTTGGCGTCCGCCAGGTCAAACCCTGCAACCCGGGTGCGGCTGGGTTTTACGGTACTTTCAGGATCGAGGGTGGCGTGGATGGCGGCCAACGTCCAGTCATTGACGCTTGTGGGGGTCGACAGCCCGCCAAATTTATCTTGGAGGGCTTTGCCCAGGGCCTCGCCCTTGCGCGAGCCAATGATGTCTTCGATCACCTTGCGCGGATGACGCAGTTGTGATGTCGAGAAGTGCAGGTCCGTCGTTAGGTAGTCCAATACGCCCTTATTTGAGTCATACGCGTCCAGGCTGGACAGCCCAAGACTTTTATCCGTCAGCGAAGAAGTCAGGCGTGCGGGGCTGATGCCGCTCAATGGGATCGGCCAGTCCATTGCACCTCCGAAGTTTCCGTTGGACGGTTGCTTCGGTGCGTGACTGATCAATACGTCAATAAAATTAACAATCTCATCAGTGGTCTTGGGAATCGTCCAACCGTTATCAGTGATGAACTTTTCCAACGATACGGTAGTTCCCGAGTTGCCCGGCATTGACTTGGCGTATGCAGAGTCAGGGTTCACGCTGATCGTGGTGTTTTTCAGGGCATTTAGGATGTTTTGCTGCAATTGAGCTTTGGCCGCTTCTGGTGTCAATCTTCTTCGTTCATAAATCGACAGCTTCGTGCGGTACATCAAATCTTTATAGGTTTCACTGTTTTCGTCATTTTTCAAAATAATGGGCAGAAGTTCGCGCGCCAGTAGATACTTGTTTTGAGCATCGCCCAGCTTGGTTGCTTCGTTCTGCAGTCGTGTCGAATAGCTTTCAGATGCCAAATCGTTGGAGTCTTTGCCAGGGATCCAGCGCAAGGTTTTACTCTGTTCAAGTTCGGCGGCGCGCGTGTTGATTGACTCCATTGACCGCGTGCTATGAAGCTCGTTGTGAAAGTGTGCAACCACTTCAAAGGGCGCCGATGTGCTGTTGTGTGCAGATTCCAGGTTCAATGGCTTTCGTTCAGGGCTAAGCACCTCTGCGGCTCGCATGATCGGCCCCGTGACTTCTGCCCAGCTATGCCCCTGATCGGGGCCCGAGAACTTTTGCATCTTCCCGTTGACTGTAAAAGAGATCGAGTCACGGGCAGGGAAGATTTCCATAGGCTTTGACAGGTCAATGCCTTTTTCCAGGGCCCACTTGAGAAACGGCGGACTCTTCAACGCATTGTGCAAAACGCTCCACCACTGGCCGAAGGTCGATGTTTTCGGAATGTTATCGATATTCTCGGGAAAGCCGTCGTCCGTCGCCCCCGCTTTTAATGCTTTGGCAAACAGCAAAGCCAGCACACTGTTTCCATCATCCTGAGGCGTTGCTTCGGTGTCGGTGCGCTCATTTCGAATAAGTGGACTAGGTGCCGCGGGTGACGTTGGCGTGATGAGGGGAGAAACGAGAGGGAGTGAAAGGTTAGACGGTGTGGAATTATCAATCATCGCACGGCTCTTCAAGTAATTTCAGGGGCTACAGGGGAAGGGATTACCTCCCCCCATGTACCTCTTCGTACCCGCAAGGCGCTAAGCGATCCTACTTTCTGCCGAAACAATAGTGACTGGGTTTTTCCCAGCCTTACCAGAGCGTTGATACCTTCAGTCTGAGGGGGCGCAAATCATTTCCCGCACTTTTGCCGTCAACAAATCGAAGGTGAACGGCTTGGTGATCAACTGCATCCCCGGATCCAGGAACCCGCCGCGCACTGCGGCATGCTCGGCATAACCGGTGATGAACAGCACTTTGAGGTCCGGCCTGAGCTGCCTGCCGATTTCCGCCAATTGGCGACCGTTCATGCCTGGCAGCCCGACATCGCTGATCAGTAGGTCGATACGCTGATCGGATTGGATAATCGGCACGGCGGTGTGGCCGTCGCTGGCCTCGACGTACGCGTAGCCCAGCTCCTTGAGCACTGCGCTGACTAGCAAGCGCACCGCCGCATCGTCCTCGACGATCAGCACGGTTTCGCCGTCAGTGGCGTAGGGCAGCAGGGTAGGATTCAGCGTTTGCTGGGCGATCACTTCGCCGACAAAACGTCGCAGGAACAGGCTGACTGTGGTGCCTTTGCCGACTTCGCTATGGATGATCACATGGCCACGGGACTGACGGGCAAAGCCGTAGATCATCGACAGACCGAGCCCTGTGCCCTGGCCAATCGGCTTGGTGGTGAAAAACGGGTCGAACACGCGCCCCATAACGCTTTCGGGAATGCCGCAACCGGTGTCGCTGACACTCAACTCTACGTAGTCGCCCGGTGTGAGGGAGCCATAGGCGGCAGTGAACACGCTGTCGAGATGGCGGTTGGTGGTTTCCACGATAAGCCTGCCACCGTTGGGCATGGCATCCCGTGCATTGATCACCAGGTTGAGCAGGGCGCTTTCCAACTGATTGGGGTCGGCCTCCGCGGTCCACAATTGCTCGCTCAGACGCATGTCCAGACCGATGCTTTCATTGATGCTGCGTTGCAGCAGCTCACCCATGGACGTGACCAACTGGTTGATTTGCACCGGTTTGGAGTCGAGGGACTGGCGGCGAGAAAACGCCAGTAACCGGTGGGTGAGGCCGGCGGCGCGGTTGGCGGAGGTGACGCCCAGGTCGATCAGGCTGTCCAGATCGTCCAGCTTGCCACGGGCCACACGCCTTCGCAGCAGCTCCAGGCTACCGATGATGCCGGTGAGCATGTTGTTGAAGTCATGGGCGATGCCGCCGGTCAATTGACCGACCGCTTCCATTTTCTGGGATTGGCGCAGCGCTTCTTCGTTGTTGCGCAGTTGAGCGGTACGCTCTTCGACCTGTTGTTCAAGGGTCTCCAGGGTGCGTTGCAAGCGCAGCTCGCTTTCGCCGAGGTCGATCAAGCGGTCCCGCGCTTCATATTGGCGGCGACGCCCGCGAAGGGCGGCGCTGACCAGGCTGATCAAAGTCACCGGGTGAAACGGTCGCTCAAGGAAGGTCACGTTGCCCAACAAGCCGCTGAGGTGGGATGAGCCGTTCTGCTCGCCGCCGCCGTGGTGGGTCAGCAGCACGATGGGCAGGTCCGACCAGGCGGGCTGCTGGTGCAGATGCTCCAGTAACGGCTCCAGGTCGATGCCGCGCAAGGCCTCAGCAGCGATGATCAACAGACCCGCGCCCTGTTCCAGGGCTTCGCACAGGGCCTTGAGGTTGCTGGCAATGACGCCGCTGTAGCCGGCCTCATTGAGCATCATCAGCGCCAAGGTGCCGTCGCGGCCCATGGGCGCCAGCACAATGGCACGCTCGGAGACGGGAGACAGGTCTGTCACTCTCCCTCTTCCTTCAATAACGGCGATCCGGCGCCCATGTAGGTGGGGATGCCGCGCAGCACGCCTTGGAAATTATCCAGTGGTTGGCCCACGGTCATGCCCTGGTTGCTGATGCGGTATTCGCGAATCGTCGATTCATGGGTGCCTGTGCGCTTCTTGATAATGGAGATGGCGCGACGGACCTTGCCCAGCGCTTCGAAATAACGCAGCAGAATCACAGTGTCGGCCAGGTAAGTGATGTCCACCGGCGCCTGCATGTCACCCACGAGGCCGTGCTGGGCCACCGTCATGAAGGTCGCCGCACCACGGCGGTTGAGGTACAGCAGCAGCTCGTGCATATGCAGGATCAGCGCGTTCTCTTCTGGCATGGCGGCCTGATAGCCGTTAATGCTGTCGATCACCACTGTTTTGATCCCGCGTTCGTCCACGCAGCGGCGCACACGGTGGGAGAACTCGCCGGGGGACAGTTCCGCGGCGTCTACCTGCTCGATCAGCAGGTTGCCGGTGGCTTGCAGGGCGGCGAGGTCGATGCCCATGTTTTTCATACGTTCGAACAGCAGGCCCAGTTCTTCATCGAAAATGAACAGCGCGGCTTTTTCCCCACGGGCCACGGCGGCGGCGGCGAAGATCATCGAGATCAGCGACTTACCGGTACCGGCCGGGCCGAGGATCAGGCTGCTGGAGCCGGTCTCTACGCCGCCGCCCATCAGCGCATCCAGTTCGCGAATGCCGCTGCTCAGGGTCTGGCGGATGTAGCCGCCACGATGCTCGGCCGCCACCAGGCGCGGGAACACATGGATGCCGTCACCCATGATGGTGAAATCGTGGAAGCCGCCGCGGTATTTCTGCCCGCGGTACTTCACCACCCGAACGCGTCGGCGTTCAGCGCCGTAGTTGGGCGTCAGTTCTTCCAGACGAATCACGCCATGGGCCACGCTGTGCACGGTTTTATCGAGGGATTCGGTGGTCAGGTCGTCCAGCAGCAAAACGGTGGCGTCGTAGCGCACGAAGTAATGCTTGATGGCGAGGATCTGTCGGCGATAGCGCAACGAGCTTTGCGCGAGCAGACGAATCTCGGACAGGCTGTCGACCACCACACGGGTCGGCTTCACGCGCTCGACCACTTCGAAAATCTGCCGGGTGGCTTCGCCCAGTTCCAGGTCGGAGGAATACAGCAGGCTCTGCTGGTGTTCAGCGTTCAGCAGGCTTTCGGGCGGGGTCAGTTCGAAGATGTGGATATTGTCATCCAGGTCCCAGCCATGGGACTTGGCACCCTGGCGCAGTTCGCGCTCGGTTTCGGACAGGGTGATGTACAACGATGTTTCACCGTTTTTCGCGCCGGCCTGCAGGAAATGCAGGGCTACGGTAGTTTTGCCGGTCCCCGGCTCACCTTCGAGCAGGAACAAATGGCTGCGGGACAAACCACCGGAAAGAATGTCATCAAGACCTTCGATGCCAGTGGCCGCTTTTTCGGTTAACAGCGCTTTAGATGTAGACAAGAAGTGCCCTCAGGTCACAAGCGAGGAGAGGTGCACGCCCGTTCGGGCGCGCCATATGCACTTGACCGTTGGCTATTGCGGGGGTTCAACGTTTTCGCCGGGTTTGTGCGCGGCGTCGCTTTTTTCCAATTTGTTGTAGACGCCTACAGCCCTTGTTGCAGCGCGGGATCGTCGGGGTTCTGTTGTTCGAGCTGGGCGAGCAGCACCTGCACATTCTGCAATTGGCCGCTTTCTTTCCAATAGTTGATCAACAGCACCCGCGCCTTGCGGTTGGCCGGGTGGCGCTGGACGATTTCTTCCAACTGACGTTGGGCGGCTTCGAGTTCCTGTTGGGCGTGCAGGGTGGTGGCCAGGTCGTAGCGGTAATCCTGATTGTCCGGCTCCAACTCTACCGCTTTGGAAAGACCGAGCAGCGCGTAGGTCCGCTCACCGTGGTGCAGCAGCCACAAGCCCAGAGCATGTTGCAGGTAAGCCGATTCGGGATGCGCCGCCAATTGCCGGGCCAGCAGTTGCCGCGACTCGTCGGTTTTGCCTTGTTTATCCAACAGCTCGATTTGCGCGACCACCGCCGGCAAGTTGTCCGGTTGCAGGCGAGTGGCCTGTTCCAGCGCATTCTTAGCCTCGGGCAGCAGCGCACTGTGAATGTACAAGCGTGCCAGTTGAATCCAGCCTTCGGCAGTTTCGGGCTGGGACTTGAGGTGTTTGACGTACTCGTCCAGCACCTGTTGCAACGGGCCGAAGTACAGGCCCAGGGTATCTGGCGACAAGCCCAGCAGGGCATTGGCCGCGGCGAAACGCACGGGTTGCTCTGGGTCGTCGAGGACCGGGCCGAGCAACAGCGTGCGCTGGCCGGTAGGCACCAGGCCGACGATGCTGCGGATCGCCGCCTCGCGCACCAGGGGCGACGGGTCGGCCAAGTCTTTATCCGCCAGCTTCAAGGCTTGAGGGCTGGGGTAGTTAGGTAATTCCGCGTGCAGGGCGGCGCGGCGTTCGGGCGACAGGTCCGGCCGCGCCAATTGCTGATACAGCACGCGCGCCGCGCCCGGTTCGCCGTTGTGCGCCTGCTTCAATGCTTTGGAGTAACCATGGGCAATCGCGGGCGGCACCGCCACCGGCGTGCTGCGAGTGAAATACCAAGTGATGAGTACGATAAACAACAGGGCGCACAGGCCCACGAGGGCGTAGCGGCGTGACTTTGGCATGCAGGTGTCCGAAAGCGTAAGCAGTTCGTTGAGAGGCGCAAGCTTCGACCAGACCACGGCAGGTGTCAAACCCGCATCAGGTGAGCACGTACTCCACCGGCTCCAACGCCGGCGGCAGTTGCGTTGCCCCCAGAGCGGCCAGGACCTCACGCTCCAGGGTGCGCAGGATGGCGTTGCAGGGCAGGTCGTTTTCGTCGAAGCCGAAGGGGTCTTCCAGGTCGTCGCCAATCTCATCAAGGCCGAAGAAGGTGTAGCTGACGATGGCAGTGAACACCGGGGTCAGCCAGCCCAAGGGTTCGGCCATGGCGAACGGCAGCAGGATGCAGAACAGGTAGATGGTGCGGTGCAGCAGCAAGGTGTAAGGGAAGGGCAGTGGGGTGTGCTTGATACGTTCGCACGCGGCCTGTACCTGGCTCAGGCTGACCAGGCGGGTTTCCCATTGGGTGTAGCGCCATTCGCTGATTGCACCTTGTCCGGCCAGCTCGCTGAAGCGCGCGCCCAATTGCTGCAGGACCTGATCGGGCAGGTTCGGATGGTCGGCCTGCACTTTCGCCCAAGGCTGGATGGCAAGGGCTTCGTCTTCATGGCGCAGACGCGCGATCAAGCCGTGGGAGAAGCCACACACGGCGCGCAACAGGCTTGCGCGCTCGGACGTATCGGTCAGCGCCTGGGTCTGTCGGATCAGCGAGCGCACCTCAATGATCATTTGCCCCAATTGCTTGCGGCCTTCCCACCAGCGGTCATAGCAGGCGTTGTTGCGAAAGCTCATAAAGATCGACAACGACAGCCCAAGCAAGGTGAAGGGCGTGGCGTTGACCTTGGAGAAGTACGCCGGGTGCAGCGTTTCCACCAATACGATCACCGACGCCAGCAGCGTCACCAGCAGGCTGCGCAAGGCAATGCGCTTGGCAATCGAGCCTTTGAGGGAAAACAGGATGCCCAGCAGGTTGGGCTTGGGACGCACGATCATCAGGCGGGAACTTCTTCGGTGGCGCAGGCCATCAGGTTAGAAGCTGCCGGGCGCGGCGTCCAATCGCCAGGGCCAACCGGATGATCGGCGGGGTCTATGATCAATAAAGGCTTGGCCAAACCAGTCAGCCAAGTTGAAGGCTTTGACCATTGCTGCCGCAACGCTCTGGAGCGACTATTTCGCAGGTTCTTGTCCTGAAAAACGTCCTGAAAATAACAATACGCAAGGATTTGAAGCGATGCGCGATTACTTGGCCGCCACTACCGAATTCGATTACCAACACACCGTCGACGCCACCCTGGCCGGCAGCTTGCTGGGCCTCAATGCCTGCGTTGAATGTTGCGAC
Source organism: Pseudomonas sp. ARP3 (assembly GCF_001029595.1). Lineage (NCBI taxonomy): Bacteria > Pseudomonadati > Pseudomonadota > Gammaproteobacteria > Pseudomonadales > Pseudomonadaceae > Pseudomonas > Pseudomonas sp. ARP3. Next base: position 87,637 of record NZ_LEKF01000011.1, read on the forward strand.
CGCTATGCGCTGCCGGGGCGCATTGCGCTGTTCTGGGAAGGCAAGGACGGGCGCAGCGCCACCGTGACCTTTACCGAGTTGCAGGACCAGGCGGCCCGCTTCGCCAATTTCCTGTTGGCCCAGGGCGTGGGGCGTGGCGACAAAGTCGCCGGCCTGCTGCCGCGCACGGCGGAATTGCTGGTGGTGGTACTGGCCACTTGGCGCATCGGTGCGGTGTATCAACCGTTGTTCACGGCGTTCGGGCCCAAAGCCATCGAACACCGCTTGAACAGCTCCGGCGCGGCGCTGGTGGTCACCGACGCCGTGAATCGGCCCAAGCTTGTCGAGGTGCAGGATTGCCCCACGGTCGTGACGGTCGCCGGCCCCAAGGGCGAAGGCATCGTGCGCGGCGACTTCAGTTTCTGGGCCGAACTGCCCAAGCATTCCAACCTGTGCGAACCGGTGCTGCTGGACGGCGAGGAACCGTTCCTGCTGATGTTCACCTCGGGCACCACCGGCCCCTCCAAAGCGCTGTCGGTGCCGCTCAAGGCTATCGTTGCGTTCCAGAGCTACACCCGAGACGCCGTGGACCTGCGCCCCGAAGACGCGTTCTGGAACGTCGCTGACCCGGGCTGGGCCTATGGCATCTATTTCGGCGTCACCGGGCCGCTGTCCATGGGCCACCCGATTACCTTCTACGATGGCCCATTCACCCTGGAGAGTACCTGCCGGGTGATCAATAAGTACGGGATCACCAACCTGACCGGTTCACCCACCGCTTATCGTTTGCTGATTGCCGGCGGCAGTCAGTTCGCCCAGTCGATCAAGGGCAAATTGCGTATTGTCAGCAGCGCCGGCGAGCCGCTGAACCCCGAAGTGATCCGCTGGTTCGCCGACAACCTGGGGGTGACCATTCACGACCATTACGGCCAGACCGAATTGGGCATGGTGCTGTGCAATCACCATGGCCTGGACCATCCGGTGCATGTCGGCGCGGCCGGCTTCGCTTCGCCGGGGCACCGCATCGTGGTGTTGGATGAGGCCTACCAGGAATTGCCCGCCGGCCAGCCCGGCATCCTGGCCATCGACCGCGAGCAGTCGCCGATGTGCTGGTTTGCCGGCTATGAAGGGGTGAAAACCAAGGCTTTCGTCGGCAAGTACTACCTTAGCGGCGACACCGTGGAATTGAACCCGGACGGCAGCATCAGTTTTGTCGGGCGCAGTGACGATGTGATCACCACTTCCGGCTACCGCGTAGGCCCCTTCGACGTGGAAAGCGCCCTGGTCGAACATCCTGCGGTGATCGAAGCGGCGGTGGTCGGCAAGCCTGACCCGGAGCGCACCGAGCTGGTCAAGGCGTTTGTAGTGATCAACGAGCAATACCGCGCCACGCCCGAACTGGCCGAAGAACTGCGCCTGCATGTGCGTCAGCGTCTGGCGGCCCATGCCTACCCTCGGGAAATCGAATTTGTCAGCGACTTGCCCAAGACTCCAAGCGGCAAGTTGCAGCGTTTTATCTTGCGTAATCAGGAAATCGCCAAAGCTCAAGCAGCGGTGGCTTGATCCCTTTCTAAGGACACAATGATGCAGATTGAAAACAAGGTATTCCTGGTCAGCGGCGGTGCTTCTGGCCTCGGTGCGGCCACCGCTGAGATGTTGGTCGCCGCCGGTGCCAAGGTGATGCTGGTGGATTTGAACGCCGACGCTGTGGCGGCCAAAGCCCAGCAACTGGGCGACAACGCCCGCAGTGCCGTGGCCGATATCAGCCAGGAGGCGGCGGCCGAAGCGGCGGTACAGGCCACTGTCGCGGCATTTGGCGGGCTGCACGGGTTGGTCAACTGCGCCGGTGTGGTGCGTGGCGAGAAGATCCTCGGCAAGAACGGCCCCCATGGCCTGGCCAGTTTTGCCCAGGTCATCAACGTCAATCTGATCGGCAGCTTCAACCTGTTGCGTTTGGCGGCGGCGGCCATCGCCGAAACCGAGGCCAACGCCGAGGGCGAGCGCGGCGTGATCATCAACACGGCTTCGGTGGCCGCGTTCGACGGGCAGATCGGCCAGGCCGCGTACGCCGCGTCCAAAGGCGCGATTGCCAGCCTCACACTGCCTGCCGCCCGTGAACTGGCGCGGTTCGGCATCCGCGTGATGACCATCGCTCCCGGCATCTTCGAAACCCCCATGATGGCGGGCATGACCCCCGAGGTGCGCGAGTCCCTGGCCGCCGGCGTGCCATTTCCGCCGCGTCTGGGCAAACCCGCCGAATACGCCGCGCTGGTACGACACATTATTGAAAACAGCATGCTCAACGGCGAGGTGATCCGTCTCGACGGCGCCTTGCGCATGGCGGCCAAGTAAGGAGGACCACCGATGAACGATCCGATTGTGATTGTCAGCGCTGCACGTACACCCATGGGCGGATTCCAGGGCGATCTTAAGGGCCTGACTGCGCCCCAGCTGGGGGCTGCGGCGATTCGCGCCGTGGTCGAACGCGCCGGCATCGCCGCCGATGCGGTGGATGAAGTGATGTTCGGCTGCGTGCTGCCCGCCGGTCTCGGCCAGGCCCCGGCTCGCCAGGCGGCGCTGGGTGCCGGGCTGGACAAAGGCACCCGCTGCACCACTCTCAACAAGATGTGCGGCTCGGGCATGCAAGCCACCATCCAGGCCCATGACGCGCTGGTGGCTGGCAGCGTCGACGTGGCGATTGCCGGCGGCATGGAAAGCATGTCCAACGCGCCGTACCTGTTGGACCGCGCCCGTAGCGGTTACCGCATGGGCCATGGGCGTGTGCTCGACCATATGTTCCTCGACGGTCTGGAAGATGCCTACGACAAGGGCCGCCTGATGGGCACCTTCGCCGAAGAGTGCGCCCTGCATAACGGCTTTACCCGCGAAGCCCAGGACGCGTTCGCCATCGCCTCCCTGACGCGTGCTCAGGAGGCCATCAGCCACGGGCACTTCGCCGCGGAAATCGTGCCGTTGCAGGTCACCGTGGGTAAGGAGCAGAAAACCATCCTGCATGACGAGCAACCGCCCAAGGCCAAACTGGACAAGATCGCTCAGTTGAAACCGGCGTTCCGCGAAGGCGGCACGGTGACGGCGGCCAACTCCAGCTCCATCTCTGACGGCGCGGCGGCATTGCTGCTGATGCGCGAGTCCGAAGCCCTCAAGCGTGGCCTCAAGCCGTTGGCGGTGATCCACGGGCATGCAGCCTTTGCCGACGAGCCTGGGCTGTTCCCGGTAGCGCCAGTGGGGGCGATTCGCAAGCTGATGAGCAAGACCGGCTGGAATCTGGACGAGGTCGATCTGTTCGAGATCAACGAAGCCTTTGCCGTGGTGACCCTGGTAACCATGAGCAAGCTGCAGATCCCACATGCCAAGGTCAACGTACATGGCGGTGCCTGTGCCCTGGGCCACCCCATCGGCGCGTCCGGCGCGCGCATCCTGGTAACGCTGCTCGCGGCCCTGCGCCACAAAGGCCTCAAACGCGGCGTGGCCGCTATCTGTATCGGCGGTGGCGAAGCCACGGCCATGGCCGTCGAATGCCTGTATTAAGGACTGCTCCCCATGCTGCCCAATGAAGAACAGCTGCAAATCAGCGACGCGGCCCGGCAATTTGCCCAGGAACGCCTCAAACCCTTCGCCGCCGAGTGGGACCGCGAGCACCGCTTTCCCAAAGAAGCCATCGGCGAGATGGCCGAACTGGGCTTTTTCGGCATGTTGGTGCCGGAACAGTGGGGCGGTTGCGACACCGGTTACCTGGCCTACGCCATGGCCCTGGAGGAAATCGCCGCCGGCGACGGCGCCTGTTCCACCATCATGAGCGTGCACAACTCCGTGGGCTGCGTGCCGATCCTCAAGTTCGGCAATGATCAGCAAAAGGCTCAATTCCTCACGCCCCTGGCCAGCGGCGCCATGCTTGGCGCGTTCGCCTTGACCGAGCCCCAGGCCGGCTCGGATGCCAGCAGCCTGAAAACCCGCGCGCGGCTGGAGGGCGATCATTACGTGCTCAACGGCTGCAAACAGTTCATCACCTCCGGGCAGAACGCCGGGGTGGTGATTGTGTTTGCGGTCACCGACCCCGCCGCAGGCAAGCGTGGCATCAGCGCGTTTATCGTGCCGACGGACTCCCCGGGTTACAGCGTGGCGCGGGTCGAGGATAAGCTCGGCCAGCATGCCTCCGACACCTGCCAGATCCTGTTCGAAGACGTGAAGGTGCCGCTGGCCAACAGGCTGGGGGAGGAGGGCGAAGGCTACAAGATCGCCCTGGCCAACCTTGAGGGCGGCCGCGTGGGTATCGCCGCGCAATCGGTCGGCATGGCCCGCGCCGCGTTCGAAGCCGCCCGCGACTATGCCCGCGAACGCCAAAGCTTCGGCAAAGCGCTGATCGAGCACCAGGCCGTGGCGTTTCGTCTGGCGGACATGGCCACCCAGATCGCCGTCGCGCGGCAGATGGTGCATTACGCCGCCGCGCTGCGGGACAGCGGCAAGCCGGCGCTGGTCGAAGCCTCGATGGCGAAATTGTTTGCCTCGGAAATGGCCGAAAAAGTCTGCTCGGCCGCCTTGCAAACCCTCGGCGGTTACGGTTACCTGAACGACTTTCCCCTGGAGCGCATCTACCGCGATGTGCGGGTTTGCCAGATCTACGAAGGCACCAGCGATATTCAACGCATGGTCATCTCACGCAATCTCTAAGGAGCCGATACATGAGTTACGAGACTATTTTGCTTGAGGTTCAGGGCCGAGTCGGCCTGATCACCTTGAACCGTCCCCAGGCGCTGAACGCGCTGAACGCACAATTGGTAAGCGAGTTGAATCAGGCCCTGGATGGCCTGGAAGCTAACCCGGAAATCGGCTGCATCGTGCTGACCGGTTCGAAAAAAGCCTTCGCCGCCGGCGCCGATATCAAGGAAATGGCCGAGCTGACCTACCCGCAGATCTATATGGACGACCTATTCAGCGACAGCGACCGTGTGGCCAACCGGCGCAAGCCGATCATTGCCGCCGTTAACGGCTTCGCCCTGGGTGGCGGTTGCGAGCTGGCGCTGATGTGCGACTTTATCCTGGCCGGTGACGGAGCCAAGTTCGGTCAGCCGGAAATCAACCTGGGCGTACTGCCCGGCATGGGCGGCACTCAGCGCCTGACCCGCGCGGTGGGTAAGGCCAAGGCCATGGAAATGTGCTTGACCGGGCGCTTTATCGACGCGGTGGAAGCCGAGCGCTGCGGCATCGTTGCCCGTATCGTGCCGGCCGACGAATTACTGGATGAGGCCTTGAAGGTCGCCACACTGATTGCCGGCAAATCGGTGCCCATCAGCATGATGGTCAAGGAAAGCGTGAACCGTGCATTCGAAGTCAGCCTGTCCGAGGGCGTGCGCTTTGAGCGTCGGGTATTCCACGCGGCCTTTGCGACCCAGGATCAGAAGGAAGGTATGGCGGCCTTTGTGGCCAAACGCGCGCCGGAATTCAAGGACCAGTAAACATGTGGGAGGAGGCTCTTGCCCCCGATAGCGGTGGATCAGTCAGCAGTTACTGAGGCTGAGACACTGTGATCGGGGGCAAGCCCCCTCCCACATACGGCATTTAGAGCGGGTAGTTTTTCAGTTCGCGGGCGATGACCATCCGTTGAATTTCACTGGTCCCTTCATAAATCTGCGTGATCCGCGCATCCCGGTAGTAGCGCTCCACCGGGTAATCCTCCAGGTAACCGTACCCGCCATGAATCTGCATGGCCTGGGAACAGACCTTTTCGGCCATTTCCGAGGCGAACAGCTTGGCTTGGGACGCTTCCGACAGGCAGGGCTTGCCGGCGCTACGCAGGCGCGCAGCGTGCAGGATCAACAAACGCGCGGCATTGAGGCGGGTCTGCATGTCCGCCAGCAGATTGGCCACGCTTTGGTGCTCGATGATTGCCTTGTCGAATTGCACGCGGTCGCGGGCGTAAGTCAGTGCTGCTTCGAACGCTGCGCGGGCGATGCCCAGGGCCTGGGCGGCGATGCCGATACGGCCACCTTCCAGATTGGACAGGGCGATGGCCAGGCCTTTGCCGCGTTCGCCCAGCAGGTTGGCTTCAGGCACGCTGCAGTGGTTGAGGGTCACGGCGCAGGTGTCCGAGGCGCGAATGCCCATTTTGTGTTCGGTGCGGTCCACCACGAAGCCAGGGGTGTCGGTGGGCACCAGGAATGCGGAGATGCCTTTTTTGCCCAACGTCGGGTCGGTTACCGCAAACACGATGGCTAACTTAGCGCGCTTGCCGTTGCTGACAAATTGCTTGGCGCCATTGATCACCCATTGCCCATCACGCAACTCGGCACGGGTGCGCAGGTTGTGCGCCTCCGAGCCGGCCTGGGGTTCGGTCAGGCAAAAGCAGCCAATCGCCTGGCCGCTGGCAAGGTCCGCCAGCCAGGTTTGCTTCTGCTGTTCGCTGCCGTAGTTGAGGATCGGCCCGCAACCCACTGAGTTGTGGATACTCATCAGCGCGCCCGTGGCACCGTCGCCGGCGGAAATCTCTTCCACCGCCAGGGCGTAGGCTACGTAATCGACGTAGGTGCCGCCCCATTCTTCGGGCACCACCATACCGAGCAGGCCCAGTTCGCCCATCTTCGCCACCAGGCCATCGTCGATCCAGCCGGCCTTTTCCCACGCCTGGGCATGGGGAGCGATTTCGCCACGGGCAAAGTCGCGCGCCATATCGCGGATCATCACTTGTTCTTCAGTGTATTCAATGTCTTGCATAAGTTATTTCGCAACCTGCTCGAAGTCGTGGAAGAAGCTCTCGACGTGCGCAGCGTCGAGCGCCTGCAGCGTCGGAGGGTTCCAGCGTGGGGATTTATCCTTATCGATGATCAGGGCGCGCACGCCTTCGATCAGGTCGCCGCGCTCGAACCACTGGCGATCCAGGTGCAGCTCCAGTTCAAAGCACTGTTCCAGCGGCAAGCGCCGCCCACGACGCAGCATCTTCAAGGTGACCGCCATGGCCAGGGGCGAGCGGGTCTGCATCAGGTGCACCGTGTTCAGCGCCCACTCATGGCTGTTGGCGACGGTGACCTCCTGCAACTGTTCGACAATGCTTGGAACATCGGGCAGGGCGAAGAAATGGTCGATGGCCGGGCGCAAGGCCGCCAGCGGTGCATCCGGCAGGTGTTGTACCGCCAGCTTGGCCAGCAGACCTTGCAGGTCTTTGAGAGGCGTGTCATGCCATTGCAGGCGGTCGAGTTTCTGGTCCAGTTCGGCCAGTTTGGCGCTGTCCAGGTACCAATCCGCCAACCTGCAGTACAGCGCATCGGCCGCGCGGATCTGCACCCCGGTGACGCCAAGGTAAATCCCCAGCTCCCCGGGAATACGCGGCAGGAAATAGCTGCCACCCACGTCCGGGAAATAACCGATGGCCACTTCCGGCATGGCCAGGCGGCTGCGTTCGGTGACTACACGCAAGTCCGCGCCTTGCACCAGGCCCATGCCGCCGCCCAGGACAAAGCCGTCCATCAGCGCCAGTACCGGCTTGCGGTAATGGTGAATGGCCAGATCGAGTGCGTATTCTTCGACGAAAAAATCCTGGTGCAGGGTGTCGCCGCTGTTAAAGCTGTCGTAGAGGGAGCGGATATCGCCGCCGGCACAGAAGGCTTTGTCGCCAGCGCCGCGCAAAACCACGGCATGGATCGCCGGATCATCGGCCCAGGCCTGCAACTGCGCGGTCAGGCAACGCACCATATTAAGAGTCAGGGCGTTCAGGCCGGCGGGGCGGTTGAGGGTAAGGTGGCCGATATGATTACGGACCTCGGCCAGCACCTCGTCCTGAGGCGTCTCGGCACGGTTTGCTTCGGATGAAACCTGAGCAGTCATCTCTAACTCCCTGCTTTTATTGTTCTTTATCAAGAGGCCCGCGAACGGACCATCTCGCGATCGTACCAGTGCAAATTTGCCCCGTACAACCTTGAATCATGCAGGTCGTTTTTGCATTTATGCAGCAGGCAGTCAGGGCACGCGGCTGGCCAGGACTTCGCCGATGCTGCGGCGGCGCGCATGGGTTTCGGCGGCGTGGATCAACTGCTCAAGCTCCATGGGCGCCACGTCGTAGAACTGTTCCATCTCGGCCAGTGCCAGTTTCAGGTCGGCGGCGGTGACGGCGGGGTCCCGTGCGGCGTGGGGATTATTCAACATGACGGCGGGCGATTCGACGGCGCCTTTGGGGTACCGGGTGCGGGTGGCGTTGTTGTAAGCCAGCGCGCAAGCGAGCAGGGCGCCAGCGCCCATCAATACGGCGCCCAGCTCGGACCAGCCCAGGGCAGCAGACGCCGGGTCCGCCAGCACCAGGGTCATGGCCAGGCCACCGGCCGGCGGATGCAGGCAGCGCAGCCAGCACATCAGCACCACGGTCATTCCCGCCGCCAGGCATGCGCTGCCCAGGGTGCGCCCCAGCACCCGCGCCACCAGCAGTGCCACGATGCCAGCGCACAGGTAGCTGCCGACGATCGACCAGGGTTGCGCCAACGCACCGGACGACACCGCGAACAGCAACACCGCCGAGGCGCCCAACGGCCCGAGCAAGTGCAGCGCAACCTCCATGCCGAAGACTTGGCCGCACAGCCAGACACTGAACAGCGTGCCCAGCGCCATGCCGATGGCGGCGCGGCTCCATTCGGAAGGACGGGTATTGATAGCGGCAGGTAACCAGCGAGCGAGCATTGAACGGTTCCATAAAAACGGCGGGCAAAAAAAAGACTCGTCTGGTTGCCCGGAAAAGTCCTTGAACGTTCCTGCGATTGGGGGAGGAACCGGCGCAGTGTGCCGTGCAGCAAGATTCGGCGCCAATGCATATTAATGAGGGTTGAGTACAAAAAAAGTGGATTGAAGGGCATCAGCCAAAGGGAATGGAACAGATCACACTGGGTAATGGCGTGTTGATTTTGCCCAGCACGCGGTCATCGGCCTCCTCGTTGAATAAACGTCTGCGCAGGTTCTCTTGCAAGGCTGGCTCGCTGCCCAGTGGACCTTTGAGCGCGACCAGCGCATCACGCAGCTCCATCAAGCGATCCAAGGGCGGCATGGGCAGGTAGCCCACATGCACATTGTCACGAACATCGTCTGGCACGGCATTCTCCTCTCATGAAGTACCACGGTGGTGGCTGCGGCCCACAGCGTCCTTGTCGTTATCCTTGGCCTGTGGCGGTAAATGACTACCGCCACTGGCGATCGAGTTTACCGTTGGGTTTCAAGGGCATGAAAGTGAAATGACACCAGCCGTTACGTATAGCTGCGTAGGAGTTTTTACTCCGGGAGCATCGCCGCCGAGGCTTATTTCGGCGGCGATTTAGCCAGATACAGCAGCACATAAGGGTTGCGGTCGAATTCACCGGTGAGGGTCGGGGTGATGGAACGCCAGCGCGGCTCCTGCAACCCTTCATAATCCGCCTGGCTCATCACCAGCCAGGCAGGCCCTTGCAGCGGTGCCAGCTCCGAAGGCAATTGGGTAAACAGCGGCACCTGATCGCAATCGAGGTTGACCATGTACTTGATCGCCTTGGCGTCTTTGCCCAGGCCATGCAGCACCACCGGCGCGCGCGCTTGCATGACCTGTTCATGGACCTGCAGGGTGAAGGTGCGGGTGTCATATACACGGCGTTCCAACGGCTCGACCACCAGGATATAGGTGGCCCACACCGCGAGTACGGCGGCCATTGCCGGGCCGACGGGGCGCAGGCGCGCCTTGAACAGGCTCAATAGCGCCAGCGCCTGCAACGCTCCCAGCAACGCGAATATCGGCGCCAAATGGTTCAGTTGCTCAGGGTAACGTGGGCGCATCACCACCAACCCGACGATCAGCAGTGCGGGCAACGCGGTCCATATCGCCAGCATCAAGCCCCGCAACCAGGCGAACACGCGGCCTTGAATCGCGCTGAAAGGGTAGGCGGCGATGATGGCCGCCATGGGCAACATCGGCAGCAGGTAGCGCGCCTTTTTTGCTTGGGGAATCGACAGCCCCAGCATCACCAGCAACGCGGCGGCGGCACAATAGCCGACCAGCTTCAGGGCCGGCTCAGGCGTCTGTGGCCGGGCCACGCCGATGCCCAGCAACACCAACAGCGCCAGCGGGTAGGCCAGGGCGTAATTGCCCAGGGAACTGGTGAAGTAATACAGCACGCCACTGGAGCCTTCGCTGCCATCCATGCGCCCCAGGAACTGCATGCGGATCACGTCGTGCATGAAGTTCTCGCCACCACTGAGCTTGGCCAGCAGCAACAGCAGCCCCACGCAGGCCCCCAGCAACGCCAGGGCCAGCAGCCCGAAACTGAACAGCTGACGCCACTGGCGGTTGATCAGGTAGTAGCTGCACAGCACACCGGTAGGCACCACCAGGCCGATTGGCCCGCGCACGGCAAACCCCACGATCAATAACAGGTACAGCCAATGCAGGCGCTTGCCCGCGCCGAAATGATCGTGGGCATAACCCAGGTAAAACACTGCCAATGTGACGGCGGCGAGCATCTGATCCAGGGACACCGCGCGGGTTTCACTGATAAAGGTGCTGCTCAACAGCAACAGCGTAATGCTGAGCAGGCCCCAGCGCTGGGAGTAGGGCGCGGTCAGGCGATACACCAGCGTCACGATCAAGGCCGAGGCAATCGCTGTGGGCAGCCACGCGGTAAAACTGCTCACATGCCCCAGCGGCACCGACAGCAGCCAGGTGAGCAGCGTCGAAGTGGCCAGGTAATCGGCATAGGGCTGGCCGTAGGTGGTCGGGAAAAAGCTCGGCCCGTGGCGCAGCATTTCCTGGGCAAACACCACAAACCGCGAATCGAAGCCGATGATTGCCTGGTTCCAGTTCCCGGCAATGAACAGCAGCAACGCCAGCAGGCCCAAACCGAGGGACTGCCGACGAAGCGTGGGTGTGAGCAGCAGTGGTTGGGCTTTGTTCACGTCTCAGGCTTCCGCGACCTTCGCCAGCTCAAGCGCTGGCAGCCATTGCTGCTGGGGAATCGGCAGTTGGCAGGAGTCGCCGCGCCCAATCGGAAAGTACTGGAAGCCTTTGCGCGCCAGACGCTCGCCGTCGTAGAGGTTACGGCCATCGAAGATCACCGGGGTTTTCAAGCGCTGGTGGATCAGGTCGAAGTCCGGCGCCTTGAATTGCTGCCATTCGGTGCAGACGATCAGCGCATCGGCGCCTACAAGGGTTGATTCCGGCGTACCCATCAGCATCAGGCGGCTTTCATCGGCGTAAATGCGCTGGGTTTCCTGCATCGCTTCCGGGTCGAAGGCGCGCACCTGGGCGCCGGCGGCCCATAAGGCCTCCATCAGCACGCGGCTGGGGGCGTCGCGCATGTCATCGGTGTTGGGCTTGAACGCCAGGCCCCACAAGGCGAAAGTCTTGCCGCGCAGCTCGCCTTTGAAGAACGCATTGATGCGCTCGTACAGCTTGCTCTTCTGACGCTGGTTGATCGCCTCGACGGCTTCCAGCAGATCGCTGGAGCAGTTGGCTTGCTTGGCACTGTGGATCAGCGCGCGCATGTCCTTGGGGAAGCACGAGCCACCGTAGCCACAGCCGGGGTAAATGAAGTGGTAGCCGATGCGCGAGTCGGCGCCGATACCCAGGCGCACGGCCTCGATGTCGGCGCCCAGGTGCTCGGCCAGCTCGGCGATCTGGTTGATAAAACTGATCTTGGTGGCCAGCATGCAGTTGGCGGCGTATTTGGTCAGCTCGGCGCTGCGCAGGTCCATAAATATGATGCGGTCGTGGTTGCGGTTGAACGGCGCGTACAGCTCGCGCATCACCTCGCGCACTTCTTCACGCTCGCAGCCGATGATGATCCGGTCCGGGCGGCGGCAGTCGGTCACCGCCGAGCCTTCCTTGAGGAATTCAGGGTTGGAGACGATATCGAATTCCAGACTGCGCCCGGCCAGGTGCAAGGCTTTCTCGATATGCGCGCGCAGGGTGTCGCCAGTGCCTACGGGCACGGTGGATTTTTCCACCAGGATCACCGGCTCGATTCGATGGCGTGCCACCGCGTCACCCACCGACAGCACGTACTTGAGGTCGGCCGATCCGTCTTCATCCGACGGCGTGCCCACCGCGATAAACAGCACTTCACCGTGTTCGACGGCGAGTTTCTCGTCGTAGGTGAAATGCAGCCGTCCGCTTTCGAGGTTCTCCTTGACCATCGCGGCCAGCCCCGGCTCGAAGATGCTCACATGGCCTTGCTGCAGCTGCTTGACCTTGTTTTGATCGACGTCCATGCAGATCACATCATGACCGACTTCGGCCAACACAGTGGCCTGCACCAGGCCGACGTAACCACTACCAAATACGCTGATTTTCATGGGGCATTCCTGGGACTTGTAGAGCAAGTGCGACGAGAGTTGATAACCAGCACACCCAGGATGACAAATGCCACCCCGAGGGTTTTCGAAAGCGAAAAATGTTCGTTGAACACCGGCAGGCCGGCCGCCAGCAGATACACCAGCGCGTAGCTGATGCTCAGCAGCGAATAGGCCCGCCCCAGCGGCAGGTGCTTGAGGGCCACCAACCAGCAAAGCATCGACAGGGCATAGGCACAGATCGCCAGAAACACCACCCCGAGGGCTGCGAGATCGATCTGCGCATTGAGCCATTCATGGGGCAGCGGTAAACGCGTCATGCTCCAACGCATGCCCAACTGGGCCACGCTGACCAGACCGACGCTGCCCAAGGCCAGGGCAAATCCGCGCGCCCGGCTCATACCTGACGCCCCAGCAACACTACGCCGGCGATCACCAGCGCGACGCCCAGCCAGTGGCGGGTATCAATGGGCTCCTTGAACACAAAGCGCGCCACCAGGGTGACCAACACAAAATTCAGGCTGAGCATCGGGTAAGCGATGCCCACCTCAAGACGTTGCAGCACCAGCAGCCATACCAGCAGCCCGAAGCCCAGGCACAGCAGTGCGGACCACAACCACGGCGAACGCAGCTTCAGTGCCCAACCGTGCGGCTGGTCACGCCAGCCTTCCACGGCGAATTTCTGCGAGACCTGGCCCATGCAGGTCAGTAAGCAAGCGGCCAATAGCAGCAACAGGGTGATCATGACGAGACCTGCGGGAAGATCAGAATCACCAGATTGCCTTGCTCATAGCGCTTGCCGTCCTGAGGCAGCAGGTTCACTTCGGCGACTTCGTCGTCACCCTTGACCCGCATTACCACGCCGACCGCGCCGCGTTTGCGCGCGTCGTTCATCCATTGCTGGACCTGGGCCATGTCGACCTTGTGATGGGCTGCATCAGCAAAGGCCAGGCCGTATTTGACTTCACCGACGGTGTTATAGAGGGTCACGTCCGCACGCTTGACCCGCCAGGCCAAGGCCGACGCGGCGCCCAGGTCATTGCTCAGCAGGGCGCCGGTCTGTTTCAGTTCCGGTAGGTGATCGATGATGAACTGATCCGGGGTTTTGTTATAAACCACCGAGTGGGGCAAGGCCGCCGGGGCCAGGGCTACCAGCAACCAGCTGCCGATGGCCGGCGCCGCCCAAAGGCGCAGCGGGCGTGCCGCTTGCAGCAGGTTGGTGAAGATCCAACCAATTAGCAGTACGAAGACCAGTACCAGGCTCAGGGTCTCGGTACCGTGCTCATACACCGGCTTTTTCAGTTGGAACCAACTTAATGCCAGCAACGCCACGATGCCCAATACCAGATTCAGCCAGCCGTTGATGCGCAGCGCACGGCCACGGCCCTGGGCCATTTTATCGGCCAGCGCATGGCCCATCAGCAGCGCCAGCGGCAACAGGCACGGCATGATGTAGGACGGCAACTTGCCTTTGGCCAGGCTGAAAAACGCCAAGGGCATCAGCAGCCACAGCAACAGGAAACCGATAGAAGCCGTGCGTTTCTCCTGCCAGGCCTGTTTGACGGTGGCGGGCAACAGCGCCACCCACGGCAGGCTGAAGCCGACCAGCAAGGGCAGGTAGTACCAGAACGGCTCGGCGTGCTGGGCATCTTCGCCGGCGAAGCGCTGGATATGCTCGTGCCAGAAGAAGAAGTGCCAGAAGTCCGGTTCTTGCAGATGTACGGCCAGCGCCCACGGCAAGCTGACGGCCACCGCCACCAGCACCGCCACTAGGCCGTAACCGAGCAGCTCGCGTAAGCGCTTCTGCCACAGCGCGTAGGGCAGGGCGATCAATACCGGCAGCAGCCAGGCGAGAAAGCCCTTGGTCATAAAGCCCATGCCGCAGGCAAAGCCCAAGAGTGCCCACGCGCCCAGGCGCCCGTTGCGGGTACGGCTGTCGAAGCAAAACCACAAAGCTACGCCGGTCAGGTTGACCCAAAAGGTGAACTGCGGGTCGAGATTGGCGTAGCCGCCCAGGGCCGCCACGCTGACAAAACTCATATACAGCAAGGTGCTGACCAGGCTTTTGCGCGGGTCATTCCACAGGCGGCGCGATACCAGATACACCAGCAGGATGCTCAGGCCGGTACTCAAGGCAGACGCGAAACGCACGCCAAACAGGTTCTGCCCGAACATCGCCTGGCCGAGTGCGATCATCCAATAGCCGGCGGCCGGTTTTTCGAAGTAGCGGATGCCCATGAAGTGCGGCGCGGCCCATTTACCGGTCAGCAGCATTTCCTGGCTGATCTGCGCATAGCGGGTCTCGTCGGGAATCCACAGGCCATGGGTGGCCAGCGGCGCCAGGTAACACAACACGAATGCCAATAGGAGCAGGGGCAGCGCCCACCGGCGCATCATGCCTGCTGCACTCCCAGCCACCCCTCGCGGCCGCTCAACGCGCCACGCACCAACTGTTGCTGGGGCAGGCGGGTCAGATCGGTGGGCAACAAGTCGCCCAGGGGTGTGAAGTCAATGCCGCGCTGCTTTGCCTGGGCAAGCAGCTGGCGAAAATCATTAGCCATCAGAATCCCTTCTACTTCTGCATGGATCGTGTAGACATTGAGCTTCGACGCTGCGAAGCGATCAAGGATGTAGCGATTGAAGTCGTTGGCGGCCACCACCGGCCCGACCACTTCGTCGAAGGTCGGCAGGTCCACCGGAATTTGTGGCGTGCCCGCGCTGCCATCGGCCAGTGTCGGCCGAAACAGGCTGGTACCCCGGCAATCGCTGTTGTAGCGAAAGTTGAAGCCCTGCTTGGCTTGCACCACGCGCTCATCGGCGCGCCAGCCGGCGGCCGCGGAACAATCGATGGGCTCGCCAAGGATGTCGTTCAAGGTGTCCACGCCGCGCCGAATCTGCTCGACCAACTGCGCCTCGCTCCAGCGCCCGGTATTGGCTTGCCAGCCATGGTGGTCCCAGGCGTGCAGGCCGACTTCATGCCCGGCGGCCTTGGCTTGGCGCATCAAATGCCCCAGGTCGCGGCCAATGGGCTTGCCTGGCCAGGCGGTGCCGGCCAGCAGAATGTCCCAGCCGTACAGGCCGGCGGCGTTGGAGCGCAGCATCTTCCACAAGAATTGCGGGCGGATCAGGCGCCACAGGTGGCGCCCCATGTTGTCCGGGCCGACGCTGAAGAAGAACGTCGCTTTTACCCCAGCTTCATCCAGGGTTTCGAGCAACCGTGGCACGCCTTCGCGGGTGCCACGGTAGGTGTCGACGTCGATGCGAAGACCTGCCTGCATCAGCGCTTGTCCGCCTGTTCGAGCATGGCTTCACGCAGGAAGAAGTCCAGGGTATTGCCGATGGTTTCGCTCATCTCCACGGTCGGTGCCCAGTTCAACAGGCGCTTGGCGTTTTCGATGCTCGGTTTGCGGTGCGCCACGTCCTGGTAACCGTTGCCGTAGAACGCCTTGCTTTCGACATCGCGGAAACCGGCGAATGGCGGGAAGTTGCCACGCAGCGGGTGGGCCTCGAACTGGCGCAGCAGCTCTTCACCCAACTGGCGGATGCTGGCTTCGTTTTCCGGGTTGCCGATATTGATGATCTGGCCGTTGCACGCGTCATTATCGTTATCGATGATGCGCGCCAGGGCTTCGATGCCGTCGGCGATGTCGGTGAAGCAGCGTTTCTGCTCGCCGCCGTCGAACAGGCGGATCGGCGTGCCTTCCACCAGGTTCAGGATCAACTGAGTGATTGCCCGGGAGCTGCCGATACGCGCCGAATCCAAGCGGTCCAGACGTGGGCCCATCCAGTTGAAGGGGCGGAACAGGGTGAACTTCAGGCCCTTGTCGCCGTAGGCCCAGATCACGCGGTCCAGCAGCTGCTTGGATACCGAGTAGATCCAGCGTTGCTTGTTGACCGGGCCGACCACCAGGTTGGAGGTGTCTTCGTCGAAGTACTGGTCCTGGCACATGCCATAGACTTCCGAGGTCGACGGGAAGATCACGCGCTTGTTGTACTTGACGCAGTAGCGCACCAGCTTGAGGTTTTCTTCGAAGTCCAGCTCGAACACGCGCAGCGGGTTGCGGGTGTATTCGATTGGCGTGGCGATGGCCACCAGCGGCAGGACCACGTCGCACTTCTTGATGTGGTACTCGATCCACTCGGTGTGGATGCTGATATCGCCTTCCACATAATGGAAGTTGGGGTGGCTGCGCAGGCGCTCAATGGCGTCGGAGCCGATGTCCAGGCCGTAGACTTCGTAACGGTCGTCACGCAGCAAGCGCTCGGACAGGTGGTTACCGATAAAGCCGTTCACCCCCAGGATCAGCACGCGGGTGCGGCGTGGCTTACGGCCGGATTCGGCGCCGCGCAGCACGGAGCCGTCCACCAGGCCCAGTTCGTCGGCCAGGGACGGACCGGCCTGGTATAGACCGTTGTCGTTGCGCTGACCGAACGTGATCACCAGGGAGTCTTCACCGCAGGCGATGCGCAGCGGGTTGACGCTGATCACGCGGCCCGGCGCAAGGCCATCGTTGCCCTTGACCACTTCGGCCTGCCACACGATGAGCTTGTGCTCACCCACGGCGCAGAAGGCGCCAGGGTAGGGTTGAGTGACCGCGCGCACCAGGTTGAACAGTTCTTCAGCCGGTTTTTTCCACTCCAGTTTGCCGTCGGCGGCCGTGCGGCGCCCGAAGTAGGTGGCCTGGCTGTCGTCCTGAGCGGTCTCCGTGAGCTTGCCCGCAACCAGTTGCGGCAGGGCGTCACGCAGAAGACTGGTGGCCGCGTCACGCAGTTTGGCGTGCAGGGTCAGGCCGGTGTCGCTGCGTTCGATGGTGACTTTTTGCTGAGCCAGGATCGCGCCGGCATCGGCACGTTTGACCATGCGGTGCAGGGTCACGCCGGTTTCGGTTTCGCCGTTGACCAGCACCCAGTTGGCCGGCGCGCGACCGCGGTATTTGGGCAGCAACGAACCGTGCAGGTTGAACGCGCCTTTGCTGGCAGTCCCTAGCAGGGCTTCACTCAACAGGTTGCGGTAGTAGAACGAGAAGAGGTAGTCGGGCTTGAGTTTGGCGATGCGCTCGACCCACAGCGGGTGGTTGGCGTCTTCCGGCGCGTGCACGGGAATGCCGTTGCGCGCGCACAACTGGGCCACGGAGCCGTAGAAATTGTTTTCCTTGGGATCATCGGCATGGGTGAACACGGCAGCGATGTCGTAACCGGCATTGAGCAGCGCTTCGATGCCTGCACATCCAATATCGTGGTACGCAAATACAACGGCTTTTGAACTCATGACTGAACCTGATCGGGAGAAGTAGAAGTATGGGAGGACGCCAGGCCGTCGACGACGACCACAGGCGCCGGTGCCGCCGGTTGGTTGCGCAGCACTTTTTCAATGAAGAAACGCGGGCGGGCGCGCACATCGCTGTACATGCGGCCCAGGTATTCACCCAACAGGCCCATGCCGATGAACTGGCCCCCGGTGAACACGAACAGCACCGCGAACAGCACGAACATGCCGTCGCCGGCCCACTGCGCGCCGAAGGCCAAGCGCAGGATGATCAGCGCAAAGGCAAACAGCATGCCCAGCGCCGCCAGGCTGAAGCCGACGATGGACAGCAGGCGCAATGGGGTGGTGGTCATGCAGGTCAGCAGATCGAACATCAGGCTGATCAGGCGCATGGCGCTGTATTTGGATTCGCCGTGTTCACGCTCGGCGTGGTGTACCAGAATCTCGGTAGTGTGGCGGGCAAAACCGTTAGCCAGGATCGGAATGAAGGTACTGCGCTCGCGGCAGGCGAGCATGGCGTCGACGATGGTGCGGCGGTAAGCGCGCAGCATGCAGCCGTAGTCGGTCATGGCCACCCCGGTGGAGCGCTGTACCGCGAGGTTGATCAGGCGCGATGGCCAGCGGCGGAAGGCGGAGTCCTGACGGTTATTGCGCACGGTGGCGACCACGTCGTAGCCCAGGGCGGCTTGCTCCACCAAGCGCGGGATTTCTTCCGGCGGGTTTTGCAGGTCGGCGTCCAGGGTGATCACTACCTCGCCCCGGCACTGCTCGAACCCGGCCATGATCGCCGCATGCTGCCCGTAGTTACGGTTGAGGATCACCGCGACCACGTTGCTGCCATCCTCTGCGGCGGCGTCTTCGAGCAATTGAGCGGAATTGTCGCGGCTACCGTCATCCACCAGGATGATTTCGTATTCGTAGGCCAACTGCTTGCAGGCTGCCGTGGTACGACGCAACAACTCAGGCAGGCTGTCTTGTTCGTTGTAGACCGGGATAACGATCGACACGCAATGAATAGGGTAGGGTTTCAAAGATTCATGACCTCGGGGGTTAGCGCAGCTTGGAGCGTTAAAGCAGCAGCAAAACAAAGGCGATTGCGCACTAATGCACAGCTAAAGATGAAACATAATCAACAGGTTAGCTGGTAAAGCGCGGATTGCTATGAAGTACTGGGTTTAAGATTAAGCGCAAAAATGTGGAACGAATATGAAAGCCGGATGAAAAACTCGTTTATTTGACAGGTAGACAGCCAGGGTTCAGCTAAGCCACCCATGGGCGTCCGGGTTCTATTGAGCGGTTGAATAGGAGCGATTTTAAAAGGCTTTGGTTCCACCCTCAGCGGCACAATGGGCAGTTCAGCGCCACATGAAGAATCTTCTCTGCATTGGCGCTCAAGTGCCGGTAAAGTAAGCCATCTCTTGCCAGGGCAGACGGATGAATAGCGTGCAGCTTTTACGCGGCCAGTTGCGGCCGGTATTGATGGGGTTGTTGTTGGGCGTGGCCTGTATTTCCACGGTGCGGGCCGACGACGGGGTGGCGCTGACCAGCATCGATCAGGTGCCCGAAGGCGTGGAAGTACGCGGCAAGCAGATCGCGGCCTACACCTGGGACGACCGCCAGGGCAAAAACCTGCTGGTACTCGCCGAGCAGCTCAACGAACGGGACGATGACGGCACCCAGTCTGCATTTGTCTACGCCGCCCAGTACCTGATTGACGGCAAACGCCCCAAGCGTATGTGGATGCTCTACGACGATGTGCAGCACTGCCAATTCGATGCGGCCCTGCGTTTCGACCGAACCGCCACCAAAGTCACTGACCTGAACGGGGATGGCATCACCCAGACCGTCGTCGGCTATTCGCTGACCTGCACCAGCGACGTCAGCCCCAATGAATTCAAGCTGATCATGCATGTGGGCAAATCCGAGAAGTACCGCCTGCGCGGCGTCGACCGCTACGGCGCGGCTTGGTGGGATGAAGAGGCTGGCGCGCTGCGCGGTATGCCGTTGCCCAAGGACTGTAGCGTGGCCGGCCAACAGGCGCTGGTCAGTCAATACAAGGAGCAGGGCACCGAGCTGCCATTGCCGGGCTGCTACCGCGACGAGAAGGATTTCGCCAAGGCACCGCAGGCGTACTTGCCGTTCATGCGTCAGCACTGGTTTGCCCTGATGCAGAAACAGGACGCCGAGTGGAGCCAGGCCCAGACCCAGCCCCAGGAACCCACCGACGACGAAGAAACCGCCCCGTGATTTTGTGCCAGGGCCGGTCATGCGCTAGACTCGGCCCTTGCCAATTCACTAAATACCTCGGTGAAACAATGAGTTGATCGGGGTATTTAATCCAAAGGCTGAATTACATTGACTGAGTTTCTGCGCAACCCCCTGACCCTTTACCTCACCCGCCTGGCACCTTCCAGCCAATTGACCATGCGCTATGTGCTGCAAGACGCCGCCGACCGCCTGGGCTTCGAAGACATCAATCTTGAAGAGATCGACTGGCACCTGCTGCAACCCGAACATGTCATCGCCCTGGTGGCGGCGCTGCGCGAAGACGGTTACGCGCCCAACACCTCATCGCTGTACGTTAATGCCGTACGCGGGGTGATGAATGAAGCCTGGCGCATGAGCCTGATCACTCAGGAACACCTGCTGAAGATGCGCACGGTCAAGGCATCCGCCGGCACGCGCCTGGGTCAGGGCCGCAATCTGCGCCGAACGTTGATCCGCGAAATGATGGAAGCCTGCGCCGCCGACCCACGCCCCCAGGGCCTGCGTGATGCCGCGGTAATCGGCATTCTCTACGGCTCAGGCATGCGCAAGTCGGAGTCGGTCAACCTCGACCTCGCGCAGGTCGACTTCGCCGAACGCAGCCTGCGGGTCATCGGCAAGGGCAATAAGGAACTGGTCAAATACGCGCCGGACTGGGCCTTTGCCAAACTGCAGGCGTGGCTGGCGTTTCGTCGTGAACAGCTCAAGGAGGGCGAGGAGGATGACAGCTTTCTGTTTAACCGCATCCGCCGTGGCAGCCATATCACCCGGGAACGCATCACCAAACACGCGATTTACTACATCGCCCGCCAACGCGGCGAACAGGTCGGTGTGAAGATCATGCCCCATGACTTCCGCCGCTCGTTCATCACGCGGGTGATCGAGGAGCATGACCTGTCGATTGCGCAGAAACTGGCGCACCACACCAATATCCAGACCACCGCCAGCTATGACGTTCGCGACGACAATGAGCGGCGGCGGGCAGTGGATCGGTTCGATTTGTAGAACGGTCAGAGGATCGGCTTGCCACCGGTGACGGCGTAACGCGAGCCGGAGATGTAGCTGGCTTCGTCCGAGGCCAGCAATACATAGATCGGCGCCACTTCCACCGGCTGTCCGGGGCGGCCCAGCGGGGTTTCGCTGCCGAAATTCTGCATATCCTCGTCGGTCATGGTGGCCACGATCAGCGGCGTCCAGATCGGGCCTGGGGCGACGCTGTTGACACGAATCCCCTTGCTGCCGAGCATCTGTGCCAGGCCCCCGGTGAAGTTGGCAATGGCGCCCTTGGTGGCGGCGTAGGGCAGTAATGTCGGCTTGGGCATGTCGGAATTGACCGATGTGGTGTTGATGATCGAGCTGCCGGCCTTCATGTGCGGCAAAGCCGCCTTGCAGATGCGAAACATGGCGGTGATGTTGATATCGAAGGTCTTGACCCATTCTTCATCCTCGATTTCTTCGAGGGTTTCATGGCTCATCTGGAACGCGGCGTTATTGACCAGCACGTCGATACGGCCGAACTGTTCAACGGTCTTGTCCACCAGCGCCTGGCAGGTGGCTTTTTGCGCAATATCGCCGGGCAGCAGCAGGCACTGACGGCCGGCTTCTTCGACCCAACGCGCGGTCTCCTGAGCGTCGTCGTGCTCATCCAGATAGGCGATGGCCACATCGGCGCCTTCACGGGCAAACGCGATGGCGACTGCGCGGCCGATGCCGCTGTCGGCGCCGGTAATCAGGGCGATTTTGTTGGCCAGGCGGCCGGAGCCCTTGTAGCTCTGTTCGCCACAGTCCGGGTACGGATCCATTTTCTTCTGGGTACCCGGAACGCTTTGGGCTTGTGGGGCGAACGGCGGGCGTGGGTAATCAGTCATTGTCGGTCTCCATAGGTGTGTGAAACAGCTATGAAGTTAGTGTTTTCCGGCCCGCCGATAGTTGTAATGGATGCCGGCCAAGCCCGACGAATGGTGACTGTCAGGAGGAGGGCGGGGCGCTCGCCAAATGCGCTGGCAAGCGGCGTAAGGTCCACAGCACCGTGAAGAGTGCCGCGACGGCGCACAGTGCGATCCCCACCAGCATCGGCGCTGGCGTGTGGTCGGCGAACACACCGACCAGGCTCATGCACACCGCGCCGGTGATCATTTGAATCGCGCCGAGCAACGCCGAGGCCGAGCCCGCTACGGCACCGTGGTCCTCCATGGACAGCACGCCGGCCGCCGGCAATAGCAGGCCGAGAAAACCAAAGCCGATAAACAGCAGCGACATCATCAAGGCCAGGTTGCCGGACCACAGCGTGGTGATTGCCAGCAGGCTCATCACCACCGCCACACCGATCACCGAACCGCGAATCAGCGGCGCCAGACCAAAGCGTGCGCTGAGGCGCGCAGTCAGTTGGCTCATGGCGAAAAACGACGCGGCGTTGAGGGCGAATGCCAGGCTGAATTGGGTCGGCGTCAGGCCGAAGTGCTCGATGTACACGAACGGCGCGCTGCCGATAAACACGAAAAACGTGGCCAGCCCGAAGCCGCACACCAACGACAATCCCATGAATACGGGGTCACGCAGCAAACCGCCGTAGCTGCTGAAGGCGCTGCCCAGGGTTTTGCCCAGACGGCGCTCCGCCGGGTGAGTCTCGGGCAATTGCACGACAGTCATCACCAGGCACAGCACAGCCACCACCGCCAGCACGGCAAACACTTCGCGCCAGCTCCACAGGGAAATTACCAGGCTGCCGGCCAACGGCGCGAGAATCGGCGAAACACTCATCACCAGCATCAGCAGGGACATCAGCCGCGCGGCTTCATGGCCGGTGTACAGGTCGCGCACAATGGCGCGGGGCACCACCATGCCGGCGCAGGCCCCGAACGCCTGCATTGCGCGAAAGGCAATCAGCACTTCAATGGTCGGCGCCAATGCGCAACCGATGCTGCCCACCGCGAAAATCATCAACCCGGCATAAATCGGTGGCTTGCGCCCGAATACATCGCTGATCGGCCCGTAAAACAGCTGGCACACGCCGATCACAATAAAGAACACCGTCAGGCTCATCTGCACCGCCGCCGGTGATGCGTGCAGGCTCGCGCCCAGGGTAGGGAGGGCAGGGAGGTAACTGTCGATGGCGAAGGGGCCGATGGCGGTGATCAACCCCAGCAGCAGGGCGAGATGGGCAATACGTCGAGACATGGAGCAATTCCGGGCCAAGCAAAGGCCGCTCAGCTTAAGGGATCCGCGCAGATCCGCAAACTTAGGCTTCAATAACAGGGACAAGATGCCGATAACGGTACTAACGACGCTCAGGCGGTTGGCTTTTCAACCGGCGTTCCAGGCACAGGGATACCCGCATGACGATCAAATTACGCTTGATGCTGCTGATTGCGACTGGATTGTTGACCGCCATGCTGATGAGCTTGGTCAGTTACCTGGGAAACGCTCGGATGAGCGACGCCGTGCGCGAAAACGAGGTCAGCATGACGGTGCTGCGCAACCATATGGAAGCCGACATGATGCACGACGCTCTGCGCGCCGATGTGTTGTCTGCCATGTTGGTCGGGCTGGGTAAGAGCACCAGTAGCAAGGACGAGGTCAGCAGTTCGCTCAAGGAGCACGCGGAGCATTTTCGCCAGATGCTGGCAGAGAACCTCAAGCTGCCGTTGGACGAGACGCTCAGGACCAAGTTGGAAAGCATCAAGCCCGCGCTCGATACCTATATCAGCGCAGCCGAACGTATCGTCGTGCTGGCTCTGGACAACCCGGAAGCCGCTCGCGGCGAATTAGAAACGTTCAATAAAGCGTTCACCCAACTGGAAGATCAACTGGCAACGCTGAGCGAGCTGATCGAAAGCAATACCCAGCAAACCGGCGCCAGCACCCAACAGACAATTCGCAGCGCCAATTTCACCCTAGGTGCGGTGCTGATTGCCAGTCTGTTGTTGCTCCTGGCGCAAGGCCGTTGGGTGATGCTGAGCATCATGGGCCCACTGCAGTCCGCTAGCCGGATTGCCGCCAGCATCGCCCGGGGCAACTTGAGCGAAACCATTGTCGAGCCGCATCGCAAGGACGAAGCCAGCTCATTGATCCGCAGCCTGGCGACCATGCAGCGTGATTTGCGCGGCATGATCGACGTAGTGCGCAGCAACGCACACGGCATCACCGGCGTTACCGAACAACTGAGTCATGGCTGTCATGAAGTCGCCAACAGCAGCCAGCAGCAAAGTTCAGCCGCCAGCACCATGGCCGCTGCCGCCAGTGAAATGACTGCCAGTATCGAAGAAATCACCCGCCACGCCGGGCACGCACTGGAAATGGCCAACCAGGCCGAAGCCCTGGCCAAGGACGGTGGGCGAGTCATACACCAGGTGGTCAGCGACATGGACGGTATCGCCCGTTCCTCCCAGCAATCGGCCCAGGTGATCCGCACCTTGGACAAGGAATCCGAGGCGATCTACAGCATCATCCAAGTGATCAAAGGCATCGCTGACCAAACCAACCTGCTGGCCCTCAACGCAGCCATCGAAGCGGCGCGGGCCGGGGAGCAGGGGCGCGGCTTTGCGGTGGTGGCCGATGAAGTGCGCAGCCTTGCGGGGCGTACCAGTGCGTCGACCCAGGAAATCGCCAGCATGGTTGGGCGCATCCAGCAAAGCACCCGGGAAGCGGTAACCAGCATGGAGGAGGGCGTCGCTCAAGTGGACAAAGGCATGGCGGTTACCGCCGATGTGGAACGCGCTATTCGCGAGATCCTGCAGGCAACCCTCAACACCACGGAACTGGTGCACGACATTTCGCGCACCATCAGTGAACAGAGCCTGGCCAGCAATGAAATCTCCCATCAGGTGGAGATGATTGCCGGGATGTCGGAGAACAACAGTCGTGTGATAGGCCAGACAGCGTCGACCACGGACGAGCTGTCGAACCTGGCCGGCAAGCTGTCCCAGTCGGTAGATCGGTTTCAGCTTTGATTTCGTAAGCTATTGATTTAACTCAACTAAATGACTATTTAGTTGAGTTGGATGCCAGAAGAGGGGGCTCAAGACTGGGCGAGGGCGGCCGCACGGCGCTGGCTGATACGTTCCACCGTCTGCATATGTTCGGTGCCCCAGGTACATAAGGTGCCCAATGCAATGGCCAAGGATTCGCCAAACGGTGTCAGCGAGTACTCCACCTTCGGCGGGATCTCCTGAAAATCGATTCGCACGATGATCTCGTCGCGCTCCAATTCCTTGAGTTGCTGAATCAACACTTTATCGGTCACGCCACCGATGGCGCGGCGCAATTCGCCGTAGCGATGGACATCCTTCGCCAGATTGTAGAGAACCAGCGGTTTCCATTTGCCGCCGATCACGGCGAGCGCAGCTTCAAGGCCGCAGTTGAATGACGTATTAGCCATGATTCGGGCACTCCATAGGGTACTTACCAAAAGGTGCATACTATTCAAAAGAATAGTCCGGATCTACAGTTGTGCCTCCACATACCTTGGAGTGCAACATGAGCAGGCTCAACGGCAAGATTGCAGTCATCACCGGTGGCAACAGCGGCATAGGCTTGGCGAGCGCGATTCGCTTTGCGCAGGAAGGCGCGCAGGTCGTCATCGTCGGCCGCAGGCAAGAAGAACTCGACAAGGCGCTCGACCTGATCGGCCCGCACGGCATCGCCATTCAGGGTGATATTGCCAAACTGGATGATCTGGAACGCATCTTCGCGCAGATCAAGGCGACTAAGGGTCGGATTGATGTGTTATTCGCCAATGCGGGCCTAGGTGATTTCGAGCCTATCGGCTCAATTACCGAAGCATCGTTCGACCGCACGTTTGGCATCAACGTCAAAGGCACACTGTTCACTGTGCAAAACGCGCTGCCACTGATGAGCGCCGGCGGCTCGATCATGCTCACCGGTTCTACGACTGGCACCATGGGAACACCAGCGTTCAGCGTTTACAGCGCAACCAAGGCGGCACTGCGCAATTTCGCCAGAAGTTGGGCGCTGGACCTTAAAGGCACAGGCATTCGCGTCAACGTTATTTCTCCTGGACCGATCTCGACACCCGGACTGGACCTGGCATTGAGCGGAACCGGTCAGAAAGACGCGATCATTGACGACATGACTGGGCAGGTTCCTCTGGGCCGAATTGGTCAAGCCGAAGAGGTGGCAGCGGCCGCATTGTTCCTGGCGTCGGACGAAAGCAGTTTTATGACCGGCAGCGAGATGTTCGTGGATGGCGGGTTTGCTCAGGTTTGACACAGCAAGGGGTTTTGCCCGTTGAAATGTGACGGGCATCGCCTCTGATTATGTAACATTACGTTACGCATAATGTATATTATGTTAAATCATATGACATGTCATAAATGTTCATGAGGCTCACCAGCGCTGCAGAGAATCCGTTCCCGGAACGTTTGCAACTGCGCAATTGGCTAATGATTGGATTGCTCTTGGAGACAGGCATCCGTCGTGGAGAACTTCTGAAGTTCTACACCACGGATATCAATAAACTCATGGGCACGTTGGGCGCTAACAGCTCGATCGACGGGCTGCAGGCGTGCACTCACTGCGGCTCCGCGCCGCACGCTTGATGTCGGAAGATCACGAGCGCTCGCACTGATTGATCCGTTGAGCGCCTTTGACGATCGCCCAACCTATCAATCAGCCCGCGGCTCTTTCCCCCACACGTTGACGTGACACATTCAACGCCACCAACGACGCCAGGATCGCCATCACCATCCCCGCCAGAAACCCACCGCTATACCCCGCCTGCGCAGTCAACCCCACCAGTAAGGTCGAAGACAGCATTTCCCCCAGATCACGCGTGCTTTGCACGGCGGTCATGTCCGTACCGGCCTGGTCGCTTTGCGCAGCGAAGGCCATGGAGGCGGTCATGATCACCACCGAGGTGGCGCCGGTCGCGAACGAGCCCAGGCCCACGGCCAACCAGATCAGTCCGGTTTGCGTGGCAAGCATGCCGTTGGCTTGCAGTAGCCAGGTCAACGCGGCAGCGCCGGCCATGCCTACCGCCAGGATGAACGTCGGCCACAGCCCCAACACCCGGATCAACCACGCACCACCGCTGCAGCCGAGGACGATGGTGACCACGCCGCCGCTCATGCCCAGTTGGCCGATAGCCTGCAAGGACCAACCGGCGTCATTCAGGAACAGCTTTGACAAGCCAAAACCCGACACTGACGTCATGGCCGACAACAAGGCCAGCACCAACAGCGCCAGCGCCTTTGGCCGCCTGATGAACCGCCATAATGAGGCATGCGCCACATCTGGCTGTTTTTCCTTGGCCGGTGCCACGTGCAGCCAGCCGACGCACACCAGGCTCAACAACGGCACCAAAGCCAGCAGACTGAACGCGCTGGTTTGCCCCAGGTAGCCGCTAAGCAGCAAGGTGCCGGCGCCGCCAACGAAGAAGCCGACCATGGTGCCGCCCACTTGAATGGCGTTAATCCGCGCGAGCATGTTGCCGCTAAAGTACTCGGCCGCCATGCCGTCGGTGGCGATGTCCTGGGTGGCGCTGGCCAGCGAGGCAACAATCAGCAGGCCCACGGCGATGCCTGCCGTCTCGACGCGCAGGCCGATGCTTGCCAGGCAGGCAATGCACAGCAGCACCAGTATCTGCATGGGAATGATCCAACTGCGGCGCCGCCCCAGGCGTGGGCTCCAATGGTTATCCACCTGGGGCGCCCAGAGGAACTTGACCACCCACGGTATCCCCACCAACGGCAGGAACGCCAAGGCGTGGAGCGCCGCGCCGTCATGACGCAGCAGGGTCGGCAAGGCGTCCATGGCGATGCCGAAGCAAATGCCTTGGGACAGGTACAACAGTGCAAAGGTCAGCACCATGCGCCAATGTTTCAACAGATCCAGCATTACAAGTCTCCCCTCAGGCAACATTGGCGGCGGCAGCCCGTGCCGCGCGCGTAAAAGAAATCAGGCGCCGCAATGCCCACAGGGCACTGGCCGCGCACAGCAGCAACACAATATCGATGGGCCACAGCGGCACGCTGCCTTGTTTCAGGCTGCCGGCTAGGTGCAGCAGCGCCGCCGCCAGGAAGCCCAGGCCCGTCATGGCCAGCAGCAGGTGCAGCGGTTGATGCCTGGGGGGCATCAGGCAGGCCAGCAGCAGGCTGGCAAGCCAACCGCCCCAGAACCACCACGCCAGGTTGGCACTGCCCAGCGCCCCCGCGCAGAGCAATACCGCCGTGGCCGCCAGCAACCCGCCACCGCCGCCGACCACCAGGCGCAGTAGCACCTGCCAACCGCCGCCGGCCTTGAGGCGCCGACGCTCCAGCCACAGGTACAAGCCGCTGAGCACCAACCCCGCCGCCGCCAACGCCATGCCGAAATGCACGGCGCGCAGCAGTGACCCGCCAACAGGCACCCAGCGGTAGTCGGCAAAGTGCAGCGGCTGCACCGCAATAAACGCCTGCAACCACAGACCGCGTCCGCTGGCGCTGCTGGAGCCGACGGCGAGGCCGTCAGCGGCGCGATAGGCATGCCGTTCAAAGACGGCCGTACTGGGCAGGCCTTGTTGGATACCGCTCACTTCCACCCAGGCATCCGGCTCACCCCAGTGGTGCAAGGCGACGTTCTGAGCAGAGAACCCCGGATGGGCGACGGCGTCCTGGTGCAGCAACTGATCCAGATCGACCGCCGGCGCTGAAGCCGTTGTTCGGTCGACCTGCGGCGGTGCCCCCAGCAACTGCATGAACGCTTGCTGCGGCGCGCCCGGGAACGCCTGCGCGGCTAGCCCCAAGGTGCCGAGCGCCCCTAGACCGGACAACGCGCCAGTGATACCAAACAGCAGCAACCAGGGCCCGCACCAACGGCCGATCAGGCTGTGCAAGTCATGGGCGAACACCCGTGCCCCACGGTCGCGCCGCAGGCGCTTGAGGTCTTGCAGGCGCCCACTGTGTAATGCACTGCCTGCCCAGATCACCAGCAACAACACCACGCCCAAAAAGCTGATCAAAATCCGGCCGGGAAAACCGATGAACAGACTTTTGTGCAGGTTGAACAGGATATCAGCCGCGTTGCCTGACGCCAGCTCACGGCCGCTGACGGGGTCCAAGGCGACCGTGCAGTCCTTGGGCGATGCACACAACTCGACCACCGAGTGGCGGCTGTCCGGCAAACGAATGCGCAATTCACCGAGCGCCAGGCCGCGCTCGCGAGCGATAGCCGGCCATTGCGCGACCGGTAGCGCCGGTCCGTGAGCCAACGCCGCCGGGCCGCGAAACCAGGCGCGCAAGTCTTCATGGGCCATGCTCCACGCCCCCGTCAGCAGGATCACGAACAGCAGTACTCCAAACACCCCGCCTGCCCCGGCATGTACACGCTGGACCAATGCCCTCGGTGCGCCCATCAGGTTCATCGCCAGGCTCCATCCCAAAGCAGCCAGGGCGTAAACAGCAGCAGCCAGACGCTGGAGCGACACACCACGCGTTTGCGATCCGGCGCCAGCAACGACCACAGCAGTACCGTCACCAGAAACCCCAAGCCCAGGAACACGCCGGCATACAGCCGCTCCAGCCCACCGCCCCACGGATAATGCCGCGCCAGCAGGACGGCCAGTTGCAGGCTGCTGAGCACACTGCCCGCCAGCGCCAGACAAATGCGCAGCGGCCAGGAACCAAGGGCCGGCGCGGCCATCAGAACGTACCTCGCAGGGTCAGATTGAGGCTGCGCGGTTCGCCATAGCGGTTGTTCCAATTGACGTTGGACAGGCTCTGGTAGTACTTGCGGTCCGCCAGATTGTTGCCGTTGACCGCGGCAGTCCAATGCTCGTCGATGCGGTAGGCGACCCGCGCATTGAGTAAGGCATAGCCGCCCTGCTCCAGGGTCACAGCCCCGGATTGGGTGGAGTAATCACTTTGCGCCTGCATGCCGGCACCGACGCTCCAGCGGCGGTCCTGCCACGGCAACTCGTACTGGGTCCACACCCGCGCCATGTGGCGCGGCGTGAAGCTGGCATAGCGCTCACCCGAAGCGTTGGTGTCCTTGAGGTACTCGGTGCTGGTGTAGGTATAACCGGCGGAGACGTTCCATTCGGGGGTGATATAACCGCTGCTCTCCAGCTCGAAGCCCTGGCTGCGCACCTTGCCGCCGCTGATGTAGTAGGTGGTCGACCCCACACCCGGATGGTCCGGGTCGACTTGCGGGTTGTTCTCCAGGTCGATACGGAACACCGCCAGCGACATATTCAAACGCCCGTCCGCCAACTCGCCCTTGATCCCGGTTTCATAGGTCTTGCCCTCCACCGGTTTGAGCAGGTCGCCGCTCCAGGTTTGCCCGGTCTGCGGCTGGTAGACCTCGGCGTAGCTGGCGTACCACGACCAGTTCTGCGCAAAGTCCCAGATCAAGCCGCCATACGGGGTTATTTCCCGGCCGGGGGTGAAGTGGCTGGTCGGCGCGTTCTGGTCCCACCAACTGGCCCGGCCGCCGATGACCAGGGTCAGCGGATCGAGCAGTTTGTAGCGGGTCAGCGCGTAGACGCCCTTGGAGGTGGTCGTCGTGGAACCGGGCGATGTATAGGCGCCGATCCCGGGTTTGGGCACACTGCTCGGGTCCCAGCGATAGACATTCACTGGCACGTTGAGCGGCGTGGTGAACTGGGCGGTGCGCTGCTCGGTTTCGCCGTGGCTGTAGTTGGTGCCCAACAGCAACTCATGGCTGCGGCCAAACAACGAATACGGCCCATTGACCGAGGCATCCACGCTCTTTTGAGTGCTGCTGAATTTATACGCAGCGCCCATCAAGCGACCGCCATCGCCGGTGAGCGGGTCGATGGCGCCAAAAGCACCGGCATAGCGCAGGCTTGAGTCGGCATCCTGGTATTCGGCGGCGACCTTGGCTTTCCAGTCGTGATCCAGTTGCTGCTCAAGAGAGCCGAACACCCGGCGCGTGGTCCACTTGAAGCGGTCCCAGTCCACGTCCAGATAGGTGGAGCGCGACAGGTTCAGGCTCGATCCGTCCTTGGCCATGGGCACGCCGGCCATGTTGGTCACCGAATCGATGGTCTGGTATTGCGCGCCCAGGGTCAGCAGGGTGTCTGGGGTCAGGTCGAATTCGGTGATGCCGTAGAGCAACTGGGTGTCTTGCTTGCCGACATCGTAGAAGTAGTCGCGATCCTCGTAGGCCGCCACCACGCGCCCACGCACATTGCCAGTCTGGGTCAGCGGCCCGCCGACATCCACTTCGCCACGGTAACGGTCCCAGGTGCCGCCGCTGAGGGTGGTGCTGGCGGCGAATGCCTTTTGTGGGCGCTTGCGCACCAGGTTGACCGTGGCCGCCGGGTTACCGCTGCCGTGCAGCAAACCATTGGAGCCACGCAGGATTTCGACGCGCTCATACACCGCCATGTCCTGAGGCGAACCGGCGGTTTCACCGAGCATCGCCGGCACGCCATCCAGTTCGAAAGAGTTGATCTTGAAGCCACGCACGTAGTACGCGGTGGTCAGCAACTGGAAAGGCTGCACCGTCACGCCAGTGGCCTGCTGCATCACCTCATCGAGGCTGAACAGGTTTTGCTGCTCGATGCGCTCGTGGTCGATGACGCTCACCGACTGCGGCGTTTCCCGCAGTTTGAGCGGTAGCTTGCCGATGGCGGTGACGCCGGGTGGGGTCACCTCGCCCGAGGTGTCGTCACCCGCGACCTTGATGACAGGCAATTGCACGGTCGCAATCGCCTGTGCCAACGGGCTCAGGCCCAGCACCAACACCATCCCAAGCTGCGCCCCATTACGTTGGAAACCCCGCCCCGCCTTTGTTGCTCCCCGGTGTGACATTGCCCAGCCTCTTTATCGATAATAATTCGCATTAGTATCGTTTAAACGAACGCTGCGACTTTTCGATTAAGGGACTTTTTCAATGGCTGCCCGGCAGGTTTTGCTCGACGAACTGCGCATACCAGCGGTGCGTGGCCAGCAACTGCTCATGACTGCCGCAGCCACTGACGCTGCCGCCTTCCAGCACCAGGATCTGATCGGCACCGCGCACCAACATCGGGTTGTGTGACACCAACACCACGGTGCGCCTGCCATGCAGCGCCTGCAGGCTGCGATTGACCCGTGCTTCGCAGCGCGCATCGAGGCTGGCGGTGGGTTCGTCAAGCAACAGGATCGGCGCCGGGGACAGCAGCGCGCGCGCCAGGCCGACCCGTTGCCGCTGGCCGCCCGAGAGTAATGCGCCGCCCGGCCCCACCTCGCTGTGCCAACCCTGCGGCAGGCTGCTGAGCACCTCATCCAATGCAGCATCCTTGGCGGCGTGTTGCAGTTGCGCAGGCGTGGCTTGCGGCCGGGCCATGCTGACATTCCACAGCAGGCTGCCGGCAAACAGCCCGCTGTTCTGGAACACTTGCGTAAGGTGGTTGGCCAAGGTGTGTTCGCTTAGCTGGCGAATGTCCACCTGGCCGAGTCGTACTGCGCCGGTCTGCGGGTCCATGCCACGCCCCAGCAAGGCCAGCAGAGTACTTTTACCCGCGCCCGACGGTCCGACAATCGCTGTGAACGTTCCCGGCGCGCAATGGATGTCCACATCCTTGAGCAACTGCTCGCCGCCTTCGCCGCAGATATTCAAGCCTTGCCCTTGCAAACTTGCATCCTGAGGCTGCTCTCCGGGGTGCGGGCTGTGCAGCGTCGGCACGGCCAACACCGCGAGCACTTGAGACAACGCCTGCCACGCCATACGCAAAGCCTGGTCCAGGTAAGCCAGTTGCGACAGCGGTTCGATGAAGCGCATCAGCAACACCAACACCGCCACCAACAGCGCGCCGGATAACTGCCCCGCCGCCACCGCCAGCACGCCACCTGCCAACATCAGCGAAAACACCACCTGCACCGCCGCCGCAAAGCCAAGCCCGCTGGGCAACGCGCGGCGGTTGAGACGGTGCGTGGCCTGGTGTTGCTCGTGCAAGGCCTGACGCAACGCCAACTGGCCCTGGCTGGCATCACCGGCGCTGCGGATCAAGGCCTGTTGCTGCGCGAATGTCTGCAACAGCTGCCCGGCGCGACGGTCGACTTGCTGGCGCAGTTGCTCCAGCGCCAGGCTACGTCGCCCGGCCCAACGCAGCAGGGCGAACAACGGCAGATAAGCCAGGGCCAACGCCAGCGCCAAACGCGGTTCAATAAAGATCAGCCCCAGCACCACCATCGTCGGCGTCACCAGCGCCGTTACCAGCGGCGCCAGCAAGTGCGCCGGGATGCCCATGCTGTTGAACACCGGCCCGCGCACCAAATCTTCCAGCTGGCCCTGACGCGCCAATGGCAAACGCGGCAGCTGTTGCACCAGTTGCGAGACCAGGCCGGCCGCCAACCCGGCTCCCGCCAGATAACCACGGCGCTGGGCAACGTAGCTGACTAAGGCCTGCAGCAACGTCAGCCCCATCAACAGCAGCACGCTTGGCTGCACACTCTGTTGATCGAACCAGGCCAGTATCAGCGGCACCAGCGCCAACCCCGCCAAGCCATCCAGCACGGCGGCCAGTAGCATCCACCCCAGGGCGCCGCGCAGTATGCGCCGGGCCTGGTCGGGCAAATGACGCAACGGCGAAAGTACACTCATGACACGAACTCCAGTTGATCGGCCATCGACATTTGCTCGTCCCACAGCTGGCGGTACAGACCGTCCACGGCCAACAACTGTGCATGACATCCGCGCTGCACAATGCGCCCTTCGCAGAGCACCAGGATCTGCTCGGCATGGGCGATGGTTTCCAGGCGATGGGCGATGATCAGCCGCGTGCGCCCGGCCGCGTCGTCGCGCAGTGCAGTACGCAAGGCGCGCTCGGTCTGCGGGTCGGTAGCGGAGGTGGGTTCGTCGAGCAACATGATCGGCGCACGCGAAAGCAGCGCCCGCGCAATCGCCAGGCGCTGCAATTCGCCGCCGGACAGCCGCACATCATCGTCCACCACGCTGGCGTAGCCCTTGGGCAACCCCATGATCCAGTCATCCAGGCAGGCCGCCTTGGCCGCGGCGCGAATCTGTTTTTCACTGGCGTGGGGCTGATACAGGGCGATGTTTTGCGCCAGTGACAGGCGCAATGCCCCCGCCTGCTGAAACACCAGAGCCAGATACTGCTGCAATTGGCGGCTGGCGATCTGCCGAACATCCACCCCGCCCACGCGCACATGCCCGCTGTCGACGTCCATAAAGCGGGCGATCAAACCGGCCAAGGTGCTTTTTCCCGCGCCGGACGGCCCCACCAGCGCGGTGGTAGTGCCCGGCTCCAGGCGCAGGTTGATCGCCTTCAGTACCGTGACATCACCCTGGGAGAAGCTCACATCGAGCATCTCCACGCTGGCGTCCCGAGGCGATTGCGGCGCGTCGGGTTCGATCAACGGCGGTGTACTCAACACCTCCTGTAGGCGCCGGGCACTTGCGCGCGCGTTGTTCAGCGCATCAAAGCCGTGCCCCAGCGCCAATACCGGCGCCGCCATGGCGCGCACCAGCAGCAAAAAGCCGCACACCTGCACGGCGCCCACTTCGCTCACGCCGATAAATAGTGTGCCAAGTACCACCCAGGCTAACAGCCACGGTGCGCTGAGAAGGACCTGGATCAGCGCAGCAAGATGACCGGCGCGGCTCACCCAATGGCTGAAGCGCTGATCAAACTGCTGCACCGCCTCTTGCACACGGCGATGAATGCCCGCGCTGGGAAATTGCCGGACCAGGCCTAGGTTGCCGGCGAACTGGCTGTAGTCGCTGAACAACCGCTGGATTGCGCTATTGCGCTGGGCCACGTCCTCGCGGTAATGCGCCGAGCCCAGGCGCCAATAGCCCAGCACGCCCAATGCCAACGGCAGCAGGCACCAGAGCGCCAGGGCACTGTTGCTCCACAGCAGGTAGGCCAAGGTGGCCATGGGAATCAACAGCAGGTTGACTAGGTCGGTCGGCGCATGGCCCACCAGTTGGTGCAAGGCCCGCACATCCTGCTCGGCGTAACGGGTGACGCCCTCGGCCCCCAGCCGAGCAAACCAGCCCAAGGGCAAGCGTTGCAGATGCTCGGCCAGGCGCACGCGCAGACGGTCACACAGGTCGGCGTCCACCTGATGGGTCAGGTGCAAGGCCAGGGTCTGGCCAAACAACCACAGCGCTGACGCCACCACCGCCACCACCACCCAGTTCAGTGCCGAAGACGCCAGCGGCGGCGCCTGGCGCAAGCTGTCCGCCAGTTGCGCCAAGGCTATCAGCGGCAGCAGCGAGCAGATCCCGGCGACGGCCTGCAACGCGATCGCCGCCCCTAAGCGCGCACGGAAAGGACGCAGCATTTCGCTCAAGTGGTTCATCGGACGTGCTCCAATGCCTGGGCCAGGCCGGCCGCCGGCAACGTCAGCGACGGCTGCAGCGGGAACCCGAGCGCCGCCGTCACCTGCTGCCATAGCCTCACCACTTCCAGGCTGCGCTGTTGCAGGCGCGCCAGCCCCACCCCCGTGATCAGCGGTTGCAATGCACTGGCCGCGGCTGTCGGCCAGACGCGGCGGTAAACCTGCGCCCAATCCGCCGCCGCGGCCTCCAACACTTCGGCGCACGGCAGCGGCTCATCGGCCTGCGGCCCAAACAGGTCGAACACCCCGTCGACATCTTGCACCGGCGCACGCACGGCCGGCAGCCACAGCAACGGCCCGTGGGGCGAGGCCAATAGCAACGTGCCGCTGTCAGTGGCGATGCTGATGCGCTGCAGCCTCTGCATGCGCCCGTCATCATTGGCGGCCAACTCATTGAGCACGCGCAGCGACACCGGCACTTGCGCCATGACCAGGCTGATATCCCGCCAGGCCGACAGCGCCGGTGCCACGCAGTCCACCGACCATGGGCCTACCGACTCCAACAGCGCCGCCAGCACATCGAGGGTCGCGTAACTCACCTGCACCGCGCAGTCGGCGTCGATATGGCGAATGCCCTGTTGACGATGCAGCTGCCGCGCCAGCTCGATGAACCGCGCCACGCACGGCAACTGCGGATAGAAACTGTTGAGCAGGCAGCGCCGATGCAGGCGCGCCGCCGTGCTCAGCAAGTCTTGCAGTTCCTGGGGCAGCAACGGGTGCTCGATCAGCACATCAATGCCCCGCTCCATCAGCGCTTGCGCCAAGGCGGGGCCTTGTTCGCCCCTTGCTGCGCCGCCCACCGCCACGCAGGCCAGTTGTGTGTCGGCGGGTACGTGGGCCAAGGCCTCGAAACACGGCACTTCGAGATAGCGAGCCAGTGCGCGGGAGCGACGGCTGCCCTGCCCCAGCACCCCGACCAGTTCCAGGTGCTCGGCCGCAGCCACACCAACGGCGTAGAACTGGCCGAAGCGCGAGCCCACCACCAGGGTTTTCACAGGCATAGTCATGGGCGTTCCTCCAGCAAGTAACGACTCAGCCCGGCGTTCAAGCACTCGAAGTGATTGCCGCGAAGGGTCTGCACAGTCAGCGGCGCCAACGACGCCGCCTGCCACCAGGCCTGCAGAGCGGCCTGGTGATCGGGGATCAACGGGTTGGCGACGCTCGGCACAAACAGGCGGATGGCGCCCACATACGGCGCGCCGTCGCTGTAGTGGCTGGCGCGCACGGAATGAGCGAACACCCGATACAACTGCTCATCGGCAATGCCCTTGGCCGCCGCCAGTACGCGAGATTTGAGCGCAGTGGCGTCCAGACCCAGGTGTTTGTCGAGCAACGGCTCGGCCGCCGGCAACCCCAGCGCAGCGGTGTCCAGCCCCAGGGTGCCGGCGAAGCTGTAGAGCATCTGCACTTCATCCTCCACCAGGTACGGAATGCGGTAGCTCGATACGATGTCCACCCGACGCACCTCGGCGCCCAATTGCAGCAGGGCCTTGGCCAGCTCCAGCGTTACTAGCCCGCCGGAGCAGTAGCCCAGCAAGTCGAAGCGACGCCGGCCGCTGTCCCACAGCGCCTGGGCATACCGTTTGCCGAGGGTAGCGTTGATATGCTCCGGCGGCAGGCTCAAGTAATCATCGCTGTCGTGCACCGCCAATCCGAGCAACGGGCCGCTGCCGGCCAGTTCGGCGATCAACCCGCGATACGGCAGCAGCGTGCCGAGCCCTTCATGCACCAGCACCCGCGCTGTGCCTTCACCCGCGGCCAGTTCCGTCAGCGCATCCACCCGCCCGCGCCCACCCAGCGGCGCACGGCGGGGGTCCGTGGAGGGCACCACTGCGGGGGCTTCGCTGCTCGACTCACTGCGCAAGCGCTGGGCCAGGCCTTCCGGGGTCGGCTGGCTGAGAGCCCAGCGCAACAGGCGGTCGAAGGGTTGCGCACGGGCCAATGGCTCTTGCTCGCGCAAGCCGGCGATCAATTGTGCGATCAGCAGCGAGTCACCACCGGCGCCGAAGAAATCCTGATCCGCCGACACCCCACTGCAATCGAGTACTCGCTCCCAATGCGCGATCAAGCGCTGCACCAACTCATCCGCCACTTCCGTGCGCGCACGGCGTGCCGGTTCGAGCTGGCGCTGCTCGGCTTGGGTGGTCAGCGCGCGGCGGTCAATCTTGCCATTGGCGGTGACCGGCAAGCGGTCGAGTATCCGCACCTGCGCCGGCACCATATAACGCGGCACGCGCTCGGCGATGAAGGCCAGCAACGTCTCCTGGCTCAGTAATGGCCGGTCGGTTTTCACGCGTGCGACCAACAGGTCGTAGCCCAGCAGGTGCAGCACACTGTCGGCCGACGCCAGCGATTCGGCCTGATCGCCGGCCTCGCTGTTCAGCCACGCCAGCCACTGGTCCGTATGCACGAACAGCTGCCCGGTGGCGGCGCGCACGTCCTGCGGCGTCTCCATCATCAGGCTTTGGCTAATGCTGATTTCGCGGTGTTCGCGGGTCAGTTCCTGGATCACCAGCCAGGCATCGGCTTGCAGCAATTGGCGTAACCCGGCGAGCAGGCGCGGTGTATCCAGGGCGTTGTTCAATGCGCCGGAGCTGAGCAGCAGGTCCAGCGACCCCGCGGCAAGCCCTTGTTCGCAGGCGGGTTTGTTCATGTCGAACGGCATGAAGCGCACCCACGGATACGCGGCAAAGCGTTCGCGCGCAGCGTTAAGGAAATAGCTCGACACGTCGGAAAACACATAGTCGATCTGCACCCCGTCCGCCACCAACGGCGCCAGCGCGGGGATGATCAGCGCACTGGCGGCACCGGTGCCGGCCCCCACTTCCAGGATGCGCCAGCGGCGCTGGCTCTGGCGCGCAACGATCGCGCAAACCGCCTCGGCCATGGCCCGATGCAGCACTTGGGCATGCTGGCCACGGCTGTACATCGCCTCGGCAATATGTGCCGAGCCTTGCGGGAACATCAGGCTTGCCGGGCTCAGGCGCCCGTCCAATTGCTCGGCCAGGCGGGTCGCGCTGGTGCGCAGGTAATCGACCAATTCCAGCGGCCAAAGACCGCTCGGCGCCAGACGGGCGAACTGTGCCCAGGCATCGTCCTGGTTCAGTTCAGCCGTGCTGACCTGGCAGCGCCAACCGTCATTGTCTGCACACAGGTAGCCGCTGTCGGTCAACAACGTAAGCCAATGCCGCAACAGGCGATGCTGACCGGCGTCGAGTTGCAAGGCCTG
Organism: Pseudomonas sp. ARP3; assembly: GCF_001029595.1. Classification (NCBI taxonomy): domain Bacteria; kingdom Pseudomonadati; phylum Pseudomonadota; class Gammaproteobacteria; order Pseudomonadales; family Pseudomonadaceae; genus Pseudomonas; species Pseudomonas sp. ARP3. Next base: position 125,990 of record NZ_LEKF01000011.1, read on the forward strand.
GCACAGCGAGTCGAATGCCACGGACTGCCCCGGGATCAGCAAGCCACTGCCGCCCAACCAGTGCAGCAACGACACATCCGCCGCCCGATCCAGCGCAGCCAGTGCTGCTTCGATGGCGGCGCGCGGGCCGAAATCCGCGTGTTCAAGGGTGTGGCGAGCCTGGCGCAGGACTTCGCCCAACTGCGTGTTCAGGTGAGGCGCAGGCGCGTTGGTGTGCAGGGTGACGAAGCTGCACAGCGAACGTTCGTGACGCTCGCCGAGCAACACCGTGGTACTCGCGGCGATCTGCGGATGGGCCAGCCAGCCCGCGTCGATTTCCGCCAGTTCGATGCGGTGACCGCGAATCTTCACCTGGTCATCCTGGCGCCCAAGAAACTCGATCAAGCCTTCCGCGTCCAGGTAACGCCCCTGGTCACCCGTGCGGTACAGGCGACGCCCGCTGGCATGGGTGATGAACCGCTCGGCGCTGCGTTGCGGGTCTTCGGCATAACCCAGGGCCAGGCCGAGTCCGCCGATATGAATCTCACCACGCACGCCCACCGGGCACTGGCGGCCCAGCGCGTCGAGTACTTCCAGGGTCTGGTGCTTGAGGGGCCGGCCGTAGGGGATGCTTGGCAAGGCCGTATCTTCGGCACGAATGGGATGCTCCACCGACCAGATCGCCGCTTCGGTGGCGCCGCCCAGGCTGAACAACTGGCTTTCGGGCCAGCGTTGCCACCAGCGGGTCGGCAGCGTGGTGGGAATCCAGTCGCCGGACCACAGCACACAGCGCGGCCCGGGGATTGCGCCGGGCTCGGTCTCCAGGTAATCCACCAGCATCTGCCCTTGTGCGGGCACCGAGTTCCACAAGGTGATGCCGTGTTCCTGCATCAATTGCGCCCAATGCGAAGGATCGGCGCCGCGCTCGGGGTCGGGCAGCACCACCTGCGCACCGACCGCCGTGGCGCCGAAGAAGTCATACACCGACAAGTCGAAACTCAACTCTGCCAGGCCCAGCACGCGGTCATCGACGTTCACCGCGTAGCGCTGGTTGATGTCATCGAGGGTGTTGACCACCGCGCCATGGCTGAGCATTACGCCTTTGGGCGTGCCGGTGGAGCCTGAGGTGTAGATGATGTAGGCCAGGTCCGCGGCCTCTACCGCCAGCGGCTCACGGGGTGGCCAATGCGGGTCGACGGCAAGCGTATCGATGGCGACGCGCGGAAGTTCAAGGCTGTCCGGCCATGCCTGGGCTTGCAAGACAATCACCGCAGCAATCCCCGCGTCGCGCAGGGTCGCCTCGCGGCGCAAGGCCGGTTGGCGGATGTCCACCGGCACATAGGCCGCGCCCATCTGGGTAATGCCCAGCACCGCCATCAGTTGCCAGGCACTCTTGGGCAGCATCACCGCCACCCGCGCCCCCGGCTTCACGCGGAGCGCTTCAAGCGCCTTGCGCACCGCGGCGGCATGCTGGGCGACCTGACGATAGCGGTAACGGCCGTCGCGGTCGCTGATCACGAGGGCATCCGGAGTTCGCAGCGCCTGTTGGGCGAAGCCGTCGGCGATATTGCGCGCTGGGGCGCTGGCGTGGATTGGCGGGTTTGCCTGCTGCGCGGGCAGCACGATATCGCCACGCGCTTGCCACAATTGCGGGTCGCAGGCCAAGCGTTGCAGCAAGTCGACGTAGGCTGCGAACATCTGCGCGGCCATGCCCTCGGGCAACACGCCGATGCGGACATCCCAGCCGATCTGCAAACCGCCGTATTGGTCGCTGACCTGGCAGTCAATCCACACTTGCGGGGTTTGGCTGATCATGTAGCTGGGCGGCTGCAACACACGCCCGGCATCGCCGAGCATGCGTTCGACGCTGCCGATGCCACTGGTGAACACCACCGGCATCAGGTCGGCGCCACGCCCTCGCACACGGGCCAGTTCGCGCAGTACCTCAACGCCGGTGAAGCGGCTGTGGTCGAGGTCATCGAAAAGCTGCGCGCCGATACGCCGCGCACGCTGGACAAAACTGGCGCCCTCGGTGCCGTCCACCGCGAGCAGGCTCAGCGCGGTGAAGTCTCCCACGACCTGGTTCAACTGCGGGTGCAGGTTCGGTCGGTTGAGCACGGTGAGGTTCAGGCAAAAGTCCGGGCTTTGGCTCCAGCGCCCGATCACCTCCGCAAACGCGGCCAGCGTCACGCCCGCCGCGCTGAAGCCTTGGGCGCTGGCGAGGGCGCACAGGGCGTTCCATTGCCCGCTGCTCAACACGCCATGGTGGTGGGCGAAACGCGTGGAGCCCAAGCCCGCGTGCTCGCTCAGCGGAAGGTCCGGACGCCCGGGCAGGCTGTCCAGGCGCGCCAGCCACCACGCCTTGTCGGCGTGCCAGGCGGTGCTGCCACGCGCTTGCTGTTCGTGCTCGAGGTAGTCGCGAAAGGTCGCTTCCAGCGCCGGCCAGTGGCGCGTCGGTTCCAAGTAGCGCTGGGTGAGTTCTGCCAGCAGCAGTTGCAGGCTGGCGTAGTCGAACAAGGTGAAATCCACCGAGCAATGCAGGATTGCCTGCTCGCGTCCCACGCTCAGTTGGGGCAGCAGGATCGGCCATTGATCGAGCGCATGGCAGGCATGGTCCAGGCGCTTGCGCACGCTGTTCAGGTGCGCCTCGAATTCCTCGGGCGTGGCGTCGCGGCGGTCATGCACCGGCAGCTGTTGCCATGGCACCTGGGCTTGCACACGTTGCTGATGGTTATCGACCACCGCGCGCAGCATCGGGTGACGTTGCACCACGGCGTTCCAGGCCTGTTCAAGGTGCCCGGTGTCGACGTTCGCCGGCCACGGGTATTCGACATACAGGTGGCAAGCGTTGCCGCCATAGTCAAAGGCCGGGTTGCGTCCCAGTACATAGGCGCCCTGTACCGCGCTCAAGGCGAAGGGTTGCAGCGCCTGCTCCGGCTGCGCGCGCCATTGTTGGGGCGCAAGATGCACCAACAGCGCTGGCCGCTGGGCGCGAATACGCTCCGCCAGGGCTGAATCCAATGCGCCTTGCGGCGCGCGAAAATGCAGCTTGCCGTCAGTGGCCCAGAGTTCGATCTGGCGTTCACGGCAGATGTGCAGCACATCATCCAGGCTCATAACACGCCCTCCTCGATAGCCACTTCGCCGCTGCGCACCAGCAACGCGGCCATGCCTGCCAATGTCGGCTGCAGGTAGAAATCGCTCATGCGCAGGCTGGCACCCAGTTGTTCACGCACGCTGGCCAGCAGCCGCGTCGCCAGCAGGCTGTCGCCGCCCAGGCTGAAAAAGCTCGCCTGGGCGCTGCGCACCGGCCGTCCCAGGATGGCCTCCCAGCACGCTGCCAGGGGCTGTAGCTCGGCACTGAGTTCGCCGTCTTCGTTGTTTGCCGGTTGCCTGCGTTGCAACGCGTCGCTGAGGCTGGCGTGCAGGCGCGCGCGGTCGATCTTGCCGTTGGCATTCAGTGTCAGGCGCGGTACGGACCACAGATGTTCGGGCCGCATCGCCTGGGGCAAGCGTTGTTGCAGCCATTGGTCGAGGCTTTCAGCGGTCAGGGTTTCATCCGCCGCACGCGCACTCAACAGCAGCATCGCGGGGTTTTGCCACAGGCATTCCAGGTGGCGAAAACCGCTCTGGCCGAGCAGGTGCGCCAGTTCGGCAGCGTCAGGCAATACCGGTGCGCGCTCATCCAGCAGCGCCGCGCTGACCAGCCGCAACGGCGAGTCGCGCAACAGGTCGGCCAGCAACAGGCGGCCTTGCGGCTTGAGCAGTGCCTGCGCCAGATTCAGCCCATCGCCGGGCTGAGCATAACTGTGCAAGGCCGCGAAGCTGATCACCACGTCGTACTGTGACCAGTGCTCAGCGGGCAGCACGCCCTCCACCAGCAATTGGCTCGCCACGCGCCGGCGCTTGCCCACGCTGGCCGCCAGCAGGCCGGGGCTGCTCTCGAACAAGGTCAGTTGCACGTCGCGCGAACTCGCATGGTCCAGCCATTGCTCCAGCAACTGCCCGCCGCGCACATCCAGCACCGCGACTTTCAGCGGTGTGCCGCTGTGTTGTTGAAGCTCCTGGCTCAGGGTGTCCAACACCTGGCGGCCCGCCGGCAGGTTCAACACCATGGCCTGCGGTGCCAGCAACGGATCGAACAACACTTGCGAGGCGCCGTCTTCGGTGCGCAACAGCACCTGCAAGGCACCGACCATGCGGTGCAGATCCGCCTCGCGCCACCCTAAGTGCGCCAACGCGTCGTGCAGGCTGAGCGACTCGACATGCTCGGCCAGCCACTCGCGCCACGTGTCGAGCAGGGCGCTGGGCGGCGGGTCTTGCAGCAGGCGGCGCAACAGCTGCGCGGTGACCTGGTGCTCTGCGGCCAAGGTGTCGTCGAGCATCGAGACGGCCGGCAACGCCTGCGCCGATGCAGATTCAGGGCTGATCACCACGGCCGCGCCGAGGCTGCCGTTCAACACGGCAGCACAGGCGCTTTCAACCCGTGGGTGGGCGGTGAGCGCCGCTTCGATTTCCCCCAGTTCGATACGCTGCCCGCGCAGCTTGACCTGCTGGTCCATGCGCCCGAGAAACTCAAGGGTGCCATCAGCCCAGAAGCGCCCGCGGTCGCCGGTGTGGTACCAACGCCCGTGCTCATCACTGCGAAAGCGCTGTGCGGTCAGCAACGGGTCATTGCGATACCCCCGCGCCAGGCTTGCGCCACCGATCAACAGTTGCCCGATCACCTGGTCCGGCACATCGCGCCCGGTGGCGTCCACCACCCGATACGCCTGGCCGGCCAAAGGCTTGCCATAGGGAATCGACGGCCAGTGGTCGGGGACCTCATCAATGCTTTGCAGGTTCGACCAGATACCCGCCTCGGTGGCGCCGCCCAGGCCGTACACGCGGCACTGCGCGGTGGCGTGGCGCCGCAGGCGTGCGGCGAGGTCGAGGGCAATCCAGTCGCCCGACAGCAACACCGCCCGCAGGCTTCGGTAATCACAGGCATCGGCGCCGACGCCCAGGGCCATTTCCAGCAATGCCGGGGCCGAATTCCACAAGCTCACGCGGTGTTCGGCGATCAGTTGCGCCCAACGCGCCGCATCGCGGGTTTCTTCAGGTTGCAGCAGCACCAGGCGAGCGCCCTGCCCCAGCACGCCAAACAGGTCGTACACCGACAAGTCGAAATCCAGCGCCGACACGGCCAGCAGGCAATCATTCGGTGTGACCTGCAGTTCGGCCTGCACCGCATCGATCGTGTTGATTGCGGCGCCATGGCAGACTTCAACACCTTTGGGAATGCCGGTAGAGCCCGAGGTGTAGATCACATACGCGCTGGCGCGCGGCGATAGCGTTTTCGGCGCGGCCAATGGCGCGGACTGCTCAAGCACCGCCGGGTCAAGCCATTGCAGCGCGTTGCCCGGCGGCTGATCGGCAATCACTCGGGTGATGCCCGCAGCCGATTCGATCAGGCTGCGCCGCGCAACCGGCTGTGCGGTATCCACCGGCACATAGCAACCACCGGCCGCCAGCACGCCGAATACCGCGGCGATCTGGCGAGGCCCACGCGGCAGGCAGACCTCCACCGCCTCGCCCTGACGCATGCCCGCCTCAAGCAAACCCGCCGCTATACGCAGGGCTTGGGTGGCCAGATCGTTATATGTCCAGCGTTGCGCGCCGCAGATCAGGGCGAGTGCGTCGGGTTGCCGGGCACTTTGGCGAAAAAAGTCTTCAAGCAGGCCACGCCCCGGCGCCAACGCCGGCAGACTGTTCTGCTGGTCGCGGCGCGCCTGTTGCGCCAGCGGCAACAACACCGGTTGCGGCTGGTTCCAGTCGCTGTCGGCGAGACGCTGCACCAGCTCGACATAGGCGCTGAACATCGCCTGCGGCACGCCTTGCGGGAACAGTTCGGCAACGCTGTCCCAGGCCAGCAGCACGCCGTCCTCAAGCCGATACAGTTGGTGGTCGAGCCACACTTGCGGGGTTTGCGAGAGCATGTCGTGCAGGTCGCCAAACACCTCGCGAAAGCTGGCGGGGACAAAACCCGAATCGCTCAAGTTGCAAGAAAACACCACCGGCGCGGAACGCGGATGACCTTGGCGACGTGCCTCACGCAGCACTTCCAGCGCGGGAAACGCCGCGTGGTCGATGGTGGCGTGCAAGTCGCGCTGGTAGCGTCGGGCGCCTTCGGCAAACGGCAACTGCGGCGTATCTTCACACGCCACCAGCAGCAAGGTGGTGAAGTCGGCAATCACCTGGTCGATGGATTGCTGATCATCGTGACGATCGAACAACGGCACATTGAGCAGGAAGCTCGACTGTTCACTCCAGCGTGCCAACACCGCGTTGAACGCTGTGGCGAACACGCTGGGCAACGTCAGGCCATGGGCCGTCGCCTGGCGTCGCAGGCGTTCGGCTTCTGCGTGACTGAGTACGTAAGCCTGGCGGGTAAACCGTGGCGCACGGATCGATTCCGGGGCACAGGCCAGCGGCAGTGCGGGGCCGTCCGGCAACTGCGCAAGGCGTTTGCACCAATGCTCACGATCTCGCGCATACGCCTCTGCGCGACGTTGGCGGCGCCGGCCCAGGTAGTCGGCAAACTGCACGTCCGGCGCGGGCGCAAGCGCGGCCGGCGCCTGATAGGCCTGGCCCAGTTGCGCCATCAACAGGCGCAGGCTTTCCACGTCGACGGCCAGCAGGTCGACACTCAACCACACACGATCGCGGCCTTCGGGCAACTGCACCAGGCCGACCAGCAACACCTGCCCCGCGTCCACGGCCAGGCATTCATGCGATCGCCATTCACGCAGCGCGTGCCAGGCGTCTTGCGCAACCGCTTGAGTGTGGTGGCGCCAATCCTGATGGTCGAAAACCGGCAATTGCGTTGCGCCAAGAATGCGTTGGCGGCCGTCGTTGAAACTGGCCCGCAACATCGGGTGACGCGCTTGCACGCACTTGACTGCCGCTTCCAGGCGTTGCGCATCGATGCCCTGGCAATCGAATTCCAGCCATGCGTGGCAACTGATATTGCCCAGCACTTCGGCGGGCCCGCGCCCCAGCCAGTACGCCTGTTGCACCGCGCTGAGTTCAAAACTGTCGTCGGCTGCGCTCAACGGGGCGACATCAGTCACCTCCACACGCCGCACCGCCTGGCCATGCAGCAGGTCAAGCCAGGCCGCGAGGCTGGGTTCGGCGCTGAGTTGGGCGAAGTCGACCCGCAACCCATGGCTGCGCAGGCGCTCCTGCAAGTACATCAGGCGTATGGAATCCAACCCGCAGCCCAAGAGGTTTTCCTCATCGCCCAGGCTGTCGATTTCTTCCACGGTAGCGCCCAGCAACTGGGCAAGGTGTTCGATCAGCCATCTGCGCAGTGCGGTGGTGTCTGCTGTTGTCAGCTCGCTCATGAAAAGCTTCCTGTGACCCGTCTAGATAAAGTCCCTGGCTCACCAAGATGGAAGCCATTCTCAATTGGAACTCTATCGCAAGCGGTTTTTCAGGAAGCGCTCAGGGCTTTAGATAAACAGGCCTTTTCATTCGATTCAGAGACACCGTGCCGTGATCAACGGATTTCGCTGGGCGATACACCGTAGCGTTTGCGAAAGGCGATGGAAAAATGCGCCGGGCTGAATCCCACGCCATAGGCGACGGTAGACACATTGCTTTCCTCGTCGCTGAGCATGCGGTGGGCTTCGTTGAGACGATGTTCGTGCAGGTAGCCGAACACGCTGGTACCGAACACTTTGCGAAACCCCGCCGTCAGTTTGCGCGGGCTCATGCCCACGTGGCTGGCCAGGGCGTTCAGGCTGGGCGGTTCGAGCAGCGAGCGCACCAGACGGTCCCGGGCGGCGTGTACACGCTCCACATCCGACGAGGTGATGCGCAGCTTATGCTCAGGCTGCCCGCGCTCACCGAGCAGGAACTGCGCGCTCAACGCGGTCAATTCCAGCGCCTTGCCACCCAGGTACAACGAGCGGCTCGGGCCCTGCATCGGGCATGTTGCAATTTGCGTGGCCAGTGCCTGCATCGCGCGCGGAGCCGGGCGCACCATCATGTACGGGTCGCCGCCGCCACTGCTGAGCAGATTGCGCGGGGCCAGGCCGAGGTGGCGGTCGAGGGATTCGAGGTCCAGCTGGACGATGGTGTAGCGCAGTGGTGTGGTGGTGCCGTAGATCTGCGACGAGGTGAACTCGCCATCGTTGACGATGGTGCACAGGCTCGGCCCCTTGATCGACTGCTCGCTGTGCCCGGGGATGCGGCACGACAGCTCGCCACTTTGCACCAGAATCAACTTGAGGCCGCGCTCCAGCGGGTCCTCGACCCAGTTTTCGCTGTCTGACCACAACGTGCCGGTGACCAGGGTCATGTGCGGGTCCAGATAGACCGTTCCGGGTTGGTTGCCCTTGGGTTCGGCCTGCGTCTCTTGTCGACTGGGGGCGATGATCGTAATAGTCATTGGGTTTTCCCTTGATCCTGAGGCCATTACGCGGGGCCTGACCTGAATGAGGAGGAGGCTTTTAAACCTTAAACCTCCCTGTTTATAGCCGCTGTGTATTTCATCTAATGAAAAAGTCACAGGTCCGAAAGCCTTGGCGTTGAGAAGCGCTCGGCGAAGGACAATGATAATAGATCTCATTTAGACGTTTGTAGCCAATTATTTCTACAAATAGGGGATTCCATGTCATTGCACACCTGCGCACCCGATTCAGACAGCGTTGGCGACGCGCCCGGCTGGCCTGCCGCGTTCGCCGAACGCTACCGCCAGGCCGGTTACTGGCAAGACCAGACCTTCGCTCAGGCCCTCGATACGGTCGCCGCGCGCAACCCATCGGCCATCGCGATAACCGACGGCCCCTTGCACCTCAATTACCGCAGCCTGGCAGACCGCTGTCGGCGCCTGGCTGGCGGTTTGCACGCGCAAGGGATCGCAGAGGGCGACAATGTGGTGGTGCACTTGCCCAACGGCACTGCGTTTATCGAAGTGTGCTTTGCGTTGTTCCGCCTGGGCGCCCGGCCGATCCTCGCCCTGCCCGCCCACCGTCAACATGAGATCGGCGGGGTTTGTGGGTTTGCCCAGGCCTCGGCCTACATCGGCTGCGCTCAATTAGAGGGCTTTGATTGCCGCTCGATGGCGCGCCGACTGGCCGCTGCCAACCCGCTGTTGCGCCACGTGGTGATCGACGGCGATGCGCAGGAGTTCACCGTGTTGAGTGAGCTTTACAACAGCGCGCCGCTGGAACGGGACGCCGGTCGCGCCGACGCCGTGGCGTGTTTCCAGCTGTCGGGAGGCACCACCGGCACGCCAAAGTTGATCCCGAGGCGGCACGCCGAATACCTCTATAACGTGCGCGCCAGCAGCGAAGTCTGCAAACTGGATGCGCGCACCGTTTACCTCACCGCGTTGCCCATGGCGCATAACTTCACCCTGTGTTGCCCGGGTGTGATCGGCACCCTGCTGGCCGGTGGGCGCGTGGTGTGTACGCGCCGCTCGGACCCGGAGTCCTGCTTTGCGCTGATCAGCGAGCAGCGGGTCACCGTGACCGCCTTGGTGCCGCCGCTGGCGATGCTCTGGCTGGACGCCCAGGACCAGCGCCAGGCCGACCTGTCCAGCCTGCGCGTGCTGCAAGTGGGCGGTGCGAAATTGCTCAGCAGCGCGGCAGAACGGGTCACGCCGACGCTGGGCTGCACCTTGCAACAAGTGCTGGGCATGGCCGAGGGGTTATTGTGTTTTACCCGCCTGGATGACCGCCCGGATCTGCTGCTGCATACCCAGGGCCGTCCGCTGAGCGCCGATGACGAAGTACGCATTGTCGATGAACAGGGCCAACCGGTACCCGAGGGAGAGGTGGGTGAACTGCAAGTGCGCGGCCCCTACACCATTCGCGGCTACTATCGCCTGCCCGAACACAATGCCCGGGCGTTCACCGCCGATGGATTCTATTGCAGCGGTGATCGGGTCAGGCGCACCGCCGACGGTTACCTGGTGGTCGAAGGTCGTGACAAGGACCAGATCAACCGCGGCGGTGAAAAAGTCGCTGCCGAAGAAGTGGAAAACCTGCTGATCGGCCATCCCCAGGTACACGACGCCGCACTGGTGGCGATGCCGGATGCTGTGCTCGGCGAATCCACCTGTGCCTTTATCGTCGCGCGTGACCCGGCGCCCTCGGCCTTCGCACTCAAGCATTACCTGCGCGGCCACGGCCTGGCGGCGTTCAAGGTGCCGGATCGTATCGAGTTCGTCGCACACTTCCCGCACACCGGCGTGGGCAAAGTCAGCCGCAAGGACCTGCGCGAGCGCCTTCGCCAGGCCTGGCTGCAGAGTGCCGCTTCGTGAGCCTGCACGACAAACGCTGGGTACGCGCTTATCGACTCACGCCCATGCCACGCTGGCGATGGGTGTGTTTCGCGCATGCCGGGGGCAGTGCGAGTTTCTTCCGCGACTGGGTCCACGCCCTGCCCGCCGACATCGACCTCTTGGCCATCCAATACCCGGGCCGCGAAGACCGTTTCAGCGAGCCGTGCCTGACCGACATGCAGCGCCTCGCCGACGGTGCCGCGCACGCGTTGTCGTGTTACGCCGACCGGCCGCTGGTGTTGTTCGGCCATAGCCTGGGCGCGGTGGTGGCGTATGAAGTGGCGACGCGCCTGGAACAACGGGCAATCGCCGTCGACCATCTGTTCGTGTCCGCCCACCCGGCGCCGCAGCGCCAACGCGGCGGGCAGTTGCACCTGGGCCCCGACGCGGCCTTGCTGGACGATGTGCGGCGCCTGGCCGAGCGCCCCAATGCGTTGCTGGAGAACCCGGCCCTGTGCGAATTGTTCCTGCCCGGCTTGCGCAACGATTACCGCATCGTTGAAACCTACACCTGCGCACAACCGCGGCCACTCAAGAGCCACATCGGGGTGTTCTACCCCGAGCAAGACCCGGAAATCGAGCTTGATGAAGCCATGGCCTGGCAAGCCGCCAGCCACCGGCCACTGCACCTGCAGCGCTGGCAAGGCGGACATTTTTACCTGGTCGAACAGCGCCAGGCACTCATCGACGCCATCGTCGCGACGCTGTCGACCCCATCGCCCTCCTTGAAGGAAACCTGTCAATGAAAACCCCCGACGCCTGTGATGGCCTGCAGGACATTCGTCACGCCATCGATTCACTGGACCACCAGATCATCGACCTCATGCGCCAACGCATGGCTTACGTCAAAGCCGCCGCGCGCTTCAAGCCGACCGAAAGCAGCATCGCCGCGCCCGAACGCGTTGCCCAGATGCTCCCGCAACGCCGCGAGTGGGCCGAGCAGGCCGGGCTGGACCCGCACTTCGTCGAAACCCTGTTTGCCCAGATCATCCATTGGTACATCGGCCAGCAAGTGTTGCACTGGCGCGCGATGAGAACGCTGGCATGAAGGCCTTTGCACAGTTGCACGCCCATGCCGAGGGGATGACCGAGGTGTTCGAGCACGCCCAGCGGCGTGCCGTCGAACAAGGTGAGCCGGTGTTGGCCAGTTACTCGATGAGGATCGCCCCGCTGGACTTGCTGGCACTGTTTGGCAGCGTCGACCAACCTGGCGCCGAGTGCCTGTTCTGGCGGGCGCCGGAAGACGATAAAAGCCTGTTCGGCTGGGGGGTGGCGGCGGAACTGAGCAGTGCGGGCCCTCAGCGTTTTGCCTCGGTCGATGCGCAATGGCGACACTGGCTGCAAAGCGCGGTGATACACGGCCCGCTGGCGCCTTCGGTGTGCGGCGGCTTTCGGTTCGATCATCAGGTCAAGGCCAGCCCTGCCTGGCAGGGTTTTGGCGATGCGTCCCTGTGGCTGATGACGCTATTGCTGGTGCGCGACGGTGCAGACTGTTGGCTGGTGTGCCAACAGCGCGTCGCGCCCAGCGATGCGGCACGTTGCTGTTGCGAGCACGTACTGAAGGAGTGGAACACGCTGATGGATCGCTACGTCAGCGGCGCGCCTCCGACGGCTGCACGGCAGCACACCCGCGACCAGAGCCTGCCGCGGGCCTGCTGGGAAAGCAAAGTCGCGCATGCCCTGGACGTGTTGCGCGACACCGCGTTGAACAAGGTGGTGCTGGCGCGGGAAGTGGTCAGCGAGTTTTCCCGGCCTATCAGTCCCGGGCGCACCTTGGCTGCCCTGGCAATCAATGACCCCACGGCGTACTTGTTCGCGTTTCGACGCCACCACGCGTGTTTTATCGGCGCCTCCCCAGAGCGCCTGGTCAAGCTGCACAACGGTCACCTGCAAACCCTGGCGCTGGCGGGCACAGCCCGGCGCGATCCCTGCCCGGAGCAGGATGCGCAACTGGCGCAAACGCTGCTCGGCTGCCAGAAGAACCAGCATGAGCATGCCGTGGTGGTGCAGATCATTCAGCGTGACCTGGCGCCCTGGGTACGGCCGTTGCACGTTCCCCCTGCGCCGCACATCAAGCGGCTCAGCCGCGTGCAGCACTTGGCGACGCTGATCGAAGGCGCACTGCGCCCGCAGAGCAGTTTGCTGGACATGGTCGCAGTCCTGCACCCGACGCCCGCCGTCGGCGGCCATGAACGCGGCCAGGCGCTGGAGCATATTCGCCAATTCGAGGGCTTTGACCGTGGCTGGTACGCGGCGCCGTTAGGCTGGCTGGATGCCCACGGCAACGGCGAATTCATCGTCGGTTTGCGCAGCGCCTTGCTCAACGACAACCAAGCCCGTCTATTTGCCGGCTGTGGCATCGTCGAACACTCCGACCCTGCCAGCGAATACGACGAAACCTGCATCAAATTGGCGGGCATGCGCGCCGCGTTGCAGGTATAACCCGCTGCCCGATGCTTGAATCAAGGCCGGCGCAGGCCTACCCTGCACACGGAAAATTCACCCTCTGAGTCAGGAAGACCTTACATGTGGGATGGCAACGTTACCTTTGGTGATTCATGGGCCGGCTACATTGGCCGCGCGGATCAGAACACTGCCCACTCCCATGTTGCCATTCAGCTGTGCATCGGCGTACACCAGCCCGTCACCCTGGAGCTGCCAGGCCAGTCGATCCGCGCGGCCGGCGTGATCATCGGGCCCAATGTCGAGCACCGCGCCGTGCCCGAAATTCATCCGGTGGCCTTTGTCTACGTCAACCCGGATACCCCGTTGGGGCGTGCGCTCAACGCGTTGCTGCAAGACAATGGCATCGCCCTGGCCAGTGACGAACTGCTCGAGTGCTTTCGCCACTCCAGCTCCCTGTCTCAGTTTGTGGAAGCGCTGGGGCGCTTGTTGGCGATTACGTCGCCCATCGACCAACGCCTCTACAAGGCCTTGAACATTCTGCGCCTGGACCGCGACGGTCCGGGCTCCGTCAGCCGCGCCGCGAGTGCGGTCGGCCTGTCCAGCCCGCGCTTGCGCTATGTCGCCACGCACCAGATGGGCGTGTCGCTGTCCCAATGGATCATCTGGAACAAACTCGAGCGCGCGTCCAAATCCCTCGCTGACGGTTCCACCTTGTCGGATGCCGCCGCCGATGGCGGCTTTTCCGACCAGGCGCACTTGGCCCGCATCATGCGCCGCATGATTGGCATGACGCCCCGCACCGCTGCCAGGGTTTTGCGAAAGACAAGCGTTTCGTTCAAGACGCATTGATATCAAAAAGCCAATATCGATCGCATCTTATTCGCGAAAACGATAAGCGCTGATTGCCGGCCTCACACAGCACCTCAGCGCTACCGACAGTGAATGCAAGAGTGTTCGCCAGGGGTATCCGTGCCCGGGATTTGGCGGAACGCACCGTTAATTCTTTCGATGAGTCCGCAGGAAGCGTCCTACATGTCAGAACAGCAAAAATTAACCGTCCTTCTCACGGGGGGCTCAGGCGTACTCGGTGAATCACTGATCGACTGCCTGGCAGAGGACTTTGACCTGGTATGCCTGGCGCGTAAAAGCCGCATTTGCCACCCGCGAGTGGAGGTGCTCAAGGGCGATATATGCAGCCCGCGACTGGGGCTGGACGTCAGCGATTATGAAGCGCTGCTCAAGCGTGTCGATTGGGTGATCCACGCCGCAGCGGTGACCCGCATGGATGGCGATATCGACCAGATTTTTTCGGTGAACTACCTCGGCACCGAAAACGTCGTGAACTTTGTCCAGCAAGCGAACGTGCCGCTTTACCACATCAGCACCGCCTTCACCCATCCGTGCGACTACTACGAAGGCGTGCAAGCAGAAACGCCTTACGAAGTCGCCAAGCGCCAGGCTGAAACGCTGGTGCGCTCAGCGGGTATCGATGTTTCGATCTTTCGTCCCTCCATCATCATCGGCGACTCGGACAGCGGGCACATGCCCAACTTCCAGGGGTTTCATATGACCATGGGGCTGATGATGTCCGGCGTGCTGCCTATCGTGCCCTGCCCGCCTGCCGGGTATATCGACTTGATCGCCCGTGACGTGGCGGCGCGGGCGATTGCCAACGCGTTGCGCCAGCGCCTGATCGGCGCAGACTACTTTCTCACCAGTGGCCCGCAGGCGCTTGATCTCAACGGCCTGTTGGACCTGATGTGCCAATCCATGGAAGCCCAGGCCCAAGCCTTCACCCGGCCGCGCTGCATGGCGCCGGATATTTATGAGCGGCTGATCCGCCCAGTGTTCCTCCCGGCACTGACCGGCAATATCCAGGCCGCGCTGGGCCGCGCCAACCAGCTGTGTCGCTATGCCTGCCTGCGTACACCGCTGCCCACGTCACTCCCTGAGTTACTCGGCGAGCCGGCGTTCAGCGCACGGGATGTCAGCCGTGAGTTACTGCTCTCGCTCAACCACTTGGCGCCCAAGCTGGGCGCGTTGACGCGCATGCTCAAGCAGCCGATGCCAACCGTCGCACAGGCGTCAGTCGCATGACCCCGCTTCTTACCGAACCCGCAGCCGACGCCGCACAGGTGGACCAGTACTTCCGCCGGCACGTGAACTCAGGGTATGCGCGCCTCGCGTCGTTGATGAATTTGCCGATCGAACAGTCCAGCCATGGCGTCTATATCTACGACAGCCAAGGCCGCAAGTACCTGGATGCCGGCGGCTATGGCGTATTTTTCCTCGGCCACGGCCACCCGGTGGTGGTGGCGGCCGTCACCCGGCAGCTGCAGCAAAACGCCCTGGCCAGCAAGCTGTTGCTCAACCCGCAACAGGCTTTCGCCGCGCAAGCCCTGGCTGCGCATTGCCCTGGCAACCTGGACTACGTGTTCTTTTGCAACTCAGGTGCCGAGGCCACCGAAGCCGGCCTGAAACTCGCCCGGCTCAACGGCTGTCGCCGCACGCTGTCGACCCTCGGCGGCTTCCACGGCAAGACCCTCGGCGCACTCGCCGTCACTGGCCGCGAAAGCTACCGCGAGCCGTTCAGCGGCCTGCTTAGTGAAAGCACGTTCGTCCCCTTCGGCGACAGCGCCGCGCTGGAACAGCAATTGCGCGCTTCGCCGGACAAGGCCTGTGTGATTCTCGAACCGATCCAGGCCGAAGCGGGTGTGATCCTCGCGCCGCCAGGCTACCTGACACGTGTCCGCGCACTGTGCGACCAATACGGCGCCGTGCTGATCATCGACGAAATCCAGTCCGGCATGGGCCGTACCGGCCATTGGTGGGCATGCGACCAGGAACAGGTGGTGCCCGACATCATGCTGGTGGGCAAAAGCCTGTCCGGTGGCTGCGTGCCGGTCAGTGCCATGGTCGCCAGCGCGGCAATTTACGCGCCGTTCAACCGCAACCCCACGGTGCATACCTCGACCTTCGGCGCCAACCCGCTGGCCATGGCGGCCGTGCAGGCCACGTTGCAAGTGATGGTGCAGGAAGACCTCGTGGAACGTGCCCGGCTGATGGGCCAGGACCTGCGCGCCCGCTTCAGCGCGCTGTTGCAGCAGAGGGGCCTGGCCGAGCGCGTCAAGTTGCGCAGTGCCGGCTTGTTGCTGGGCTTTGAATTCAGCGACGCCTCGGTCGCCGCGAACATGGTCATGGCCCTGATCGAACAGCAAATCATTGTGTGCCACTCGCTCAATGACCACCGGGTCGTCAGGCTCACGCCTTCCCCGCTGCTGACAGCCCAGGATTGCAATCGGTTGATCGAGGGGTTCGCCCACGCGCTGACCACCTCAATACCATCCCTTTGATTGGAGTTTCCCCCATGCAAGAAGTCAACGTACTGGCCCATATCCCCAGTGCCTGCGCTGATGAAGTCTTTGCCGTGATCAGCGACTTCAGCAACTACGTCGAGCTGTGCGAGTCGGTGCGCAATATCACGATTAATAAGGTCAGCGAGCAGGTGTCGTTCACTTCCTGGGTAGTCAATTTCCACAGCGGCATTCTCAAGTGGCAGGAGCGTGACACGTTCAATACCCAGACCCGGGAAATCCACTTCGAGCAAATGAGCGGCGATGTCGATCACTTCTCCGGCACCTGGCAAGTACTGCCGGACGGCAAAGACGCGGTCATCACCTTCGCCTCGCGCTTTGACCTGGGCCTGCCGATGCTCGCCGACATGCTCGACCCCGTGGCCCACAAAGCCATCCGCGACAACATTCACTCGATCATCACCGGTCTGTTCCCGGCGAGTTACTTGAAGGCCTGAACCATGTCCCTTTCACTGTTGAATCGCTCGCGTGCCTTGCTGCACAGCTACGCCCCAGGTTTTGACGAACGCCTGGCGAGCATCGCATTCGCCGAACGCGAAGCGCCGCCTAGCGAAGTCATCGCCCTGTTCAAGCAACAAGGGCCGGTCGGCCTGTTGGTCAACCGTGCCGCGGGCGGGTTGGGCGCGGGCATCCTTGATGCCGTGCATGTGCAGATCGCCCTGGGCGCGCGCTCACCCTCGCTGGCGGTGGCCAGCACCATGCATCAGTTTTCCGTGGCGAGCCTGTTGGCCCTCACCCAGAACGGCGGCGGTGCCGAAGGTTTGTTGTTGGCGGCGGTCGCACAAAAGCGCTTGCTGCTGTCCTCGGGGTTTGCCGAAGGCAACTCGGGTGCCGGCATTCTCGATTCGAACATGCAGGCGCTGCAAACCCCTGAAGGTGTATTGCTCAGTGGCAGCAAAAAGCCCTGCTGCCTCGGGCAGTCGATGGACTTGCTCACCGCCAGCTACACCCGCCAGACCGCCGAGGGCGAAGAGCTGATGGTCGCACTGATTCCGGCGAATGCACCGGGCATCACGCGGTCGCCGTTCTGGCAGAACAGCGCACTGGCCGCCGCCGAGAGCATCGAGGTGCGCCTCAACGAAGTCTTCGTGCCCGAACGCATGTTGTTTTCCGCCGGCTACAAACACCTGTTGGGCGACGTGCAAACCGTCGGTTTCATCTGGTTCGAGCTGTTGATTTGCGCGTCCTACGTGGGGGTCTGCGCCGGTTTGGTCGAGTCTGTGATCGAGGCCGGGCGCTGGACGCCCCATCACCGCGTGGAGCTGGCGGCTCAGCTGCAACTGGCGATCAGTGCCCTGGAAGGCGCGGCGCTGGATATCGAACGCAACCCGCAGGACCTGCCGAACGTGCTGGCCCGCCTGCTGCTGGTGCGCTACGGCATCGAACAACTGCTCACCGAGCTTTCGGACCAGGCCCACGCCATGCTCGGTGGGATGGCGTTTATCACCAGCAACCAGAGTTCGAACTGGTTGATGGCCTGCCGTGGCCTGCAGTTTCACCCGCCGGCGAAGATCTCGATGGCGAGCAACCTCGACACCTACTTGTCCCACTCAACCTTCAGCATCGCCGGAGCGCACCCATGAACCTGCTCGGAAAAATCGTCGTGATCACCGGAACCGCGCGCGGCCTCGGTTACGCGGCGGCCTGCACATTGAAAAAACAGGGCGCCACCGTGATCGGCCTGGACATTCTTGCGCCACAAGAGCCCGGGTTGCTGGATGGGTTTTATCAAGTCGACCTGTGTGACCGAACGGCGCTGGCGCAGGTGATTGGCGCCATCAGCACCGACTTCGGCGACATCGATATCCTGGTGAATAACGCCGGCACCCTGACCCTGGAACGCGGCGAAACCGGCGTCACCGACTTAGTCACCCGCGCGGTGGATGTGAACCTGTTCGCGCCATGGCAACTGGTGGCCGGGTTCCTGCCGGGGTTGCTGCGCAAGCGCGGCAAAGTGGTCAACGTGTCGTCGCTGTTTGCCCTGGTGAACGCGCCTTATGTGGCCGCATACGCTGCCAGCAAACGCGCGCTGAGTGCTTATTCGGACGTGCTGCGCATGCAATATCGCGGGCAGCTCGACGTGGTCACCGTGTACCCGGGCTTTATCGACACCGCCATTCACTTGCCCGCCCAGCGCGTGGGTTTGTCGGTCAAGCGCCTGGTGACGTTCATGTGGGGTGACAGGACCCTGCTGTCTCTCGAAGAGAAACTCGATGCCGCCGCCGATGGCCTGGTTCGCGCCTGCCAAAAAGACGGCCTGCGCAACCGCGGGCTGACCTTTATGGGCACGCTGGCCATGTACACCGCGCGTATCGCACCAAGTGTGGTCGACGCCTTTATCGCCCTGCGCCTGCGCACGCTGACCCGCGGCGGGCACCTCGCGCTCAAACCTGAACTGATCGAGTAACGCGTTGCCAATGGCCAGACAACTCCACAGCAAGCCTCAGGTCCGCCTCGATCGGGCCTTGTTCAAGGCCCGGTCGGGTGAGTCCTTGTTGATCATCGGTTACGCCTTGTGCCTCTTCCTGCTGCCCCTCGCGCTGTTTGTGTGGGTGGCGAACACGGCCACCACCCTGTGGGTGTTGCTGTGCTCGCCCCTTTGGGTGCTGGCCGGGTACGGGTGGTTTCTGCAAGCGATCCTCGGGCATGAAGGTTTCCATTTCAACCTGAGCAGCACGCCTATGCACAGTTGCTACCTGGGCATTTTCACCAGTTCGTTGCTGCCTGGATTCTGCGTGACCGGTTACTTCGTCGACCATTGGCAACACCATCGCTACAGCAACAGCGAACAGGACCCGGACTATCGGCACTTCTCGCGTTATCGGAGCCTGTTTAGCCGCCTTGCGCTGTCACGGTTGATGGCCACCTCGAACTATCTGCAGGCGACGTTGCGCCTGGCTTTCGGCCCGCCGGTCAGCCCATCGCCCTTGCCTTCGCCTTTGAGCGCAGCCCAGGTGCGACGACTGGCGCGTTGCAATATCGCATGCCAGGTCGGCTGGTTGAGTGTCTACGCGGTCGCCCTGTGGCAGATCGCCGGGCTGCTGCTTGGGTTTGCCTTGAGCCTGGCGGTTGCGTTCCTGCTCTCGGCAGTTAATGCCTATCAGGAACATGCCTTCAGCGAGGGCCATGACCAGCCCCCTGCCCGCTCGCGTACGTCGCGCCTGAGCACCTGGCTGCACGCCGGCGCGAACTTTCACCTGGAACATCACTTTTATCCAGCGGTGCCGTGCTGGCGCCTGCCCAAGGTCCACCGCCAACTGCTGGACGCGGGGTGGTATGCAGACCGGCAATACCTGCTGGAGACACGCTTCATACCGTCCTTCAAGTACGCCTCCGGTCGCCATCCTTACCGTGGCGACACGCTGAACGACTGAACGGTCCTTACTTTCCCCATGGATTTTGGCCTGAACCATCAGGCCGCAGGAGCTGCTATGCCTTTTGATATCGACCGCCACATTGAAACCGAACGCGCCCAGTTATTCGGCCACCCGCTTTTCGCCAATATCCGCACCGTTGAAGATGTACGCACACTGATGGAATTTCATGTGTTTGCCGTATGGGACTTCATGACCCTGCTCAAGCGCATCCAGCGCGACCTCACCTGTGTGGAGTTGCCGTGGGTACCGCCAATGCATATCACGGCTGCGCGCTTGATCAATGAAATCGTGGTCGGGGAAGAAACCGACGAACACCCCAATGGCGGCTTTATCAGCCACCTGGATCTGTATCTGACCGCCATGGATGAAATCGGCGCCGACAGCTCGGTATTCCGCCGTTTCCTCGCGGCCATCCAGGCCAAGGAACCGCTGGCCAAGGCCCTCAGCGACCGCGATATCCCATTGGCGGCCAAAGTGTTCATGTGCCAGACGCTCGATGTGGCGCAACACGGCACCACCGAAGCGGTGTTGGCGTACTTCTTCTTTGGCCGTGAAGACATCATCCCCGACATGTTCGGACGCCTGCTGTCGCAATGGTCGGTCAGCGAAACCGAGGTGCCGATGCTCACTTATTACTTGAAGCGCCACATCGAAATGGATGGCGACGATCATGGCCCGGCCGCTAAACGCATCATCGCTGAAATCGTCACCACCCCTGTGCAACACCAGCACATGGTCGAAAGCGCCAAGACCGCGATCAAATCGCGCATCGATTTGTGGGATGGCGTGCATCACTTCCTGCAGCACAAAGCGCAACACTCCACGGACCGCCCTGAGTGCCTAAGCCTCGCATGACCACAGGGAGCAGGACATGACCAAAGGTAAATTGATAAAACTGACACTGTGCGGCGTTGTGGTCGGTGGGTTACTGCTGCTCGGCTGGCAGCGTTGGCAGTATTCCAACGCGTACGTGAGTACCGATAACGCCGAGCTCGATGGCGTGATCATTCCGGTGCGCGCCAAGCTCTCGGGCGTGGTGATGAGCGTGCCGGTGACAGACAACGTTACGGTGCAAAGCGGTGATCTGCTGTTTCAGATCCGCGACAGCGAATATCAATACCAGGTCGAGCAGCGTGAGGCGCAATGGCAGGCGTTGCTTGCCGCCGCAGGGCGCGGCGGCGGTCCGGGTGCGTTGGACAGCCAGGTCCTCGGCGCGGTCGCAATGCGCCAGGCGGCGCAAGCGGCGCTGGCACAATCGAGCGCCAATCTGGAGCAGGCGCGCAACGATTACGGGCGCGCCCGCCGCCTGGGCGCCCAAGGTGTGTTGAGCACCCAGGATGTCGAGGTGGCCAAGGCGCGTTTCGACGCCCTGAGCCACGCCCAGGAAGCGGCACGCGGCAATGCCCAGGCTGCCGCGCAAAGCACCTTGGCCAACAAAGCCGAACTGAAAGTGCAGGACTACCGGATCGCGGCGGCGCAAGCCGAACTTGAACAGGCCCGGATCAAGCTGCACGACACTCGTCAGACCGCGCCGGTGCGCAGCATCGTCTCGAAAAAAGAAGTCGAGCCGGGCCAATTCGTGGTCGCCGGGCAGAAGCTGTTGAGCCTGATTGCCACCGACCCGCTGTGGATTACCGCCAACTTCAAGGAAACCCAGGTCGGGCGCGTGCGGGTCGGCCAATTGGCCAAGGTCACTGTGGATGCGTTTCCCGGGCAGGCTTTCGACGGGGTAGTCGAGAGCCTCGCACCGGCTACCGGCGCAAAGTTTTCACTGCTGCCCCAAGAGAACGCCACCGGCAACTTCACCAAGGTGGTGCAGCGCGTGCAGGTCAGGATTGCCCTCAAAGACGTGCCGGATGACTACAAAGCCTTGTTGAGTCCCGGCATGAGCGCCTTCGTCGAAGTCGCCACGCAACAGCACGGCAGCCACACGTTATGAAGTCGCCGTATCTGATTGCGCTGACCGTGACGCTGGTGTCGATGATGGAACTGCTCGACGTGACCATCGTCAACGTGGCGATTCCCAGCCTGATGGGCACCTACGGGGCGTCGGTCGATGAAATCTCCTGGGTGTCCACTGGCTACGTGGTGGCCAACGTAGTGATCCTGCCGGTCAGCGGCTGGCTGTCGGCCTGGTTCGGGCGGCGCACTTATTACCTGGTCTCCACGGCGCTGTTCGTGCTGGCATCCGTGGGCTGCGCCTTTTCCGCCGAACTCTGGCAACTGGTGGCATTCCGCGTACTGCAAGGCTTGGCGGGCGGCGGGTTGCTGGGGATCTCACAGGCAATTATTTACGACGTATTCCCCAAGGAGAAGGTCAGCAGCGGCATGGCCTTGTACGGCGTTGGCGTGATGATGGGGCCGACGTTGGGCCCCACGGTCGGCGGCTATCTGATCGACACCTTGTCCTGGCACTGGATATTCCTGATCAATCTGCCTATCGGTGCTGTGGCCCTGCTGCTGTGCTGGCTGTGCATCGGCGACTCCGCCAATGAAAGCAAACCCAGCAGCGTCGACTACAGCGGCTTCTGCCTGCTGGCCCTGGGCGTCGGCAGCCTGCAGATCCTGCTGGAGCGCGGCGAGCATTGGGACTGGATGGAATCGAACTGGACGGTTGCCTGCCTGTTGCTCAGCAGCTTCAGCCTGGCGGGGTTCTTCTGGTGGGAACGGCGCGCGACCAACCCGATCGTCAATGTGGCGCTGTTTCAGAACCGCGAGTTTGTGATGGGCTGCATCTGCGCGTTTTGCGTGGGTTTCGGGCTGTACAGCACGTTATTCATGGTGCCGCTGTTTTTGCAGACGTTGCTGGCACAGAGCGCGTACCAGAGCGGGCTGGTGATTTTCCCCGGGGCGGTGGCCAGTGCCATCAGCACCTTGGTGATCGGCAAGCTGTCCCAGGAAAACAAGATCGACGAGCGCGTGTTCGTGACCTTGGGCATCGTCATGTACTGCTATGCGATGTTCCTGCACACCCAGTTCACCCTCGACAGCAACCCGGACACGCTCTATTGGCCCCTGGTGATTCGCGGCCTGGGCCTGGGCATGATCTTCGTACCGCTGACCAACCTGGCCATGCGCCGTCTGCCGCTGACGTTGATCTCGGGCGCTTCGGGCGTGCTCAACCTGATGCGCCAGCTGGGCGGCAGCGTCGGCATCGCCATTGCCGCGACCCTGCTCACGCGGTTCTCGTGGGAGCGCTATCGCCTGCTGTCCGAGCATGTGACCGAGTCCAGCCTGGTTGCCAGTGGCTGGGGCGGCGTGGAATCCAACCCGCTGTTTCTGTCCCTGAACCTTGCAAGCCATCAACAAGCCTTGGCCCTGATGCCTTACCTGCAAGCGCGTGAACAAGCGCAAATGCTGGCCTTCAGCATGCTGTTCGGCACATTGGGCGCGGTCATGGCCATCGGCATTCCCATGGTGCTGATGATGCGCAGAAGCACCCTCAGCCGATAACTTCTCCAGTGGAGCACATCCCCTTGCGTATTCCAGGGCTGCATCTCGACCCGATCACACTGCTCACTTTCCTGTGCGGCCTCAGCCTCGCCTGCTGCCCGGCCAATGCGGCGGCGGAAGACTTGTACCAGCTGTACCAGAAGGCGCTGACCCACGACATGAAGTTCGCCGCCGCACAGGCGCAACAATTGGCCACCGCGGAAAAAGAACCGCAAAGCCGTGCCAACCTGTTACCGGACCTGTCGGTCACCGGCGGCGCGGCGTGGGTCGATGCCGAGGATTCGTCCGACTACCATCGCAACCGCAATAACACCAACGCCTATGCCGTGGTTCTCACCCAACCGCTGTTGCGCTGGCAGAGTGTGGTTGCCCACGACCAAAGCAAACTGATGATCAGCGCCAGCGAGGTGCAGACCGAACAGGCGCGCCAGGACCTGATGCTGCGTGTCGCCCGCGCCTACTTCAACGTACTGCTTAACCAGGAACTGCTGAACACCCGCACGCAACAGTTGCAAACCCTGCAGGAGAGCCAGGACCGCACCCGGCGTTTGTTGGCCGACGGCGCCAGCACCCACAACGCGCTCGAACAGGTTCAGGCCAAATACGACCAGGCCTTCGCCGAGCAAATCGCCGCACGCGGCGCGCTGGATATCGCCACCGAAGCCCTCACCCAATTGACCGCCGCCCAGGCGCGCCCATGGTCGGGCAAGGAGCCACAGTTCAGCGCTCCAGTGCCCGCCGCGATCGGCGCCTGGGCCACCACCGCACAACAAGGCAACCTCGCCGTGCAGCGGGCGCAGATTGCCCAGCGCCTGGCCGAAATGGACATCGACAAGGAACAAGCCGGCCACTTGCCGACCCTTGACCTGATCGCCGCCCATGGCCGTTTTGCCTCGGTCGGCGGCGATGTGTACGACATCACCCTGCCGGAGAATCGTTATAACCAGACGGTGGTCGGGGTCAAACTGAGCGTGCCACTGTATGGCGGCGGCCGTACCAGCAGCCGCGTGCGCGAAGCCCATGCGTTGCAGAGCAAAGCCCTGGATGAACTCGAAGATGCGCGCCGCAGCGCCGGGCTGATGGCCCGCCAGGCCTACCTGCAAGTGACCAGCGGCATGAGCCAATACCAGGCGCTCAAACAGGCGCTGAAATCCAGCCAGGTCAACCTCACGTCGGTGACCCACGGCTTCGAGGCCGGTGCGCGCATCAACACGGAGGTACTGGACGCACAGCAGAAAGTCACGGACACCCAGCAACGTTTGGCCCAGCAACGCTACGCGATTCTGCTCGCGCAGCTCAATCTGCTGGCGTCGACGGGGAACCTGAACGACGCGCGTCTGCGTGAGGTCAGTCGCCTGCTCGATTGAAGCCGGTGCACGCCCCATTCAGCCCATGTACCTGAGCCATTGAATTCAGGGTTCGATAATCGAACGGGTTCCCGCTTCTGCCGTTCAAGTTCACTGCGTGAATGCGGATAGCACGATCACTATCACTTAAGTGGTCTGCGGAGTATGCCCATGTTTGCCCATCGGCCAGGTACCGTGTGACCTCGTCATAATCATTTGCGCCGCGCCCCTTAGAGGACAGGATCACGATCACATGGCCCTTGCCCTGGTCCAGCGCTTCGATATGGACGTTGTCCTTCTCGGCCTCCAGTGTACGTACCGAATCATCGGCATTTGCGCAGGCTATAGGCTACGAGGCCAGCGACGATTTATGAACATCTGACATCGCCCACTTGTTCAATTATATGTCGGGGTCTTCTATCTAAATCATCAACCCCGTCCTATGTGCTTCCCGCATACCCCATTCTCAAACGTCATAATCCCGCGTTTTCCTACGTGGTAGTCTCACACGTCTACCAATAGGCATTGATCGTATGTCGTCAATGGCCCCAACCAGGAAAGATCATGCCAAAAAAGTCCCACTCAGCCTTGCGCGTTAATTTTCGTGAATTGTTGGCAACGCCTGCGTGCGTTGAAACCGCTTCCGTGTTTGATCCGATGTCGGCAAGGATTGCCGCCGACCTGGGTTTCGAGGTCGGTATCCTGGGCGGCTCCGTGGCCTCGTTGCAGGTTCTGGCGGCCCCCGATTTTGCGTTGATCACGCTGAGTGAGTTCGTTGAGCAAGCCACCCGCATCGGTCGTGTCGCGCAGTTGCCCTTTATTGCCGATGCCGATCACGGTTACGGCAATGCGCTGAATGTGATGCGCACCGTTGAAGAACTGGAACGTGCCGGCGTCGCCGCGCTGACCATCGAAGACACGCTGCTGCCGGCGCAATTCGGGCGCAAGTCCACGGATTTGATTTCCATAGACGAAGGTATCGGTAAAGTTCGCGCGGCGCTGGAAGCGCGGGTTGACCCAGAGCTGTCGATCATTGCCCGCACCAACGCCGGCGTATTACCGACCGAAGCGGTGATCGAACGCACCCTGGCCTATCAGAAAGCCGGTGCCGATGGCATCTGCATGGTGGGCGTCAGCGACTTCGAGCACTTGGAGAAAATTGCGGAAAACCTCACGGTGCCGTTGATGCTGGTGACCTACGGCAATCCCAAACTCAACGACGCGCAACGCCTGGCCAGTCTGGGTGTGCGGGTCATCGTGGCCGGCCATGGCGCGTACTTCGCGGCGATCAAGGCGACCTACGACAGCCTGCGCGCCCAACGCCAGCTGACCCACAGCACTTCGAACCTCAGTGCCACCGAGTTGACCCACACCTACACGTTGCCCGAGAGCTACGTAGCCTGGGCCAAAGAATTCATGGACGTAAAAGAGTAACTACCCGGTGGATCGAGGGGGCTGCCCCCCTCCTCCCACGCGGGTCTGTCCCCCGGTCAGCCAACCCAGCCCACCGCAGTTTTCGGAATTACTTCCGATTCATCCAGCTTCGACGCAAACATACTCACCGCCTTCACGGCATCGCTGGTGCTGGTGCGTATCTGCAGAATCACCGAACCCGCCTGATCCGCCAGGTTGACGCCACGCTGCGCGCCCTCCTGGGTGGCATTCATGCTGCTCACCGCGTCGCGGGTTTCCGACAGGATCATGCCGATCATCTCGGCGATTTCCGCCGTGGAACGGCTGGTGCGACCGGCCAACTGGCGAACCTCATCGGCCACCACCGCAAAGCCGCGACCCTGGTCACCGGCGCGCGCCGCTTCGATGGCCGCGTTGAGGGCCAATAGGTTGGTCTGGTCGGCAATGCCGCGGATGGTATTGACGATGGCGGTGATCTGCTCCGAACGATCACCCAACTGCCCCACCAATCGCGCGGAGGCGCCGATGTTTTCGGCAATCCGGCGCATTTCCGTGGCGGTGTCGTGGATAACCTGAGTGCCGTGTTCGGCAAACCGCTCGGTTTCCGACGAGATATGGTAGGCACGCGAGGCGCCGCGCGAGTCTTCCTCGAATTTTTCCACGCGTTCGGTGATATCGCTGGCGAACTTGACGATTTTCAGCAGCGTGCCGTCGATGTCATAGACCGGGTTATAACTGGCTTCCAGCCACACTGGGCGGCCATGTTTGCCGATGCGTTTGAATTGCCCAGTGAAAAATTCACCGTTGTTCAAGCGACGCCAGAAGTCGGCGTATTCGCCACTGTTGACCAGGCTCGGTTCGCAGAACATGCGATGATGCTTGCCCTTGAGCTCGGCAAGGGAGTAGCCCATGACATTGAGGAAATTGGGATTGGCATCGAGTACGTGGCCGCTCAAATCAAACTCGATCACCGCCATGGCCCGGTCCAGCGCCGCGAGTTTGCTGCGGGTTGCGGCCTCCTGCTCGACCTTGCTGGTGACGTCCAAGGCGTACTTGACGACTTTCAGCACTTGGCCACGTTCATCCAACACCGGGTTGTAGCTGGCCTCCAACCAGACGGTTTTGCCGTTGGAACCCACCCGTTTGAAGGTGCCCGAGACAAATTTGCCGGCGCGCAGATCCGCCCAGAATTCACTGTAGGCCGGGCTGCTGGTGAGTGCAGGCAAACAAAAGTCGCGATGGGATTTGTTGGCCAGTTGATCGGCGCTATAACCCATGGTTTTCATAAAGTTATCGTTGGCCCGCAGCACCTTGCCGTTCAGGTCGAATTCGACCACCGCCATTGAGCGTTCCAACGCGGCGTTCAGCCCTTTGTATTCGGTGACTTCGGCCTTCCTGGCCGCCAGTTCTGTTTTTAATGCGTTATTGAACATGACGAACCCTCTGCCGTACGGAGAACCTGCTTCTAAAGTAGCTATCGGCCCCAGTTTTAGCGACTTTACGCGGCTTTAATTTTTATTTTCTGGCGTCAAAAAAACGTATTGCCATAGCCCCCGGTTTGCCCTGGCCAATGATTTCGAGGACCATGGCGCCTTTGTGTTTTTGCCCACCAGAGGTGCCCATGGCCAACCACGATCTGTCCTACACTCCGGACCCGGATGCCGAGTCCATTTCTTCCGACGTTGTCGGCTTCAACGGCATCCTGGTGTCGACCCAGATCCCGACCCGCGCCGACGGCAGCCTGGAACTGGGGGATATCACCCTGCAAAGCGAATGCACGCTGCAAGCGCTGAAAGTCGCCCTGGAAAAAGCCGGCAGTTCTATGGATCGGGTGATGCACCTGACCATTTATCTGACGGATATGGCCGATCGCGCGGCCTTCAACGAGGTCTACAAACGCTTTTTCGCCAAGCCCTGGCCCGTGCGCGCGGCGGTTGGCGTGGCGGCGCTGGCGGTTGAAGGCATGCGCGTGGAAGTCACCGCGATGGCGGCCAAGGCCTGAAGTGATGCCGGTCAGGCATTTCACGGCTACAATGCGCGCCTCAACCGTGACAAGCCTGACTAAAAAAACTATGTCCTTGCCCAAGCATCACCTGGAATTGCTCAGCCCTGCCCGCGATGTAGCCATCGCCCGCGAGGCCATCCTGCACGGCGCCGACGCCATCTATATCGGCGGCCCCAGCTTCGGCGCGCGCCACAACGCGTGTAACGAAGTGAGCGATATCGCTCAACTGGTCGAGTTCGCCCGCCGTTACCACGCCCGGGTGTTCACCACCATCAATACCATCCTGCATGACAACGAGCTGGAGCCGGCGCGCAAGCTGATCCATCAGCTCTACGACGCCGGTGTCGACGCGCTGATCGTGCAGGACCTGGGGGTGATGGAGCTGGATATCCCGCCCATCGAGCTGCATGCCAGTACCCAGACCGATATCCGCACCCTGGCCCGCGCCAAGTTTCTCGATCAGGCCGGGTTCTCCCAACTGGTATTGGCCCGTGAGCTGAACCTGCAGGAAATCCGCACCATCGCCGACGAGACCGATGCCGCCATCGAGTTCTTCATTCATGGCGCACTGTGCGTGGCGTTTTCCGGGCAGTGCAATATCTCCCACGCGCAGAACGGCCGCAGCGCCAACCGCGGCGATTGCTCCCAAGCGTGCCGCCTGCCGTACACCTTGAAGGACGATCAGGGGCGCGTCGTGGCCTTTGAAAAACACCTGCTGTCGATGAAAGACAACAACCAGAGCGCCAACCTGCGTGCGCTGGTAGAGGCCGGTGTGCGTTCGTTCAAGATCGAAGGCCGTTACAAGGACATGGGCTATGTGAAGAACATCACCGCCTATTACCGCCAGCGCCTGGACGACATTCTCGAAGATCGTCCGGACCTGGCCCGTGCTTCCAGCGGTCGCACCGCGCATTTCTTCCTGCCCGACCCGGAAAAAACCTTCCACCGCGGCAGCACCGACTACTTTGTCAGCGAGCGCAAGATCGACATCGGCGCTTTCGACACGCCGACCTTCACCGGCCTGCCGGTGGGTGTGGTGGAAAAAACCGGCAAGCGCGACCTGCAGGTAGTCACCCATGAGCCGCTGTCCAATGGCGATGGCCTGAACGTGCTGGTCAAGCGTGAAGTGGTGGGGTTCCGCGCCAACATCGCCGAGCCCAAGGGCGAGTTCGAGGAAGACGGCCAGAAGCGCTACCGCTATCGCGTTGAGCCGAATGAAATGCCCGCCGGCCTGCACCAACTGCGCCCCAACCATCCGCTGAACCGCAACCTCGACCACAACTGGCAGCAGGCGCTGCTCAAGACCTCGGCCGAGCGCCGTATCAGCCTTGCGTGGGTCGCGCGTTTGCGTGAAGAGCAGTTGCACGTCACCGCTACCAGCGAGGAAGGCATCAGCGCCAGCGTCACCCTGCCCGGCCCGTTCGGCGTGGCCAACAAACCGGAACAGGCGCTGGATACCTTGCGCGACTTGCTCGGCCAACTGGGCACCACCGAATACCACGCCACTGCCATCGAGCTGGATGCGCCGCAGGCGTTCTTCATCCCCAACTCGCAGCTCAAGGCACTGCGCCGCGAAGTCATCGAAGCGCTGACCGCCGCCCGGGTCGCGGCGCACCCCCGTGGTGGGCGCAAGGCCGAAACCACACCGCCGCCGGTCTATCCGGAAGCGCACCTGTCGTTCCTGGCCAACGTCTACAACCAGAAAGCCCGCGACTTCTACCACCGCCACGGGGTGAAGTTAATCGACGCGGCCTTCGAAGCCCATGAAGAAACCGGCGAAGTGCCGGTGATGATCACCAAGCACTGCCTGCGCTTCTCGTTCAACCTGTGCCCTAAACAGGCCAAGGGCGTCACGGGCGTGAAGACCAAGGTGGCGCCGATGCAACTGATCCACGGCGACGAAGTGCTGACCCTGAAATTCGACTGCAAGCCGTGTGAAATGCATGTGGTGGGCAAGATCAAGGGCCACATTCTGGGCTTGCCGCAACCCGGCAGCGTGGTCGAACACTTCAACCCGGACAAACTTATCTATCAGGGCACGCACTGACGCTGTTGCACTTCGTCAACGGCTAACACTGTTTTGTGGTGAGCGGGCTTGCCCCGCGCCGGGCTGCACAAGCAGCCCTGGAACCGGCTGTCCCCATTCGCTCTGACACTGCGCCGCAGTTTGATCGCGGGCCGCCTCGCGGCCCAGTGCGGCGCAACCCCGCTCATACAGGCACCGCCTTGGGCTATCGCCAATCGATCTAACCCCCTGTCATTTTTCACAGGTGCCTTCGCCGCTTCGTTGCGTTAGCGTCGGTGCTGTGGCTGGAGGGTTGCCCATGACGCGCTCACTTATCAAAGAAGTCAGCGATGCCAATTTCGATAGGCAGGTGTTGCAGGCCCTAGGCCCAGTGTTGGTGTATTACTGGAACAATAGCTGCGGCCATCTGCCCTACCTCGAACAAATGGCTGAGGATTACCTGGGCCGCTTGACCATTGTGACGCTGAATGTCGACGACCATTGCGTCACACCGGCCCGGTACGGGGTGCACGAGGTGCCCACGCTGATGCTGTTCAAAGACCACAGGAGGCATTTATGAGTCAGATCAAAGCCATCACTGACGCTTCGTTCGAGGACGACGTCATCCACAGCACCAAACCTGTACTGGTCGACTTCTGGGCCGAATGGTGCGGCCCGTGCAAAATGCTTGCGGTGTCTATCGAACAGATCGCCGAGGAATACGCAGATCGGTTGCAGGTTGCCACACTCAATGTCGACGAGAATCCAGCCACGCCGCAAACATATGGCATACGTAGCATTCCTACGCTGATGCTGTTCAGTGGCGGTCATGTAGAAGGGACGCAAATCGGCGCTATCACGAAGTCGCGACTGATCAGCTTTCTGGACGGCAAGCTCTGATTGCTCAGGCCCGCAACCCTTTCGCCGCCTCCAACAATCCCTGAAACCGCCGATAACGCTCATCCAGCACCGCCCGCTGCGTCGCATCCGGCAAGTAGCGCGCCTTGATCGGCATACCTGCTGCCAGCAAGTCTGCGCCCTCGCCCACCGCCATGAACCCGAGTTTCGCCGCGCCGATGCAGGCGCTCAGTTCACTGCCGTGCAACGTGTAGATCTCCCGTTGCAGGATATTGGCCAGCAACTGCGCCCAATATGCGCTGCGCGCGCCGCCGCCTACCAAAGCGCAGGCGCCGACCTGTGCGCCCGCCGATTGCACCGCGTGCAGCGCATCCAGCAGGCCGAAGCCGACGCCCTCCATCACCGCATAGCCGAGCATCGCCGGTGTGCAGTCATGCCCCAGCCCCATAAAGCCGCCGCGCAACAAGGGGTCGTTGTGCGGCGTGCGTTCGCCGGCCAGGTACGGCAGGAACAACGGCGTGTGCAGCGGCACGGCCTGTTCGATCGGTAATTGCGCCTGGACCTGCGCTAGCAAGGTTTGCTCATCCGCCATCCCGGTCAACCGCGTGACCCAGCGCAAGCAACTGGCACCGGCGAGCATGGCGCCCATGGTGTACCAGCGATCCGGTAGCGCATGGCAGAAGCTATGTACCGCGCTGGCCGGGTTGCCGGCGGCGTGGTCGGTGATCGCCACAATCGCCGCGCTGGTGCCCAAGGTGATGAAACCGTCCCCGGCATGGACCGCACCGATGCCCACCGCCGCCACCGGGTTATCGCCGCCACCGCCGGCGATCACTACCTCGGGCGAAAGCCCCAGCTGCGTCGCGGTCAACCGCGCGCTTGGCGCGCCGCCTTCAACCAGTCGAGGCATCTGCCACGGCGCCAGGCCGGTGGCGCGCAGCATCGGCGTGAACCACTCGCGTCGGGCCACATCCAGCCACAGCGTACCGGCGGCGTCGGACATCTCGCTGATGCGCTCGCCAGTCAGACACAACCGCAGGTAATCCTTGGGCGACAACACGCAGTCGATGGCTTTGAACACCTCTGGTTCATGCTCCTGCAGCCACAGCAACTTCGGCGCGGTAAGCCCGGCCATCGGCAGGCTGCCGGTGACATAGGCGAAATCTGCGCCCAGGCGTTCTGCCTCGGCCACGGCGCGGGAGTCATCCCACAGGATGGCCGGATACAGCACCCGGTCGTCCGCACCCAACAGCACCGCGCCGTGCATCTGCCCGGACAGGCCGATACAGGCCACATCGGCATACGCCGGATGGCTGCGCAGCTGGCCAAGCGCCTGCATACAGGCTTGCCACCAATCCTGCGGCGCCTGTTCTGACCAGCCGCTGTGGCGTCTTGAAACGCTCAGGCGCACGCCGGCATGGGCCAGGACGTTGCCGTCGAGGTCCATCAGGATGGCTTTGAGTTCAGAGGTGCCGAGATCGATGCCCAAGGAAACCGGACTGTTCATACGTATGTGATTCCAATCAGTGGCAGCCACAGGAATTGCGTATTCGCAGGGTTGGTGCCAGGCGCACACACTGGGTGGGCGCAGCGGGCGACGCCATGCGTTGCAGCAGTAGATTGACCGCCTGGGCACCCAACGCCTGCACAGGCTGGGCGATCAGGGTCAAGCGCGGCACGAAAAAGTCTGCCCAATCAAAATCATCAAACCCCACCAACGCCATCTGCGCCGGAACCTCCAGGTGCGCATCACGCAGAGCGTGCATCGCGCCCAGGGTCATCAAGTTATTACCGGCCATAATCGCCGTCGGTGGCGACTCCAGGCCCAACAGTTGCACCGTGGCCTGACGAGCCGGCTCGGTACTGGAACCGCCGTTTACCAACAGCTGCGGATCAACTGCCAACCCCGCCCCCTGCAACGCCGCCGTGTAGCCGGCCACCCGCTCATCCGTGGTACTGAACCCCGCACGCCCGGCGATAAAGCCGATACGGCTATGTCCGTGGCTTATCAGGTGTTCGATCAAGGTTTGCGTGGACCGCGCGTTTTCCACCCCGACCTGATCAAATTGCGCGCTCATCATCCGATCCACCAGCACCGCCGGAATCTGGTTGGCACGCAGGTAATCCAGGGCCAGGGACTCATTCGACGGGGCCAGCACAATACCGTCGACACGCCGATGATGCAGCGCCGTCACTACCCGCAACTCTTGCTGCGGGTCATCGTGGGTGTCGACAAACAGCATCATGTAGCCGTGCTTGGCGCACTCGGTTTCAATCGCGTGCACGGTCTCGCTGAAGTAGTGATTGGACAGCGCCGAAATCGCCACGCCAATGGTGCTGGTGCTGGAACGGGCCAGCGAGCGCGCCAGGGTGTTGGGGATATAACCCAGATCCTGGATCGCACGCTGCACTGCCAGCACCGTCGCCGCGCTGACTTTACGGGTGCCGTTCACCACATGGGACACGGTTGAAGTCGACACCCCGGCGCGGCTTGCCACATCGTCCATGGTGACCATGGCGCGGTTCCTCAGACGGACTCAGTGTTTGCTCGACCAGCCGCTGTAGCTGCCGACATTGTCGCGGGTGATCAGTTTCGGCGTGAGCAACGTCACCGCGTCGGCCGGGGCTTTGTCGTTGAGAATGTCATTGCCTACGTCCACGGCGGTCTGGGCCATGGCCCACGGGTCCTGGCTGGCGGAGGCCTGGATCTGCGTATCGCTCTTCAGTGCATTTTCGATGTCCGGCGCGCCATCCACCGAGGTGATGATGATGCCGCTGCGCTTGAGCTGCTTGGCTGCCAGGTCGCTACCGATGGCTTGGGGGTCGTTGATCGCGAACAGGCCGTCGATTTTCGGGAAACGGGTGAGATAGCCCTGCATCACGTTCAGGCCGCCTTCGCGCGAACCTTTTCCGTCCTGATCGTCGGACAGCACCTTGATGTCCGGCGCGCCGGCCAATGCAGCTTTGCAGCCCTTGACGCGGTCGGTCACGGCGGTGACCTGCGGGCCGTTCTGGATAATCACATTGCCTTTGCCCGAGAGCTTGTCCACCAGGTACTGGCAGGCCAGCTTGCCGGCTTCGACGTTATCGGTCTGTACGGTGGCGTTCACGCCCTTAGCGTCCACATCCACGGCGACTACGACGATGCCGGCGTCGCGGGCTTTCTTGATCGCCGAGGCCATGGCCGAGGGGTCGACGGCGTTGAGCAGTATCAAGTCGACCTTGGACGAGATGAAGTTGTCGATCTGGGAAAACTGTTTGCTCAGGTCATAGTCGGCGGACACCGAGGTCACCTTGACGTCGGGGTTCAACGCCTTGGCGCGCGCCGTGGCACCGTCGGCCAGGGTCACGAAATACGGGTTTCCCAGCGAGCCCATGCTGATGCCCAGCGCTTTGAGTTCACGGGCCTGTACTGCCTGGGACATCAGGGCAGCCAGAGCGATGACGGGAACGATACGTTTAAAGTTCATGCGCTTCTCTCTTGTGATTGTTGTAGGAGATAAATCAGGTGCGCGCGCCGGACTGGCGATAACGGTCCAGTGCCACCGCGCCAATGATCACGATGCCTTTGATGATGTATTGCCAGATATCCGACACCCCCAGCAGCACCAGGCCATTGGTGAGCACGGCAATGATCAGCGCGCCGATCAGCGTGCCACCGATGGTGCCGACGCCGCCGGTAAAGCTGGTGCCGCCGAGGATCACCGCGGCAATCGCATCCAGCTCGTAGGATTGCCCCAGTTGCAGGCCGTTGGCGGCAAACAGGCGCGAAGCGCTCATCACCGCGCCGAGCCCGGCCAACGCCCCGGACATGGCATAGACGAACAGCAACACCTTCCACACCTTGATCCCCGACAGCCGCGCCGCTTCCGGGTTGCCGCCCACCGAATAGATCTGCACCCCCATCACCGTGCGCCGCAGGATGAACCACGACAGCGCCACCACTGCCACGGCAATCACCACCAGCCATGGCACGCCAAGGATCGAGTCGTTACCGATAAATGCAAACGGCAGATCCGGGTTGAACACCGTCTTGTCGTCGGCCAACAGCCGCGCCAGCCCACGCATGGCGGTGAGCGCGCCGAGGGTGACGATAAACGGCGGCAGGCGCATAAAGGCGATCAGCCCGCCGTTGACCAGCCCGAGTAACAGCCCGAAGCCGATGCCGGCGGCGATGCCGAACATACCGAACTGCGGCGACATCGACGCCTGCAACGCCACCACCGCCGACGCCGCCAGGATCGCGCCCACCGACAGGTCGATGCCGGCAGTGAGGATCACAAAGGTCATGCCCGCCGCCAACACCACGTTCACCGAGGCTTGCTGGGTGATGATCGACAGGTTCTGCAAGGTCAGGAAGTTTTCACTGGCCAGGGCAAAGCCCACCAGCAGCAACACCAGCACCGGCAACATGCCGACCGTGCGCATCAGCTCGCGGGCGCGTTCGGCTTTGCCTATAGGTGTGAGGGTCATTGTGTTGTTTGAGTCAGCCATGGGCAGCCACCTGATCGCCACCGGTGGCGAGGTCGATAATACGTTCCTGGGAAATAGCGTGGCCGGAAGCCCCGCCGACTTCGGCCACCAATTGGCCTTCGCGCATGATCAGCACGCGGTCGCAGGTGCCGATGATTTCCGGCAGCTCGCTGGAAATCACCACAATGCCCACCCCGGCCAGCGCCAGCTGATTGATGATGCGGTAGATCTCGGATTTGGAGCCGATGTCCACGCCACGGGTGGGTTCGTCGAGGATCAGCACATGGGGCTTGACCTCCAGCAAGCGCGCCAGCAGGACTTTCTGCTGGTTGCCACCGGATAACGCGCCGACGTTGACCTTGCCCGACGCCACGCGGATCGACAGCGACTTGATCGCGTCATTCGAGCGTTGCGCGGCGTGCGCCCGGTCGAGCACGCCACCGGCGCGGGCATCCGGCACACAGGCGCAGACGTTGATGTTGTCGGCCACGCTCATGTCGAGGAACAGGCCCTGGGCCTTGCGGTCTTCGGTGAGGTACACCACGCCGGCACGAATCGCGTCCGCCGGGGTGCGCAGTTGGGTGACGGTCTTGCCCACCACTTCCAGAGTTCCGCTGGTGCGCGGGTCGGCGGCGAAGATCAGGCGCGCCAGCTCGGTGCGCCCTGCCCCCACCAGCCCGGCAATGCCCAGCACCTCACCGGCATGCAGGTCGAAACTGCACTGGCGCACGCGTTTGCCGTCGGCCATGTCGCGCACGCGCATCACCACGGCGCCGGGGTCGTACGCCGCGTGGTCCTTTTTATAGAACCCTGACAAGTCGCGGCCCACCATCATTTTCACCAGCACCTCGGCCGACAGCTCCTCGCGGGTCAGTTCGCCGATGTACTGACCGTCGCGCAGCACCGATACGCGGTCCGACAGCTCGTAGATCTCGGCCATGCGGTGGCTGATATAGATGATCGCCAGGCCTTGGCTGCGCAGCTGTTTGATCAGCGCGAACAGGCGATCCGTTTCGCGGGACGACAGCGGCGTAGTGGGCTCGTCCATCACCAGGATCTTGGCGTGGGCATGCAAAGCGCGGGCGATCTCCACCAGTTGGCGCTCGGCAATCGACAGGCTGCTGACCCGCGTGGCCGGGGTGAATTCGGCGCCCAGGCGTTGCAGCACTTCGACGCAGCCGTCCTGCATGCCGGCGCGGTCGATGGTCCAACCACGCCGGAGTTCGCGGCCCAGGTAAATGTTCTCGGCCACGCTCAGGTTCGGGCACAGGCTCAGTTCCTGGTAGATCACGGCGATGCCGAGGGCTTTGGCGGTGGCGGGATTGAATGTGGCGATGGGCTCGCCGCCGATGCGGATTTCACCGCCGGGATCGGCCTGATAAGCGCCGGAAAGGATTTTCATCAAAGTGGATTTGCCGGCGCCGTTCTCCCCCATCAAGGCGTGGATTTCGCCGGGGTAAACCTTCAGGCCGACATTTTTGAGCACGCGCAAACCGTTGAAGGTTTTGCTGATGCCCTGCATCTCCAGCAAGGGTTCAAGGCTCATGTCTGAGCTCCTGGTTTTATTATTTTTGTCGTTCGGCCCCCTTTGGATCAGAGCCGATTGGCACCGACTCTAATCAGATACATTTACTTACGCAAGCGCTTGCGTGCGCCATTTGTCGCTAGAAGAAACGTTTCATCAAGCTGATTTGTCGCAACTTCAGCGATTACGCGATTTAGGCAGCATGCGTATCAGCGTGTTGTCGCGCACCCAGTAGTGATGGAACAGCCCGGCGGCCGCATGCAGGCCGATCAGCCAATAACCGGCATTGCCCAGCCACTCATGCCAGTGCTTGAACACCTTGGCTTGGTCCGGGTCCATCGCCACCAGAGCGGGCAACGACCACTCGAAGTACGGCAGGGTTTTGCCCCCGGCGCTAAGCATCAGCCAGGCCAGCAGCGGCGTCACGATCATCAAGCCATACAGGGCCAGGTGCATCAGGTGCGCCAACGCCGTTTGCCAGACCGGAGGCCGCGGCACGATGGCCGGACGAGGAGCCAGACGCCCGAGCAAGCGCACCCACACCAACAGGAAAATACCCATCCCCAGCAGCCCATGAGTGCCCGCCATGAAGCTCCTCGCCACACTGCCGCGAGGCAGCAGGCCTTTGATTTCGATGCAGGCATAGACACCGACAAACAGCGCCAGCATCAGCCAGTGCAGGGTCATCGATAACCGGGCGTAGCGCTGCGTTACCCAATATTGGTTCATGGAAAAGTCGCCTTTGAGGAAGTGATGGCCGAGGCCGGCCTGGAAAGTCCGCGCCACCCTGCCCTGGCAGTCTTAAGCCAGTCTGAAGACCGAACGACGATGTTTACGCCCACCTTCAGACTTCGTTAAGAAAGGCTACTGATACTCCTCCCAACTTGACGTGGGAGGCGAACCGCCAAATGCCCGATTTCGACTGGAACATCCCGTTGCCCCTGCTGTTCGGCCACGCCGACAGCGCCCCGCTGCACCTGAGCCGCGCCTTGCCCGACGACCCTCGGCGCCCGGCCTTCGAAGCGTTCATCCAGCAGCGCTTTCGCCTGGCCCATGGCGCGGACATCCGCCACTTCATGCCGCAATTGTTTGGCGTCAGCCAGGCCGACGGCGAGCTGTGCGCCGTCGCCGGGGTACGCCTGGCCCGCAGCGAAGCGCTGTTTTTGGAGCAATACCTGGATCATCCGATCGAGGCCTTGGTCAGCGCCGCCGCCGGCCAGCCAGTGGAGCGGCGCGCCATCGCCGAGGTCGGCAACCTGGCCGCCAGTGATAACGGCAGTGCACGCCTGAGCATCATCGCCATCACTTGGTTATTGGCCATGGGGGGGCTGGAGTGGGTGGCCTTTACCGGCAATGCGGGGCTGGTCAACAGCTTCCATCGCCTTGGGCTCAAGCCCGTGACCCTGTGTGCCGCCGACCCGCAACGCTTGGGCGATGAGCGCCATAACTGGGGCCGTTATTACGAAAGCCAGCCGTGGGTGCATGTGGGCAATATCCGCGCCGGCTTCACGCATTTACGCAACATGGGCCTGTTTTCGCGCTTGGGCCTGCCTACCACCCTTGAGGACACTTGCCATGTCGCCTGAAACCCTGCGATTCCACGCCGTTCTGCGTGGCCATGCCGAACGTAACGACGGTGCCATCGCTCTGTGGGGCGACTCACTGAAAATGGACTACGCCACATTGTTCGCCGAGGTGGCCTATCGGCGCGAACGTCTGCGCGATGAGGGCGTACAGGTGGTGGCGCTGGCCTTGGACAATGGCGTCGATGCCATGCTCTGGGACCTGGCAGTGCTGTTCGAGGGCCTGACCTGCCTGACGTTGCCACCGTTTTTCAGCGCGGCTCAACGTGCCCACTGCCTGGAGCAAAGCCACGCCGAGCGGGTCATCGCCGAACCCTATCTGAGCCAGGAGCTGGAGGGCCTGGGCTACCACAAGGTCGGCGATTTCTGGTGCCGGCACTTCGACGGGCGACCCTCAATGCCCCTGGGCACCGCCAAAGTCACCTTCACCTCCGGCACCACCGGCGCGCCCAAAGGTGTATGCCTGAGTGGCGAGAGCCTGCTGCGGGTAGCCCGCGAGCTGTACCAGGCCAGTCACGTCAATGAACCGCGCCATCACCTGGCGCTGCTGCCCCTGGCGATTCTGCTGGAGAACCTGGGCTGCTACGCCGCGTTGTATGCCGGCGCCACCTTGAGTGTGCCGGGCCAAAAAAGCCTGGGTATCCAGGGCGCCAGCGCGGTGGATGCGGCGCAATTGCTCGGTTGCCTGGCCGCGCGCCAACCCCACAGCCTGATCCTGGTGCCACAACTGCTGCTGATGCTGGTCATCGCCGCCGAGCAAAAGGCTTTCAGCCCCCGGGGCTTGCGGTTTGCCGCCGTGGGCGGTGCCCGTGTGTCCAAGGCCTTGTTGCAGCGCGCCCAGCAGTTGGGCATGCCGGTTTTCGAAGGCTACGGGCTGTCGGAGTGCGCCTCGGTGGTCAGCCTCAACGTGCCGCAGGCGCAGCGCCCGGGCAGCGTCGGAAGACCCCTGCCCCATGTGGATATCCGCCTGGCCGAGGATGGTGAAGTGCTGATCAAAGGCTCGACCCTGCTCGGTTACCTCGGCCAGGCCGAAGAGCCCGACACCTGGTGGCCCAGTGGTGATCTGGGGGCCTTCGACGAAGACGGTTTTCTGTACCTCAAGGGCCGCAAGAAACACCAGTTCGTCACCAGTTACGGGCGCAACGTCAACCCGGATTGGGTCGAGGCCGAACTGACTCAGGGCGGCGACATTGCCCAGGCATTCGTCTACGGCGAAGCCCTGCCCCACAACCACGCCCTGCTCTGGCCCCATCGTGCCGACTGCAGCGACGCCCAACTGGCCGCCGCCGTGGCCGAGGCCAATGCCGGCCTGCCGGACTATGCCCAGGTCCACCAGTGGACGCGCCTGGACGCCCCCTTCACCGCCGCCAACGGCCTGCTCACCGCCAATGGCCGGCCTCGGCGCGACGCCATCGTCGCCCGTTACCACGCCTACTTTACTCAACCTTTGAATGAGGACACGCCATCGTGAATTTCTTCGACACCCTGCAAGACGCCACCCAGCAAGAACGCCAGGCATTGTTCAGCCTGCCGATCATCCGCGATGCCCTGGAAGGCAAGGTCAGCCTCGACAGCTACCGCGCCTTTCTGGCCCAGGCCTATTACCACGTCCGCCACACAGTGCCGTTGATGATGGCCTGCGGCGCACGCTTGCCGTCACGCCTGGAATGGCTGCGCAAGGCGGTGTGCGAGTACATCGAAGACGAATACGGCCATGAACATTGGGTACTGGATGATATCGAGGCCTGCGGCGGTGATAGGCTAGCCGTGCGCGACGGACGCCCTGGCTTGCCCATTGAGCTGATGGTCAGCTACCTCTACGACCTGATCGCCCGCGATAACCCGGTCGGCCTGTTCGGCATGGTCAACGTACTGGAAGGCACCAGTATCGCCCTGGCCACCCACGCCGCCGGCAGCATCCGCGAGCGCCTGCAACTGCCGGCCGAGGCGTTCAGCTATCTGAACTCCCACGGGGCGTTGGATATCGGCCATATGCAGACCTATCGCGGCCTGATGAACCGTCTCGACGACCCGGAGGATCAAGCCGCGGTGATCCGTGCGTCCAAGGTGGTCTACGCGCTCTATACCGATATGTTCCGCAACCTGCCACGCCTTGGGGAGACCACCCATGCGCCTGTCTGAGGCCCGCGTGGTGCTGACCGGCGCCAGCGGCGGCATCGGCCTGGCGATAGCTGCCATGCTGTGCGCCAGTGGCGCGCAGGTACTGGCGGTGGCGCGCCACCGTGCGCCGCTGGATGTGCTGCTTGCGCAATACCCGCAGCAGTTGTGCTGGGTCAGCGCCGACCTGACATTCCTGGCCGACCGGCGCAAGGTACTGGCGGCGGCCGAAGCCATCGGCGGTATCAACCTGCTGATCAATACCGCCGGGATCAACCACTTCGCCATGCTTGAGCAACTGAACGACGCCGACATCAACCAGATGCTCGCGTTGAATATCGGCGCGCCGATCTGTCTGACTCGGCTGCTGTTGCCGATGCTCAAGCAAGCGGCGGGCGCCAGGGTGGTCAATGTCGGTTCCACCTATGGCTCCATCGGCTACCCCGGTTATGCCACCTACTGCGCGACCAAGTTTGCCTTGCGCGGGTTTTCCGAAGCCCTGCGCCGCGAACTGGCCGACACCCACGTCGGCGTGCTGTACGTAGCGCCGCGCGCCACCCGCACCTCAATGAACAGCGCGGCGGCCGAAGCGCTGAACGAGGCGCTCAAGTCCAACGTCGACGACCCGCACACCGTGGCGTCGGCGGTGATCAAGGCGATTGTGGACGACCGTCGCGACCTGTACCTGGGCTGGCCGGAGCGTTTCTTCGTGCGCCTCAACAGCCTGCTGCCGAAGCTGGTCGACCGTGGCCTGCGTAAACAACTGCCCCTGGTGCGCCGCTTGAGCGATAACCCTGTTAACAAGGACTAACCCCATGAGAACACTGATTGCCGCCCTTGTGCTCAGTGCCCTGAGCCCCCTCACCTGGGCGTTGGACGCCGCCGACCAGCAACGGCTGACCACGATCCAACAACGCTGGGCCGAGATCCAATACGGCCTGCCTGAGGCACAACGCACCCAGGCCTTCGAGCAACTGGCCGGCCAGGCGAATGCCTTCACCCAGGCCCGTCCGCAGGCCGCCGAAGCCTGGATCTGGTCGGGTATCGTCACCAGCAGTTGGGCCGGTGCCCAGGGCGGCCTCGGGGCGTTGAGCAAGGCCAAGACCGCCAAGGCCGACCTGGAACGCGCGCTCGGCCTCGACCCCACCGCCCTGCAAGGCTCGGCCTATACCAGCCTGGCGGCGCTGTACGATCGCGTTCCGGGCTGGCCGATTGGTTTCGGTGACGCCGACAAGGCCGAGCAGTTGCTTAAACAGGCCTTGCAAGTCAACCCGACAGGCATTGATAGTCTGTACTTCTGGGGCGATCACCTGTACCGGCAAAAACGTTATGAGCAAGCCCGCGATGCCCTGCAAAAGGCCCTACTGGCGGGTCCCCGCCCAGGTCGGGAACGCGCCGACGCCGGGCGGCGCAAAGAGATCGAGAGCCTGTTGGCCGAGATCGCCAAGCAACTTAACTGACAGGAACGCGCGTGCGGCTATTACTGATTGAGGATGACGAAGCCCTGGGCGAAGGGATTCACCAGGCCCTGGCGCGCGAGGGGTACACCGTCGACTGGTTGAAGGACGGCAGCAGCGCCCTGCATGCCCTGCTCAGCGAAACCTTCGACGTGGTGGTGCTCGACCTCGGCCTGCCGCGCATGGGCGGGTTGGAGGTGCTGCGCCGCCTGCGCGACAGCGGTGCCACCGTACCGGTGCTGATTCTGACCGCACGGGATGCCACCGAAGACCGCATCGCCGGGCTCGACGCCGGTGCCGACGATTACCTGATCAAGCCCTTCGACCTGGCCGAACTCAAGGCCCGCTTGCGCGCCCTGCTGCGGCGCAGCGCCGGCCGGGCGCGGGTGCTGATCGAACATGCGGGCATTTGCCTGGACCCCAGCACCCAGCAAGTCAGTTATCACCATCAACCGGTGTCGCTGACCCCCAAGGAATACCAACTGCTGCATGAACTGCTTTCGCCCCCGGGGCGGGTCATGACCCGCGATCAGTTGATCCAGTTGCTGTATGGCTGGAACGAAGAAGCCGAAAGCAACACCCTGGAGGTGCATATCCACCACTTGCGCAAAAAGTTCTCCAGCGAATTGATCCGCACTGTGCGAGGCGTGGGTTATCTGGTGGAGGATCGCGTGTGACCTCGATTCGCCGCCGCACCCTGACCTTGATTATCGGCCTGCTGCTCGGCGGTTTTTTGCTGATCAGCGCATTGAACCTGCATGACAGCAACCACGAAATTGCCGAAGTCTACGATGCGCAACTGGCGCAAAACGCCCGGTTGCTGCAAGGCCTGATGAGCCTGCCGCTGGCGAACGAGCAACAAGCCGACCTGTACCGCGCCTTCAACAAGGCGCTGGCCGAGGCCAACCCCAAAGTCGATGGGCATCCATACGAAAGCAAGGTGGCTTTCCAGGTCTGGAGCCCCCAGGGCGAACGCCTGGTGTTCACCTCCAGCGCTCCCACGTTCGCCACTCCGCCCGAACAGCCAGGCTACAGCAATGTGGACGACCTCAATGGCCGGCAATGGCGCGGTTTTTTGCTCAAGGACAAGAACAGCGGCCTGCGCATCTGGGTCGGCGAACGCGACGATGTGCGCGCCGACCTGGTCGGTCGTATCGTGCGCCACACCTTGTGGCCGAACGTGCTGGGCAGCCTGATCTTGGCGATGATGGTCTGGCTGGCCATCGGTTGGGGGCTCAAGCCCCTGGCTGATATGGCCGCAACGTTACGCGCCCGGCACTCCGGCTCCCTGGAGCCGATGCAACTGACGCCCTTGCCGACCGAACTGGAACCCATGCAGGCCGCCCTGAACCGTATGCTCGCGCAGCTACAGGACCTGCTAGGTCGCGAGCGACGCTTTATCGCCGATGCGGCCCACGAAATGCGTACCCCGCTGGCGGTGCTGCGGGTGCATGCGCAAAACCTGCTGGAGGCCGGCACCGAGGCTGAACGCCGCGAATCCCTGGCCTTCCTGATCACTGGCGTGGACCGTACCAGCCGCCTGGTCAACCAGTTGCTGACCATGGCGCGCCTGGAGCCGAGCGCGGGGCAACCGCCCTTACAGTCCCTGGACCTTACCGCCGCCGTGCGCGACAGCCTGATTCAACTCACGCCCTGGCTATTGAGCAAGGGCCTAGAGCTGGTGTTCGACGCGGACGATGCCCCTTGCACCGTGACCACCGACGGCGCCGCCATCGCGATCGCCCTGACCAACCTGGTGACCAACGCGGCGAATTTCTCTCCGGAGAATGGCGTGATTACCGTGGGGTTGCACAAGACTGACACGGCGTTCGAGCTGACGGTGGACGATCAGGGCCCCGGGATCGACGAACAGGAACGCGAGCGCTTGTTCGAGCGCTTCTACAGTCGTGGCAACGCCCACGGCGCAGGCCTGGGCTTGACCATTGTCCACACCATCGCCCAGCGCCTGGGCGGTCAGATCCGTCTGCACAACCGTGCCGGCGGCGGGCTGCGGGCCACGTTGCACATCCCCCTTTGACCCGCTTCAACCGATCAGCAGGCCCAACCATGTCGCGGCGGTCAGCAATGCTTGACCGCCAATCACATAGCCGGCAAAGCGGCGGCCGTCGCTGACCCAGGCCACCAGACACTTGCTCAGGGAATTGCAACTGACCGCCAGCAACACCGGAATCGGCGCCGCCTGCACGGCCAATTGGCCGCTGGCGGTCAGGGCGGCAATCGAGGCGGTGGACGCGTGCGCGTCAGCGAAGCCGCTGAGGGTGGCGGTGACCATCACGCCCCATTCGCCGAAGTAATACAGCATCGCCGATGAGACAAACGTTATACCGGTCATCATCAGCACCATGATCAACGCCAGTTTGAGATCGAATGCACCGCCCACTTTGATCGCCTCGCTGGCGGCCGACGTGGGGGTGCGCAGCATCAGGCAAATGCCGTAAGCCGCGATGGCGACAAAACCGGCCAGCAACGGCCAGGCCATTTGCGCCAGCAACGCCGGCTCTACCGTGCCCAGAATCAAGGCCACCTGCGCCACCGTAGCCAGGTTGGAGAAAACCGCCGCGGCCGCCAGCGTGCGCAACTGCTGCGGTTCCTTGGCGGCGATATGGCCCATGGCGGCGATGGTCACGGTGCTGGAGGCGAACCCGGACGCAATGGCACCGACCGCGTAGCCATAACGCGGGCCCAACGCCCGCACCACCACATGCCCCAGGGCGCCGACCGCCATCAGCAGTACGGTCAAGGTGCAGATGGTGCGCGGGTTGATCGCTGCATAAGGGCCGATAAAGCGGTCCGGCGCCAACGGTAATACCACCAGCGCGACCACCAGCAGCAACAGGCCGTCGCGCATTTCGGCGTCGCTCAGTTGGCTGCGGGCGAACTCGTGCAGTTTCTGCCGATAGACCAGCAAG
Source organism: Pseudomonas sp. ARP3 (assembly GCF_001029595.1). Classification (NCBI taxonomy): domain Bacteria; kingdom Pseudomonadati; phylum Pseudomonadota; class Gammaproteobacteria; order Pseudomonadales; family Pseudomonadaceae; genus Pseudomonas; species Pseudomonas sp. ARP3. Next base: position 170,625 of record NZ_LEKF01000011.1, read on the forward strand.
CCGGCCATCACCACCCCAATCGCCGTGGCCAACTCGGGCGCCGCGCCGCACAGGGCGCCCAGTACCAGCACGGTGAACAACGCCACTTCGCTGGTGATGCCCGGGTCTTTGGCCTGGCTTTTCCAGTACGCGGTACTGACCAGCAGCGCCAGGCACAGCGCGATCAGGCCCAACAACAAGGCGCCGCCGACCTGCTGGGTCACATAACCGAGCAATGCGGTGATCGAATAGGTGCGCAACCCGGCAAAATCGCGATGCTCGCCTTCGCCCTTGTGGCGTTCGCGCTCAAGCCCCACCAGCATGCCGATACCCAGCGCCGCAGCGGCGCCGGCCAGGCCCAAGGTCTGGCTCATAACAGCACCCCTGGCGTGATGGACATAAACAACCTCTCGGCTTCAATGGACGCCCGGACCGGCATCGCTCTCTGCAGTCTGTGCCAGGATGCCGCACGCCGCGTTGATTATCATCAACGACCCCCACTTTGACCGCACGTCGCTCGCCCCGCCCGGCGTGGCGGCGACTTGATGCAGATCAAACGCCGCCCAACGGTCGGGGCCATGATCGACCCTAGATGCCACTGGTAATCCAAGGGAGATCGCACATGTCTGCTCAAGCCCGTTTCTTGCTGCTGGTTTCACCGTTGATGGAACACAGCCCCGCTTTCGAGCGCGCCGTCGCGTTGGCCAAGGCCGAAGGCGCCGCCTTGCATATTCTGGCGTTCGACTACCTGGAAGGTCTGGCCACCGCCGGATTGGTCAACGAACAGGCCCTGGAGCAGATGCGTCTGGGCTATGTGGAGCGCCATCACCAATGGCTTGAAGACCAGGCGCGGCCGTTGCGCAAACTGGGGCTGACGGTGACTACCGAGGTGGCCTGGGTCGATGATCCGCTCAAGGAGCTGTTGATTCGCCTCAAGGAAGAACCCATGGCCCTGGTGATCAAGGCACTGGCCCATGAGTCGCGTCTCTCGCGCTTGATGTTCACGCCGATGGATGTGCACCTGCTGCGCGAATGCCCCGTACCGCTGCACTTTGTGCACGGCGTGCATCACGCTCTGCCACGCAGGATCGTGGCGGCGGTCGATCCATTCCACCGCGACGGTCGCTACCAGGGCCTCAACGACCGCATCCTGCATGAAGCGAGCAAATTGGCGACGGCCTGCGAGGCCGATGTACAGATGGTTTACGCCCATGACTTGTCCGACCTGGCCGCCCAGGAGTATGAGTTCGGCAGTGGCGCGGCGTTCTTCTCGTCGCAGGCGGCCAAGCAGCTGTTCGCCGCCCAGGGCGAAGCCTTCAACGACCTGGCGGCGCGCAACGGCATCCCGCCGGAACAGCGCCACATGATTCTGGGCAACCCGGCGAAGGTGTTGTCCAGCTTCGCCGACGCCTACAACATCGACGTGATCGTCATGGGCCGGGTCGGTCATCACGGTCTGTCGCGGCTGCTGGGCAGTACCACTGAAACGCTGCTGTACCGCATGCCCTGCAGTGTGTGGGTGGTGTCACCCGAGATGCTGGAATAACCCGGCCATTTCACCCCATGGAGGTTCCGTCATGTCCAATACTGAAGCACTCAACCGGCAAGCCGCGCCTGTTTATGCGGCGGTGCCCCACGAACACTGGATCGACCGGCTCGACGATGGCCGCCACGTGCTGGTGCGCCCATTGACTGCCGAAGACCGCGAGCGCGAATACAACTTCATCAAGGGCTTGTCCCGCGAGTCCAGGCATCAGCGTTTTCTGGGCGAGGTGTGCGAGCCGGGTAAGACATTGCTCGATCAATTGATGGACGTCGATAACCAGGAACGCCTGGCGTATATCGCCTTAGTGCACGATAACGGCCAACTGGTGGAAATCGGCGTGGCGCGCTACGCCGCCGCCAAGGACCAGGCGTGCGAATGCGCGGTGGTGGTGGCCGATGCCTGGCAGCACCTGGGCCTGGCGCGCGTGCTGATGCAGCACTTGATGGCTGCGGCGAAAAAAAATGGCTACACGCGCATGTATACGGTGGACGCGGCCACCAATGCGCATATGCGTCAATTGACCCATGATCTAGGTTTCGAGAGTGTCACTGATCCGGATGACGGTACTCAGGTGATCAGCAGCGTGCAGCTCTGACCGAATCGCCTGTAGCGCAGCCGGCCTCATTGCCGCGTCGTATGATCGTCGTCCGCTTCTTCGTCCGGCGAGACCAGCGGCACTTGGGCGTCATCCATCAATGACCCCGGGTCTTCGTTACCTGGGTCGTTGAGTTCTTCATCCGGTTGATGAGCCATGATCGTCTCCTCTAACTAGCCGCCCTGGGTGTCGATGTCGGCGTCGGTTTCCGGCTTGGGCTCGCGCTCGGGCTTGAAGTCGGGGCTGTAGTCGTTGTCCTTGGCCTTGGGGTCGGCGGCAGGCTTGGGGTCCTTAGGGGCATCGGCGGCGGTGCCGGGTGCCGGCTCGCCACCGTCGATGGCGGGGTCATTACGGTCGCTGACTTGGGGATCGTTGCTAGTGCTCATGTTTAACCTCTGCGCAGTGATTGGGTAACTACAGCCTGCATAGACATAAGGTGCCGCGCCCTGCCCCGAAGTTCCGCCGGATTGCTCAACCGCCTGGGTTGTCGACCTGGATATAGAACGCATAAGCCCCCAGCAGAATCCAGAACACCATGAAAATCCACGGCGTGCGCACGGAAAACAGCAGGGACTTGCGATAGCCCTTGTGGGACGACTCGCGCTCGGAAAACAGCGGCGACTCGTCATAGGCCAGGCCCATCACCGGTTCGCTGTGCAGCAATTGGCTTTGCTTGAAGTGCCAGTGATCGATGATGTCATACGCCGCGCGGATGCCCGGCCAGGCGTTGAGCGAGCTGAGAATGCCCAACAGTGCCAGGAACAGCGGCACGATCAGGGTAAACAGCTTGCCCCACTCTGGGTTGAGGTTACCCATGCCTGACACGAAGGCGATCACCAGGAACGATTGGGCGGTGAGGTAAGCGTCGGTGCGGTTGGCCAGGATGGAGGTTTCGTACTGGATCTCGCGGCGATAGAAGTCCAGGCGGTCCTTGGGCGAACCGAAGATCTTTGCGTTGTGTTCGCTGTGGTCGTTCAGCGCCGCTTCCGGAGTGTGGGGGGAGATGATTCTGGGCACGGGGATGGTCCACGGGGTGTATAGACCCCGTTAGAGGAACAGGCCGTGTGGGGAGTTCAAGTTTGTTGTGCACCGGGTTGGTGCGCGGCGTGTTTGTTGAAGGTGGGGTGCACCTTTCTGGGTGGCTGGCGGAGCGCCGCTGCGCAGCCTGGCGCGAGCAGGCTCGCTCACTACGCGGGCGGATGTGTTGGAAGGTGGGGTTTCGGCACAGGCATTGCTTTATGGATTCATCTGTTTGGAAACAGGAGCATTCGTTACCCCCCGACCCAGAGCCGACATCCTGAGAAAGTAAGGACCAGGCCCGCTGGCACCTCGCGCCACGGGCTCATAAAAACATGCGTTTTTCAAAACGGCAGTGCCGCTTGCGCAACCCAAGGCACTGACAAGGTACTGGAATGGCTCGATCTTTCTTTGATGAGATGAATGACGCAAACGGCGTGTGCCGTGCGCATTATCAGGATTTCTCCCGCTGGCTGGCCAATACGCCGCCGGAACTGCTGGCCCAGCGTCGTCGTGAAGCCGATCTGCTGTTTCACCGCGCCGGAATCACCTTCACCCTGTATGGCGACGAACAGGACACCGAGCGCCTGATCCCTTTCGACATCATCCCCCGCAGCATCCCTGCCAGCGAATGGCGCGTGATCGAGCGCGGGTGTATCCAGCGGGTCAATGCGCTGAACCTATTCCTCGCCGACATCTACCACGATCAACGCATCATCAAGGCAGGGATCATTCCAGCGGATCAAGTGCTGGGCAACGAGGGTTACCAGAAAGCGATGGTCGGGCTGGACCTGCACCGCGATATCTACTCGCATATCTCCGGCGTCGACCTGGTGCGCGATGGCGACGGCACTTATTACGTGCTTGAAGACAACCTGCGTACCCCCAGCGGCGTGAGCTACATGCTCGAAGACCGCAAAATGATGATGCGCCTGTTCCCAGAGGTATTCGCCCGGCAGCGCATCGCGCCGGTGGATCACTACCCCAACCTGCTGCTCAAGACCCTCAAGAGTTCCAGCCGCCTGGACAACCCCAACGTGGTGGTGCTGACCCCAGGCCGCTTCAACAGCGCATTCTTCGAGCATGCCTTCCTGGCCCGGGAAATGGGCGTGGAACTGGTGGAAGGCGCCGACCTGTTCGTGCACGACCTGAAAGTATTCATGCGCACCACCGACGGGCCCAAGGCGGTGGATGTGATCTACCGCCGTATCGACGATGCGTTCCTCGATCCGCAGGCGTTCAACCCCGAATCCATGCTCGGCGTACCTGGCCTAGTGGCCGCCTATTGCGCCGGTAATGTGGTGCTGGCCAACGCCATCGGCACCGGGGTGGCCGACGACAAGTCGATCTACCCCTATGTGCCGGACATGATCCGTTTCTACCTGAATGAAGAACCGGTGCTACAGAACGTGCCGACCTTTCAGTGCCGCAAACCGGCGGAACTGTCTCACGTGCTGGCCAACCTTGAGCAACTGGTGGTCAAGGAAACCCAGGGCTCGGGCGGCTACGGCATGCTGGTCGGCCCGGCATCCACCGCCGCCGAAATCGAGGACTTCCGCCAGCGCATCAAGGCCCGCCCTCACGCCTACATCGCTCAACCGACCCTGAGCCTGTCGACCTGCCCGACCTTTGTGGAAAACGGCATCGCGCCGCGGCATATCGACCTGCGCCCGTTCGTGCTGTCGGGCAAGGAGACCCGCCTGGTACCGGGCGGGCTCACGCGGGTGGCCCTCAAGGAAGGCTCGCTGATCGTCAACTCGTCGCAAGGCGGCGGAACCAAGGACACCTGGGTGGTGGAGGACTGAATCATGCTGAGTAGAACCGCCGCAGACCTGTATTGGATGTCCCGCTACCTGGAGCGCGCCGAAAACCTGGCGCGCATGCTCGAAGTCAGTTATTCGCTATCGCTGATGCCCCAGGCCGGTCGCAGCGATGGCTTGGACGAACTGGCCATGTCGTTGCTCAGCAGCGGCACCCTGGACAGCTATCTGGAACGTCACACCCAACTGGACGCCGAGCGCATGCTGCACTTCTTCGCCCTTGACGAAGAAAACCCCGCCAGCATCTATAACTGCCTGCGCGCCGCGCGGGGCAACGCCCATGCGGTACGCGGACGTATCACCGCCGATATGTGGGAGAACCTCAACGCCACCTGGCTGGAAATGCGCAGCATCGCCGCCGGCGGCCTGGGCCGACACGGCATCAGCCACTTCTGTGACTGGGTCAAGCAGCGGTCGCATCTGTTTCGCGGGGCAACCTCGGGCACCATCATGCGCAACGATGCCTATCGCTTTATCCGCCTGGGCACGTTTGTCGAGCGCGCTGACAACACGTTGCGCCTGCTGGATGCGCGCTATGAGATGTTTGGCGAAGAATCGGAAGAAGTCAGCGACCTCTCGGCGCGCGGGTATTACCAGTGGAGCGCTCTGCTGCGTGCGTTGTCGTCGTTCGAAGCCTATACGCAGCTGTACCCGAACGCGCTGAATGCCCGCTCGGTCTCGGAGTTGCTGTTATTGCGCAGCGACGTGCCGCGTTCACTGCATGCCTGTGTCGAGGAACTGAACCACATCCTCGCCGACCTGCCCGGCAGCTACGGGCGCACGGCGCAACGCCTGGCGGCGGAGTTTGAAGCGCGGCTGCGCTACACCGGGATCGATGAAATTCTCGAAGACGGCCTGCACAGCCGCCTTACGGAGTTTATCGACACCGTGCGCGAATTGGCGCGGGCGATTCACAGCTCCTATCTCGAAGTGGTCTGAGGGCTCAGGGGCGGCCCAGGAAGTCGAGCAGCAGCGCATTCACCTGCGTGGCCTGCTCGTTCTGGATCCAGTGACCGCAGTGGGGCAACACATGCTGCTCCAACTGCGGCACGCAGTCGGGCATGCGTTTGAGTGTGTGGGCTTCGAAGACACCCACCGGATCGCGGTCGCCGATCAGGAACAACGTCGGCTGCATCACCTGCCGCCCGGCCAAAAACTCGGTGCGCTGCCAATTGCGTTCGAAATTGCGGTACCAGTTCAACGGGCCGCGAAAGCCATGTTCGGTAAAGGTCTGCACGTACACATTTAAATCTTCTTGGGAACACCAACCGGGCAGCGGACCCGGCACAGGCACGCCTTCAAGCAAGGTGGCGTCGGCAGGTTTTTGCTGGAGGAACACATCCTGATCCTGCATAAACAGCCGCAACGTGCGCTCGATATCGGCGTTCAGTTCGCGCTCGGCCACTCCAGGCGCCTGGAAATACAGAATGTAATTGAAGCGTTCGGCATACAGCTCGCGCATGATCTCGATCACCGGCCGGCGCGCACGCCCGGCAAACGGTACCGACATTGTGATCAAGCGGGTGATGCGCTCAGGCTCAAGCAATGCCAAGTGCCAGGCCACCACTGCGCCCCAGTCATGCCCGACCATCACCACCTGGGTATGCCCGAAATGATCCATGGCCTGTTGGATATCGGCGCACAAGGTCAACAGGTCATAGGCAGCGATCTCGGCCGGCGAGCTGGATGGCCCGTAACCGCGCATCTGGGGCACGAACACTCGATAGCCTGCCGCAGCCAGGGCCGGGATCTGTTCGCGCCAGGAGTGCCAACATTCGGGAAAGCCATGCAGCAACCAGATGGGCGCGCCATTTTCCGGCCCGGCGATATGCACGCACAGTTCAATACCGTTGACCTTGAGGGTGCTCCGCTGGCTATCGTTCATGGTTGGCTTCCTTGTAATGGCCCAGAATGCGAGGAAAGAGTGAGGGAGGTGCGGGATTTGCACCAGCATCATTTGCGCCAAATGCTCGGTCATCAGCGCCGCTCGGGGGCTGATAGCCAAGAACCGGGGTGCATCAGGTCAGGACGAAATTGCCCACCAGCTCGGCAACAACGGCCGTACCCGCGCCTCACCGAAACGATCGTCGATCAACATCACCACGCCTTGGTCCTGCTGGCTGCGGATAACCCTGCCGGCTGCCTGCACGACTTTTTGCAGGCCTGGATACAGATAGGTGTAGTCGTAGCCTGAACCGAAAATCGCGGCCATGCGCCGCTTCATCTGTTCATTGACCGGGTTCAGTTGCGGCAGGCCCAGGGTGGCGATGAATGCGCCGATCAGGCGCGCACCGGGCAAGTCGATACCCTCGCCAAACGCGCCGCCGAGCACGGCGAACCCCACCCCTTGGCTATGTTCGGTGAACTGGTCGAGAAAGCCCTGGCGCTCAGCCTCGGCCATGCCCCGTGACTGCTGCCACAGTGGGATATGCGGGTGCTGTTCGGCCAGGCGCTGCGCCACTTGTTGGAGGTAATCGAAGCTCGAAAAAAACGCCAGGTAGTTACCGGGTTGCTGCGCGAATTGCTGGGCGATCAGCTCGACGATGGGGCCCACCGACGCCTCGCGATGCACGAATCGGGTCGAGATCTCATCGACAATGCGCACCCGCAATTGCTCGGCCTTGAACGGCGACGCCACGTCCACCCACGCCGTGTCCGCAGGCAAGCCCAGCAAGTCGGCGTAGTAATGGCGCGGGCTTAACGTGGCGGAAAACAACACGCTGCTGCGGGCAGCGGTCAGTCTTGGGCGGATGAACTCGGCGGGCACCACATTGCGCAGGCACAGGGTCGAGCTGCTGCGCTTGCCGCCCAAGGAGCGTTTAGTGATGTCGAAGATGAAGTGTTCGTTGAATAACTCGGCCACTTTGGCAAATTGCAGCGCGTCAAAGTAAAAAGCTTGCAGATCGCCGGCCAGGGCTTCGGGGTGATCGTTGAAGTAATCGCCCATGGCACTCGCGCACAGACTCAAGGCACTGAGCATTTTATCGGGCCTGGCGTCATAAGCCTGGTACGGCGCCACTTGCGCCTTGTGCAACGCGTTCCACTCGCGATTGAGGCGCTGCAAAGGCTTTTTCAGGGCCTCGGGCGCCTCGTCGCGCAATGTCTTGAGGCGGTACTGATCAAGGCTGGCGCTGTACATCCCGCGCGCGCGCTCCACCAGGTTATGAGCTTCGTCCACCAGTACCGCGGCGCGCCATTGGTTGAGCTGGGCGAGGCCGAACAGCATGGCGCCGAAGTCGAAATAATAGTTGTAGTCGGCTACGACCAGGTCAGCCCAGCGCGCCATTTCCTGGCTGAGGTAATACGGGCAAACGTTGTGGACCAGGGCGACCTCACGCAGATTGCACTGGTCGAGCAGCCGTAGCTTGGCCGCAGCGCTTCGTGCGGCGGGCAAACGGTCGTAAAAACCTTTGGCCAAGGGGCAGGATTCGCCGTGACAGGCTTTGTCCAAGTGCTCGCAGGCTTTGTCCCGTGCCACCAGTTCCAGCACACGTACATGCAAGTCCGGGTTGCGGGTGAACAGCACCTGGGCGGCATCCAGAGCAAGCTTGCGCCCAGGGGTTTTGGCCGTGAGAAAGAACACCTTGTCCAACTGCTGCGGCGCCAACGCCTTGAGCAGCGGAAAAATCGTGCCGATGGTCTTGCCAATGCCGGTGGGCGCCTGGGCCATCAGGCAACGGCCGGTGCTGACGGCTTTGTACACCGACTCGGCCAGAACCCGCTGGCCGGGGCGAAAGTCGGCATGGGGGAAGCCAAGGTTCTGCGCCGCGCGGTCGCGCGCCTCTCGGTGATCCATCTCCCGCCGGGCCCAATCCAGGAACAGCGCACATTGCTGGTTGAAGAACGCTTCCAGGGCGTGGGCCTGGAAGCGCTGATTGAGCAGGGTTTCGCCCTCGCCAACGATATCGAAGTAGACCAGCGCCAGATCGATCTCTGTCAGCCCCAGTTTCTGGCACATCAGCCAGCCATACACCTTGACTTGAGCCCAGTGCAGTTGGCGGTGGTTGGCGGGTTGGGCGTCGAGGTCGCCGCGGTAGGTTTTGACCTCTTCCAGGCGCTGGCTGTCCGGGTCGTAGCCATCCGCCCTGCCCCGCACCTTGAGCTGCTGGTACTCGCCTTCCAGGGCCACTTCGTTCTGATAATGCGGGCTGCGGCGCGACGCCACGGTGCGGTGGCCGACGATTCCTTCCTGGGCGCTGGGCGACGGGGTGAAACGCAGGTCCAGGTCACCGACCTTGGCGGTGAACTCACACAAGGCACGCACCGCCACGCTGTAACTCAAGCCGGTTGCTCCGCCCAGCGCACGTAGCAGACCGTGACCGGCATCTGGTATTCGCCACAGAACTCCAGCCAGCGCAGTTGGTTGTCTTGCAGGCGGTCGCCGGGGCCTTTGACCTCGATCATGCGGTAGGTTTTTTGCGCCGGCCAGAACTGGATCAAGTCCGGCATGCCAGAGCGATTGGCGCGGATGTCCAACAGCAAGCGCTCGAACCAGTAGCGCAGGTGGGCGGCGGGCAGGCATGCGAGGGCTTGCTCCAGCAGCTCTTCGCTGAGCAGGTTCCAGAACACGAACGGCGACTGGATGCCCCATTTATCGCGGTAACGCTGGCGAATGGTGTTTTTGTAGCGCTCGTCCTGCAGTTGCTCGAAACAGGCGGCGAACAGCGGTGCGCGGCGTTGGTGGAAGTCTTCACTATGCAGGTCCACCGGGCCACGCTGGAACGGGTGGAAAAACGCACCGGGCAATGGCGCGAAAATCACCTCCCAGCACAGCAGGCCGAACAGCGAATTGATCAGGCCGTTTTCCACGTAATGCACCGGCGCGTCAGGCGCGCTGAGATGGGCTTGCACACAGTATTCAACGGACATCAGCGGCTCGGGCAACGCCAGGTCCAGGTCCAGGCGCGTGACCGGACGCGGCTTGGGTTTGGGCAGCGCCGGTTCACCCAGTTTGCGCCGCAGGCGCGGCACCACACGCAGCAAGTGCTGCTGTTCGGCGGCGCTTTCCGGTGCCTGCTGCGCGGCGCTGGCCAGGGCCAAGGCTTGGACGTAATCCTCCTGGCGTTCCAGTACGCGGATCAAGCGTGCGCGGGCACCGGGGTAGGTGCAGGCGCGGTAGATCTGCTGCGCCAGCGCCAATTCGGCGCTGCGTTCACAGGATTGGCCCACCTGGAACAACAGTTTGGCCCGACGCTTTTCCAGCCACGGGTTGTCGGTACGCAGGCTGGCGATCCGAGCCAGGACCTCGTCCACGGCCTCGCCGCTTTCAAAGGCGTGCTGACACTGGTGCAGAAACAGATAGCCGTGCACGTCGTCACGGCTGCGCAGGCCACGGGACTCGGTGCAGAACTCGACTTTTTCATAGGTGTAGATGCCCAGGTCCGCCAATACGAATTCAGACCAGTCCTGATGCAGATTGCCAAAGAACATCAGGCGCAGGCGATCGCACAATTCCATCACCGTGAGGCTGTACAGCGTGTCGGCCAGGTCCGGGCACCACTGCGCAAAACTGCGCGGCTCGTTGAATCGCGCAGTCAACCCTTCCAGCCAGTCGGCTTTCTTGCCTTTGGGTTGTTCGATCCAGGGTTTGAACGCACCCAGCAATTCACCCTTTTGCAGCAGCGCGAACAGCTCCTCAATGGCCAGCAGACAGTGGCCGTCCACCCAGCCCAGCGCCAATAGCGGCGCGGCGGCCGCATGGGGGCAACCTATCTCGACATAGTTGAGTTTGCCCGCACGAAAGTGCACGCCTTTGCGCATCACCATACGTACCAACAGAGCCTGGGACGCCTGCGGCAACCTGTCGAATTGCTGAATGAAATGCTGTTCGTCAGTATCGAGCAAATCGGCATAGCGCTGCCCCAGCCAATGCAGGACCTGGCGGAAGTTATGCAGGTAGTAGAGCGGATCGTCGAGGGGGTTGGCCATGGCGCGCGGTGATCAAATACTGGTTATGCATACAGAGTGCCGTTGCCGTGGCTGTGTTGCAATCGGTAATAGATAAATGGCGCACGCAACTTTTTGTATAAAAGTGATCTGATGGGGAAGCCGATGGCGTAACATTTATACCCCGCTGCGTCTGGCGCGGGACTTTTCAAGGTTAAAGGTAAGGGTTATGAACATGAAGAATCTGGGTCTGCCGCTGGTTGCGCTCACTTTTCTGGCACTGGCCGGTTGCGCCACGCAAACCGTCGTCACTTTGCAAAACGGCACGCAATACCTGACCAAAGACTCACCTAAAACCAAAACCGCAGACGGGTTCTACGAATTCACCGATATCGCCGGCAAGCGCATCCGCGTCAAAGCCGATGACGTGGCCACCGTCCGCAAAGAAGACTGATCCCAACGCGCAAAAGCGCCAGTCTGAAGGAAAGCACACTGTGGAAGGGGGCCAAGCTGGAAGGGGCTAGCCCCCGGTAGCGTCCAACCAGCCCCCTCCCTGCCCCTTCAGT
>NZ_LEKF01000012.1:0-172254 GCF_001029595.1 Pseudomonas sp. ARP3
TCTTTTCGGTCACTTGTTTGACCGCCTGGATTTTGAATTCTTCGGGATATCGCTGGTTGCTCATGGCACCTCCTAATGGGCCTCATTTTAAGGCTTGGAGGTGTCTACGAAACTAGGGGCGATTCAGATATGCTGGTGCGGTTGCCGCGCGGAAAATAAGAGAAATCGGTGGATTGCTCCCATATGTGGACTAATTGCGTAACCCCATACCCACTCGCTTTCGTCGAGGGCAGCGCGAGTCTCAGAGCAAACATCGGACAAAGACGCTGCACCTAAAAACCAAAAGTGATTCAGGACCGCATCCTGCTGGCCTATTCCAAGCGATAGGACAGGCTAAATGCAAACGGGTAGTCAAGTCGATACAGGTATCCGTGTACCGCGCTGAAGCCGCTGCTGAATCCTCAACAAGAATCCGGCTTCAAAAGCATCCTGGCAGTCACCGACAGGAAAGGTCTTGCGTGTTTGGGCCAGCTCCCACCACAGGGGAATCTCGCCGGGCGTATCGAGCCAAGCCTGGGCGCATTGCACGCCACGCTCGATCATTGGGGCAAATTCGTTGCCCCAAGGTGTCAGAAGACTTGGGCAACCATCCGCCGCAGGAATTGAAACGTAATTTTCGGTCATAGACACCTTAGCTTTCGATTATTTATTAACGCTGGGTCTGTTCAAGCAGCATAGAAACAAAATTGACACTCGGCTTAAGCATAAAAAAAGCCCGAATCAAAGCCAATGTAGACTATATCCCGTGGATTGAGAGTCCCTCAAGGCGCAGTTTGCGCGCATGACTCAAGACTTCGAACAGCTCCGTCTGCAACTTGCGGAAAACATCCGCTCGATGCGACGCGTGAAGAACCTTACCCAGGAGCAATTGGCGCTCATGGCCGAGGTGGATCGTACGTACGTGAGTCAAATCGAGCGAGGGGTAGGCAACCCGTCGCTATTGGTTCTCTGCAAACTCGCCAACATTTTCGAGATCAAAACGGATCAGTTGCTCATCGAATCTGACGCGCTTGCTCGTACACAGAACGCTTAATGACCATCTGCCGATTTAGAAGGTCGCTGTAAACCGACGATCCCGCGCTCGGCTTTCTCACTGACACCCCTCTCTCGATTGTTGAACCTGTCCAGGCCATACACCCAGAGCCTGGATCATGTCTGCTGCCTGCCCGCACATTTCGCCCCAGAAATTACATCCGTTGGTGCTGAGCATTCTGCTGGCATCCGGGTCAAGCGTAGCGCTGGATACCGGCAACATTACCGCCTCCGTACTTTCTCCAGACTGCCTCGAGTACAGAGTCGTCGGCATCTGCTTTTGGTTGCTCTGCACCCCCTTCGGCTGCACGGTTAAAACCTCAACCAAGGTTCGTCACTTCATTCCTGAGCTGGTGGTCTCGAGCTATGCCACCACCGGTGCCAATCCTTGGACCGAGATGGCCGCCCTATCCTCTCCTATCAGTGGTGCGGAAGGAGGCGGTAACCTGATCACGCCGAACACTCAGCGCGATAACCTGCCTCGTTTCAAAAATGTTGATGGCATTGGCCATCCCGGCGGCTGGGCCGCCACGCAACTTGCCTCGCAATCCGGCTACGCCTGCGCCAGCGGCGCCACTGCGTTCATGCCCTACTACCTGAGCACTTTGGACTCACTGGCCTGGCGTCATGGCATCCCGGAAAGCCTTTACCCCGAGTCGCTCCTGCCGGGAGTCCGTGAGATCGGACGTCAGCTCACGGGAAACATGTGGGGCAATGTCTATCCCCGGCAAGGATTTTTGGTGCAACCCGACGATTTCAAAGCCGCTGCGGTGATGGCGCAGCGAGCGGGTGACGTCATTACCCGCAACTGGCAACCGCACGTGTATGTCCCGCTCACACCCGTACCACGCGATGGTTATTGGCCGCCTGGCCCAATCGTTGAAAACGACGCTTCGACCCACAAATGGCAATTGCTCTCCCCCGGGGTTCAACCCAAATGTGCCATCTTCCCCAGTGAACCGGTGCAGAGCGTGGATGGCGGCTACTCCTGGTCGCTGTGGCGTCCCTATAGCTGCTGCAAGCGTGAGGGACAGACCTTCCTGTTCAGCATCGACTTCGAAGGTGGTACGTCATGAGTCGACTTCTCGCAGGATCATGGTTGGGCCCGATGAGTTTTTTGTTCTGCGGGCTGCTCGCCGTGGTCACGCATACCCATGCCGCCGAGGACGATTACCGTCTAGGCACTCAAGGCGAAGTGCTCGACGACCGGGTGATGTACACCATCGGTGGCGGCTCGGCAGCGGGCTCGCCGAGCTCGCTCTATCGCCCCAACGGGCTCGGCGTCGGCGGCTCATGGCAAGCCAACATGATGTGCGGAAACATGAGCCTCACCAACACCCTGCAAAACCAGCTAAACGGCGTTACCGAAGGTTTCCAGCAGATTATGGGCAGCATTGTGCAGAACGCGACCCAAGCCGTGATGTCGCTGCCAGCATTGATCATCCAGCGCGCCAATCCCGGTCTCTACGAGTTGTTGAGTAACGGGGTGATGCAAGGACGTATTGACTTCGACCGCTCCAAACTGACCTGCCAGGCCATGGCCGAGAAGATGGCTGACAAGGTCGGCCAAGCCGGCTGGGGCGCATTGGCCAAGAACCAGGAGATGCAGGGCAACCTCGAACAAACCGGCGGTGATGCGGTGGCCGCGGTGAAAAACACCGAGGCCCGTAACGGCAATAATGGGGTGTCATGGGTCGGCGGGCAGAAGGCTGGAGGTAACGGACAAACACCCATCCGGGCAACCTCCGATGTGGTGCGCGCGGGCTACAACCTGCTGCATAACCGGTCCGTGGATGACAGCGCCTCGATCAGTAGCAGTGATTGCCTGGGCGGCGCTATTTGCCAGGCATGGACCTCACCCCAAGAGGAATCCGAATGGGCTGTTCGCGTGTTGGGCGAGACCGAAGTCGCAACCTGCGACACCTGCGAGACTCTGCGGGCTACCGCTGGCAGCGGACTGACGTCGCTGATCCAGGAGGCGTACAGCGAACGTCTCAAGGCCCTGCAAGGATTGCTGTCCGGCTCTCTGCCGCCTACCCCTGACAATCTGAGCAAAGCCTCCAGCCCGATGCTGCCAGTGACCCGTGGTGTGATCGAAGCCCTGCGCGACGATCCTGATCAGGAACTCCTAGCGCGGCGCCTGGCTAGTGAGACGGCCCTGTCCAGCGTGCTCGACAAAGCGCTCCTGCTATTGCGCACGCTGCTGGCAGGCAGCCACGAACCTAACGTCGCTTCCGCCGAACCGGCCCAAACGGCCTTGACGAAAAACATCGACACACTGGAGCGCGAGATACGCCTGCTGCAGACCGAGTTGCAGGTCCGGCAGATGCTCACCACCAATACCGCCAGCCTCGTGCTCGATCGACATGCCGGAGGTGCCGATGCGTCGCGCACCGTCGAGCAAGGCGACCCTGAACCTGGCCGACTCAACGACGCTGACGCCAGGCGCAAGTGAGCCATGAAACGCTCACTGCTATTCACTTTGCTTTCAAGTCTCTGGATTGCAGCAGTGATGATCCTGACCGCCGCACTGGTCGCCTGGATCGGCCGCACTGCGCTGGGCAGTTTCGAGGTCTGGCAGCAAACCTTGGAATCGATACGGCCTTATCTGCGGTGGTGGCGCGCCCTGCTCTACTGCGTCCTCTTTGCGCTCTGGTGGGACCTGCAAAGGCGCTACCGACATCGACCGCAGGACCGACTGCGCGTGAAACGCGCCGGGACATTAGGGCTCTTACTCTTTACCTGCGTCGAGCTCACTCGATTGTGAGGTCACCACCATGCTCATGAGCACCAACAGCTACCTGGAGTTTTACCTCTCCCTGCTGGCATGGATCATCAACAACGGTATCTGGAACGTCCTATCCGATACTGGGCTGTTCGCCGCGCCCTTTGGTGCAATCATCTTGCAAGAATGGTTGTCGGCCCGTCAGCAAGGCGCGGATGAAGGCAACAAAGGATTGCTCTCTGTACCGCGGATAGAGAACCGGCTGTGGCTGGCCTACATCGTCGTCTTGTTCGGCTGCGCGCCGGTCTTTCCATTGAGCCTCACGTCAATGACGTTCGATGATGCAGCGAGCCAGCGCTGCGGTATCAGTGTGGCTAAGCCAGCAGAAACCGCCTGGGGGATCACCTTCAATACCATCGGCGAACGCTCCGCCAACGTGCCAATTTGGTGGTTTCTGGTGCACGCCTTGAGCAAAGGGGTGACGGCGGCGGCAACCGCCTCCATTCCCTGCGCACCGGATATCCGGCAGATGCGCATGGAGATCGACAGTTCGCGCATCGATAACCAGGTATTGCTGCAGGAAGTCGCCGACTTCACTCGTGACTGCTACGGCTATTCCCGCTCTCGGCTGTTCACCAATCGTCCGCAGCTGGATAAGGCGCAAAGTCATGATGCGTCCTGGATCGGCTCAAGCTATTTTCTCGACACTCCCGGCTACTACGACACCGATCGCTCACGGACACCGCGAGTCAGCTGGCCCTATGATGAAACCCGCGATATATCCTTGCCACGGCTGGAGAGTGGTGCAGGCTATCCCACCTGCAAACAGTGGTGGAGCGACAGTGGTGTCGGGTTGCGCGAGCGCTTGATCAAGCAGGTCGATCCTTCGCTGCTGACTCAGCTAAAAGATTGGTTGACTGGCCGTTCGAGTAACGAGATTGAGGATGCCACCCTGCGCGAACTGGTCAGCCCGCGCCAACAATCGATGTCTATGTCGCCCGGACAGGTGTACCAGGACTATGGCTCCAGTGCTCGCGGTGGGTCGATCAATCAGGGGCTTAATAACCTGGCCACCAACACTGGGCTGGCTCTCGGCTCCTTCAGCAATTTCCCAGCGATGAACGCGCTACGCGCCGCTCTGCCGATGGTGCAGGCTTTCCTGATCATGGGCGTCATCATCAGCTTGCCGCTGATCCTGCTGGTCAGTACCTACCAATTGAAAACCGTCATGACGGTGACGTTCGCGCTGTTCACGCTGCACATGCTGACCTTCTGGTGGGAGTTAGCCCGCTGGGTCGACTCTAGCATGCTCGATACCTTGTACAACCAAGTGTCTGCGTCCAATCAGGTGCTGCTGTCGCTGCCAACATCCGGTTTTATGGACGGAACCGTCACGGCACAGGTGATTGAGTATGTGATGGGGGCGATGTTCATCGTACTGCCGATGGTCTTTCTAGCCGCTATGAGCTGGGCTGGGTATAGCGTAGGTTCAGGTGTAGAAGGAATGCTCAGCCGTGGAACCCAGGCTGCGCAGACAGCGAGTTCTAACGGGACCTCTCAGTTGATGAGCGGAGCAAGAATGGTTTCAGGTAAATCGGGCTCAAAGTAACCAGGGAGGTTACTTCAGTGAACCCCATTTATCGTACCGCTCAGGCCAAGACGCTCTGTGAATTGGATCATCGAGATCATCAATATCTGGAGTGTCTGGACCTTGAACTGGGATAGCTGCTAATGCGACGAATGTGCACACCAGCAGAAACAACCAAAAGCTAACAAAAAGAAGTGCACCGAACAGGGCCACCTGGGCAAGCAGAAAGATCCCGCGAACAAGTAAATTCCCCGCAGGCAAACCTGCCGTCACTGCACGCTTGGCCACACGAGACTCAAACCCTTTCAACCTGCGATAACCACGTTTGGCGAACATACCGCATGCATATGCCCAGCGGTGTGCGCGGGAGATTTGAAGTGGCTGCTGAGCCGGCATGATTGCGCCCTCTTCTGAGCGTATTCCTGTAGAAATCGAGATTACAGCCTACTACTGAAAACCGCCCATGCTTAACCGTTTATCAGCTTGTTCGGTCGAAAACTCTTCACTGGAAGGCAAAAGACGCACCTCGTACAACAGCGCTTCTCTGGCCGTTGACCCATCCAAATCATCCAGCTACATAGAGGATACGGATCGCTGTTATCGACAGCACCTTCCCAGGTAGCCAGAGCCTTTGAGGCTACGTCACTCCAGTGATGGTTCCCCCCAAGTGCGATTAGCGTTCGGTAGCTCGCACGATCACCGTTTCTACGGTGGTGAACGCCTACTGCTCTTTCCGAGCGCCGTTCGAGCTCAGCTCGTCCCAAACCCTCTTGTTTTTCTTCAACCCACTGCGGGGAAACACTTTCCCCAATGGGACAGGTTTCTTCGCGCTATCAACGGAGGCACACCATGTCCGACTCACTTACAAGCGAAGCACTGAACACTCTGCGCTTGTCCGTTGTGTTCACTCCAGAGGCGTGGCAACACGCAGTACTGCTCGATGGTTCAAATCATCCTGAAAAACTGCAGCTCGACAGGCTGAGCAACATCGTACGCGCAGCCTTCAAAGCTCACCTGGCCGATCCAAACGCACCCTACGTGGTGTTTGAAGTAGCCAAGTTCGTCTCAGCGAGTGATGCAGATCATGAACCATTGCTGCGACTGAGCCTCAGCCTACTTCAGGCATCAGACCAACCTAACGCGTTACTGATAGCGCTTGCGGAAGAACAGCAACGCTAAACGCAAACGGCCATACCCGGCCACTGATCCAACTCAGGCTATACGCAGTCCTGCACCAATCCAACCAATACCCACCGGGGAACCCTCCCCGACGGGCAAGGCGTTCCTCCGGTTTTTCGAGGAAAATGCCATGCGCAATATCTACCAAGACGTGACTGACAAGATCGTTACCGCGTTAGACCAAGGCGTAGCGCCCTGGATCAAACCCTGGTCCTCAAATGGCTCAACTGACGTCGCTCATCACCAACCCTACCCGATCAACGCCATCACGCAGCGTCCCTATTCAGGCATCAATTTACCGTTGCTCTGGGCCGAGGCCAGGTTGCAGGGGTTCACTCAAGATTGTTGGCTGACCTTCAACCAAGCCAAAAAAGCCGGCGGGCACATCCGTAAGGGTGAGCACAGCACCCTGGCGGTGCTCTACAAACCGATGGAGCGCGAGGAACAGAACGAATCAGGCCAACCCGTACTCGATGAAAACGGCCAGCCCAAGGTCGCTCACTTTGGCATCCTCAGGACGCACTTTCTGTTCAACATCGAGCAAACGGAGGGGCTCGAAACGCTCAACGAAAACTCACTCGAGACGGAACCGAGCGATCCCTTCTTCCCCAACAGCGCGGCGGAAAATCTATTGTTAAGTTCGGGCGCAAACATCATTCATCGAATTGCCGACGAAGCTTTTTACCACCCGATCAGGGATCTCATCCAACTGCCAACAAAAGCGCAATTCCACGATCAAGGTGGATACTACGCCACCGCACTTCACGAGCTGACGCACTGGACCGGGCACCACTCTCGATTGCAGCGCGAAGGCGTGACCTCTCCGTGTCCATTTGGCTCGCCAGGCTATGCATTTGAAGAGTTGATCGCCGAAATGGGCGCCGCTTTTTTATGTGCCTACGCCGGTATACGGGGAGAGCTTCGGCACGAAGGCTATATCGACTCCTGGCTCGGCCTGCTCAAGGCTGACAACCGCGCGATTTTCCGCGCCAGTGGCCAGGCCCGATGCGCTTCGGAGTATGTGCTCAACCTGGAGCAGCAACGGAAGCAGACGGTAATGGATGACTCGCGATGCATGAACGATGGAGCTTGATCGTTACCTCACTGCTGCAAGCGCTTCACAGGGTCCAACACGAGTTGGACCCTTTTTCTATACCCAGGACAATCCCCACACTGCGGAGCTCTGACGCAAAGAACATGAGGTAATCCCGTAACCGCAGTACGCCGTTACGTATCCAGATTCTCAGCCAGGTAATCCACCAGCTCGAGTGGACTTCGGCTGTCGATCACCTTGTAGATCAGATCGCGTTTGCTGCGCGGCAACTTCTTGACCACGCTCTTCGCCGAGGCCCTGACGGCTTCGTCTGTTCCATGGATACGTGCCGCGAGCAGCAGTATGAGCGTGGCGTCAGTGAGGTTCATGGCAAGACCCAATAAAATTCGCACCGCAGTGTACCGACACTTTCCTTTTTCGTACCAGCATGCGCATCCAACAAAACGGCGCCAGGACAAATCGATATTCCGATTGCCGCACAAAGGGAAACGCGTCAAAAGGACCGGTAAGGGTTGGAAGGGAATGGGGAGTCAAGGGTAAGAGCCCTATCCGAAAAGGCTAAAAGGTCACTGACTCTGCCAGTTCCCGGGAGGACGATGATGCTCAGTCTGTTTCGGCACAAAAGGCAAAAGCCTCCTCCGCCACCAACCGTAAACGTCGCCGATGGGTACCTGCCCATCGAATCGTCCCAGAGCTTGTTAGCAGCCGAGCATCGCCGCCAGTTGCTTGATCGCATTTGGCAGTACACCGCCCTCTCCCATCCGCAATTCAGCCAGCTCTATTTAAATCCGATCCATCGATACGCCGAGCTGGTCCAGCAGCTTCCAGCCAGCGAGACGCACCACCATGCTTATCTTGGCGGCATGCTCGACCATGGCCTCGAGCTGGTTGCTTGCAGTTTGAAATTGCGTCAGTCGTATCTGCTTCCCACCGGCGCCGCACCCGAAGACCAAGCAGCCCAGACCGACGCTTGGTCCGCTGGCATCGCCTATGGTGCATTGCTGCATGACATCGGCAAGATCGCCGTGGACCTGCTGGTCGAACGCCAGGATGGCCGTGTCTGGCATCCCTGGCAGGGCCCCCTGGATCAGCCTTACCGTTTTCGCTACTTCAAGGATCGTGACTACCACCTGCACGGCGCAGCCGCGGGCTTGCTCTACACCCAGATTCTCGACCGCTCAATCCTCGACTGGCTCAGTGGATTTCCATCGCTCTGGGCCAACCTACTGTATGTCCTAGCAGGTCAGTATGAACGTGCCGGCGTGCTCGGTGAGCTGGTAATGCAGGCAGACCGTGTTTCCACCGCGCAGAACATCGGTGGTAACCCGAGCAAGGCACTGCAAGCACCGATTCATTCGCTGCAACATCACTTGATCAGCGGACTGCGTCATCTGGTTCAGCACGAGCTCAAACTTAACCAGCCGGGGGCCGCGGGATGGCTGACCCCGGACGCGCTCTGGCTGGTCAGCAAGACGGTCACGGACAAGCTGCGGGCCTATCTGCTGTCGCAATCGATTGAAGGCATTCCCTCGTCCAATCTCGCGGTGTTTGACGAGCTGCAGTCACATGGATTGGTTGAGTCCACGCCGGAAGGCAAAGCCATCTGGACTGCGCTTGTCGCGCAAGGCAACTGGCAGCAAAGTTTCACTTTTCTGCGCCTTCAACCGGCGTTGATTTGGAGGAACGAAAACCGGCCCGAGGTTTTCAGCGGAACGGTGAGCTTTACAGCCCATGAGCACTCAACTGACATCCCGGCACCGACACCAGCGCCCGAGACAGTCAGTGCAGGATCAGGTCAAAGCCAACCGCAGCCGGATACCTTGACAGCAGAGGATGCCGATTACCTCGGCACGCTGCTGGACATGTTCGAGTTGGACGAGCCTGAGGCCAACGATGCACTGTCAGAAAATGCTGACGATACTTCAACGCTTCAATCGGATAACCCAGGCCTGGCGTTCCTGAGTTGGGTCAAGGAAGGCATTCTGAGTCACAAGCTGATCATCAATGACAGCAGGGCCAAAATCCATACGGTGGGCGGTACTGTGTTCCTGGTCACGCCTGGCCTTTTTCAGCGCTACGTTCAGGAGTTTCCGGGCATCTCACTGGGGGCCGATTCCGCAGGTGAGGAATGGCGCTGGGTGCAGAAGCAGTTTGAAAAATTGAAGGTTCACAAAAAGCGTGATAATGGTCTAAACATATGGACTTGCCAGATCCAAGGCCCCCGCAAGAGGGCAAAACTCAAAGGTTATCTACTCGAAGATCCCGAACTAATCTTAAAATCACTCCCCCCGGACAACCCCTACCTCATGCTAGAGATAAGGTAATGGTACAAAGAAAATCGTTCCCTAGTGTTCCGTCACCCTGGAATGGCGGTTGCAGTCGTAACGATAATGATCGTCTTGACTCCACGAGTCAGAGCGACATGGAGCTCTTTGTACGACAAAGACTCCGCTTCTAATATGATCGCGTGATGATACTCAATGAATCGCCCCTAGTTCCGTGGACGTATCCCATTGACTTTGGCCGTTTTCTGCCTCTCGCGATACGCAGAAAACCGCTCGAACTAGCGCCTGTACGAGGAACGTTGGCTGGCTCACCATGACATTCACTGAATGACCCAGCCTCATCTCAGTATTTTCGATCCCTGTCAGAGTACGGAGATAATTGCAGAAGCCAGCGTGGCGATGCTTGCTAGGTTGGGCAACGCTTTCAACAAGGAGGATACGACAGCCTTACTGGGTTTCGGCGAGGCAAGCTGAACCTCAACTGCATTAACAATTTCCAGCGCATCCTGCTTTTGCTGGGCGTCAGTCAGACTCTGTATGACTTGACGTAAACCTTCGATGTACTCCCCCAGGTCAGCGCCCATATTCACTGTGTTCGTCGATTGGTCGACCGAGTGATTATTGATACGGGCGTTATGACCGCTTATGTTGTAAGTAATACTTTCAACACGTTGCTTGGCCTCCGGAAGACCTAATTTACGCACCGACATCTGATAGTGCGCCTGAAACCCCTGAAAGGCTTCGAAAAAGCCAGGGTCAATTACTTCGAAAGTTTCAACGGCGCCATTGGACATACGCCGCTCGATCAAATCCCTGGGCTCAATGAGTACATCCGAACGCTCTAGGAAAATTTTGTCGCTCTGTACGCTAGCTTTTAACCCTTCGAGCAGGTCACCGTTCTGTTTTCGAACGATGATGTTATCCGTCATAAAGTCATCAAAAGACATGCTTGCTCCTTACAGCGATGAAAGAAAGTCCGAAGTTTAGCAACCTCTCTTGAGTTCAAGATTGCACTTTTTTCCCAGTGACTCGGAAGCAGCCCTGCGAGCAGCAACTTTTAGCCGGAAGCGGTGTTTGATGGATCGCTCAATGTTCCCGTCGGAATGCCCTTTGCTCAGACAGAAGCGGCCAATCAAGGGCGTCCGACGGTAATTTTAGCTTTGAGCTACGGCCCGCTCTGCTTGCTGGATTTCGGGGTTGGGCAACGCCATTCGAAGGCTTTCGCGATACTGCTCAGCCGGCGCCTCGTGGCTAACCTCGACAGCAGCATCGTAGTTTTCTCGAATAACCGACTCGATCTCAGCAATGTCCGCACGGAAGAACTCCTTGCGACCGTTGACCTTGTTCAGGCGACCGGCCGCAAAGCGTTCATGCAATTTCGCCTCCAATGCCGGGGCATTGTTTGAGAAGACCATCGCATGGACGTCAAACCAAAACGGCACCGATGCGTCTCCCAACTCATCGACGCGGTCCATGGGTTCCAGGCGGCGTGTCATGCCAATCTTGAAGACCCCTTCCCCAAACGCACCGACGTTGGAGATCACGTACACATAGCCGGCTTTGGCATTCTGTTCGCGATAGTCAATCAGCTTTTCTTCGCTTTCCAGCTCGGCCCGGCCCGCTTCAACCTCTGCCAGTTTCGCCAAGAGGGTAGCCCGCTCTTCTTCGGACTCGGTTTTGTCCAAGCGCGCTTGAAGGTCACGCATTGCCGCTGTGAAGTGTTTGCGCTCCTTGGCGATTTTTTCCCGCGCTGCGCGAATTTCCTGCTCAAGCTTCTGTTGTTCCCGCAGCTCTTCTCGGGCGCGCTTTGCCTCTTCCTTCTCCTCCTGCTTCTTGATCTGAAACTCGTGGGCTAGGTGCAGTTCATCAAGTTTGAGGTTCATGTATCGGCGTGATATTTCCACGCTCATCACCTTGCCGAGGCGGTTGCAGGCTTCGAATGATTTGAGAATTCGTTTCTCGCCCAATTCGACGTTGTCGAACTTTACGTTGTCTACGCAGCTGTCGGCTTCGTTATTGAACGAGCGAATCACCAGCTTGATCATATCGTTGACCAGCTTGCGCCCTTGCGCCTCACTGTTGTTAACCGTCCAACCCATATTCCCGGTCGCAGCCTCTGCGCTCTTGATCATCGCCTTCTGGCGCTCTCGAACACTGTCGAGGCGGGATTTGTATTCATGGCTGGTGGTCAGCTTGAACTTGGGCTGATACAGCGCAAAGCTTTCCAGAAGCAGCACTTCTTCCCAGACAAGAATCTCACCCTTCAATTCAGAGGAACGTTGCGCGAGCGCCGCCACGTCCCGCTCAGCACTGTGAGCCTCCTGGCGCACAGCTGAAAGCTTCGCTTTCTCTTGTTCGATCAACCCTCGGACTTCCACAACTTCCATGGCGCCGAGCGCCTTGGAGAGCGCCTCCAGTTCCGCATAACGCACCTGTAAGGCTGCAAGCTGCCTTGCCAGATCATCCGCCCGCTGCCGATGCGCTGGGCCCTTCCAATAGTCACTTATAGGCATAGATTCCTTCCATATTCCCGAGTTAAGGGCTGCTAAGTGTGAATCAAACTGGATGTCTTTATAACGTAATCCGACGCAAATATGGATCCGATCCAGCACGTTGTCCTTGGCCAGAACCAGCAGGCTGGCCGTCATGCACTTGCTGGTTTCATCGAAACTGCAACCTTGCTTGGCATCCAGCTCTCACATACTCGCGGATCTGCTGGCAGAGCGCATGGTCATCGGCGTCCCTTCCAGTTAGTGGGGCGCCGTGTCCATCGACCTGCTGATGGGCGAGCCCTCCGCCCGAAACCTGATCCGCTCAGGCGGCCTGCGGCCCACCGGTACTGATGCAATCGTGACGGCCCGGCGCACTGTCACACCGTCGGGAGGGGGCACCACCACCGCCGCGCGATTAGAGGTGAAACACGCCATTGCCCGCAGCGGGGGCGGATAGTTGGTGGTTCCTCCACCGCGATGGTGTTGGGCGGCGAGAGGTAACTGCCTGCGCCACGTTGACCGCGTCCCAGGCAATCTTCTGTCGATGCTGACCTCCAGCAACCTCAGCGCCGCAGCCTGCCGCTAGAGGTCATTATCGACCCCAACGACACGCATCCGACCATGAATATCGAAAAGACCAAGCACCCCGGACATGTGGTGTTATATGTGCTTGGACGCGATACCCGACCGGGCGGTGGCCTCAGCCATCGTACTGACGCGGGTCGACCTCGCCACTGGTCGAGCTGTTCAACAAGGGTGCGAAGGGCGACATCTACTGGCATCTGCTGTTGATGCCGCAGCTGCCACTAGGGTGGGGTTTTGGGGCAGTCGGCCGTAAGGGCATCATCGGCGGGCGTAGGGCCTCCCTGAGTCATTGTTTGACGAAAGTAGGGCTGGTAAAAAAAACCGCTAATGGCATAGTGGCAAGATGCCTTTCGAAGACTAAGAATATCACCTGCAAGGAGCGCCAGCGTTGTATATAGCCAAAGTTAATATTGAGAATTTTCGTCTTTTTGGGTCCGGCGACAAAAAATTCGAGCTTTCTCTAAACCCCGGGCTAACAGCACTTGTGGGTGAGAACGATGCAGGAAAAACAGCATTTATCGATGCACTCAGATTCGTGCTGGGCACCCGGGATCAAGAGTCATTACGCCTCGAGTTCACCGACTTCCACAACTGCGCAGTCAAAGGCCATTCACGTGAAATAAAAATACAACTGACGTTTTCTGGGCTGACGAAAAGTGACCGCAGCGCCTTTGCCGAGTACCTCACTTATGAAGATGGCCCCCATACGTCACTGATCATCACTTGGATTGCACGGCGCAGCGAGTTGGGCACCTCGACGCGAAGGTACATACCGATCGAGTGGCGGACTGGCAGGGACAGCGACGGCCCACTAATGGACTCAGGGGCGCGTTTTATGCTGCAAGCCACCTACCTGAGGCCATTACGCGATGCCGAGCGCGCAATGGCTGCAGGTCGCGGCTCACGCCTCTCCCAGATACTTCAGCACACCAAGGACATAAAGGATCACGGTGACAAATTTGATGCAAACACCAACCCCACTCCGGTTCCCGAAGATCTCAGCGTACTTGGTATCGGTGACTATTCCAGCCACTTAATCGCGAATGCACATGGGGTGAAAACAACACGCGAAAAACTAAACCAGGACTATTTGCAGCCTCTCTCATTCAAAGACGATGACCTGATCGCCAGAGTACAGATCAGCGGGCACAGTGATGACAGCGTTCGGCTTAGACAGCTTCTGGAAAAGCTAGAGGTCAACCTCAGCAATGATCAGGAAGAGTCCTATCTACGCGGCCTTGGCTCAAACAACATTCTCTTTATGGCCTGTGAGTTACTGTTGATGGGAACCGAAGCAGACGGCTTCCCCCTGCTTCTTATTGAGGAACCTGAGGCGCATCTTCATCCACAGCGCCAATTACGGCTAATTTCATTCCTACAAGCACAGACTGAAAAGAAAAGAATCGACGACCAACAGATACAAATCATCGTCACAACGCACAGCCCAAATCTTGGCGCAGACGTCAAACTCAACAACCTCGTGCTCATCCGAGAGGGGCGCGCCTACCCTCTGACGGAAGGCCATACGAAGCTCACTTCATCGGACTACCGTTTTCTCCAACGCTTTCTTGACGTCACAAAAGCAAATCTATTTTTCGCACGCGGCGTAGTTATTGTAGAAGGCGATGCCGAGAACATCCTACTGCCTGTAATCGCCAAACTTATTGGTAGAGACTTTGAACATTACGGCGTCTCGGTTGTAAATGTCGGGGGCGTGGGGCTCGGGCGTTATGGGCGCATTTTTATGCGCAAAGAACCCGAATTGACGGGAGAACTTCGAATTCCTGTTTCGTGCATTACAGACCTTGATGTCATGCCAGATTGCGCCCCGCAGATCATCGGAAAAGTAGAAAAAGGCGCGCCCACACCTCCCCTGACTACTTCAACCCGCCGCTGGCGGGTAAAGTCTGACTTTACAGCTGTCGAGCTTGAAGCGAAAAAACTCACCATACGCGACAAGGCGAACGAGCAATGGGTCCGAACGTTTGTGGCAGATGAGTGGACGCTTGAGTATGACCTGGCATTCTCGGGGCTTGCACAACAATTATATCTTGCAGGACAACTCGCGAAGAATGATGACAAGCTAAACGATGCATCCACCACAAAAGCGGACGTAATCAAGACTGCAAACTTAGGATACAACGCACTGAAAGCACTTGATCTACCAAAGGATGCCCACTGCTCCAATATCTACGGACCATTCACCGGCTCAAGTGTATCAAAAGCAATCGCCGCACAATATTTGTGTGAAATACTTGAAGACTCAATCTCTGAAGGTTCTTTGACTGCAGAAGTGTTAATCGTGTCTCTGCCTGAATATGTTAAACAAGCAATCGCTCATGTTACCGAACCCCTGCCAACGGTACCTCAATCGGAAAGTAGCGCGCCACCGTCACCAAGTGCAGATGTAAACGCGGCGGCGTTAGCTTAGCCTGCCCACAAAACCTTATAGCGTAGCACTTATACATTATCGAAATGGATGACCGAAAGTGGCATATGGAATAGAACGTATAGGGACGATCTCCCAGGCTGACGTTGAGCGGGCATGTCTTAGTATGGGCCTGCCATCTGACGCATTTTCCGGACCCGACGGAGATGATCCCCGCCTGGAAGTCATCCGCTCCTTAGATACACTTGATGTCGAAGCTTGCCCAGGCAGCGGGAAGACCACTCTGCTCGTCGCGAAGCTTGGAATCCTTGCCGATCGTTGGCAGCAAAAAGGGCAGGGAATTTGCGTAATCTCCCACACTAATGCTGCTCGTGCAGAAATTGGCGCACGCCTCAGCACCAATAGCACATCTTATAGCCTCCTTCAGCACCCACACTTTATAGGCACGATTCATTCGTTCGTGAACGAATTCTTGGCGCTTCCCTGGCTTCGCTCAAACGGCAAGAACGTCAAGATCATCGATACAGAGCTTGCCGAGAAGGATCGTCGGTGGCGGCTACCGTATGGCACAAGGACGTACCTTGAGAATCAATATGAATACACACCATTAATCTATACAAAACCCGATTTTTCGGGGAATAGGCATCCACCCCATACAGCAACAGCAAAATCAATCCAGAAAGCCTGCCGGGAGTCCACAGCAGCAGGCTTCTATTGCTTTGACGAAATGTTTGTCTGGGCTTATGAGTTGATTAACAAACACCCCGAAGTGATCACTACAATCCGACAGCGATTTCCACTCGTGCTTGTAGACGAAGTGCAAGATAACAGCAGACTCCAATCTGAGTTCATCCACAAACTCTTTTGCGATGGAGACGCGCCCTCCATCTGGCAACGTTATGGCGACTCAAATCAGGCGATCTACGGTGGCACCTCGACTGATACCGGTGGTACAACACATCCATTTCCGGGCACAAACAAAATAGATCTGCCGAACAGTTTCCGATTTGGTCAGTCAATAGCCTCCATTGCAGCACCACTCGGATTAAGGCCGCAACCACTGATTGGCAGAGGTCCGACGAC
Organism: Pseudomonas sp. ARP3; assembly: GCF_001029595.1. Lineage (NCBI taxonomy): Bacteria > Pseudomonadati > Pseudomonadota > Gammaproteobacteria > Pseudomonadales > Pseudomonadaceae > Pseudomonas > Pseudomonas sp. ARP3. The sequence continues at coordinate 16,413 of NZ_LEKF01000012.1, forward strand.
GAGCAAAATTAATCACCCAAGCTGTCAAAACGCCATTTTTCTTTTCGATGATCAATCCATTCTGCAAGTACTTCCCACATATGCCCAGTACCTCATAGACGCATTCACTCCAGAAGCACTGGTGCATGGCGATTTCACAGCCGTAGCAGCCGTTCACCGATCAGATAAGACCGATAAGCTTCCGCGATTCATGGGTCACTACGCACCCGACTATACTTCGCAATTGGCTGGACAACAGCCCAAGCCAAGCACACTTGGCATGTACCTCGCTTGCGCCAGAATGGAACTATCCACCGCTGGCAGCACCAGCCCCGTAGTAAATAGATTTGCTGAGGGCATTCTTCACGCGATCCACCTGAGCACGAGCGACTTTGCCACTCAGACGAGAAAATCCCCGCACAGACATGTTCTCGAGTTGCTATCCGAACATGATGCAGCCCGTCATCAGTACCAAGACGCTCTTGAATATCTGATCGCCTGCAAATCCGCACCCAAGAAATCGGAATGGCCAGAATTCACATCCGCCATAAAAGCCATCGCCGGAACCATTGCACGTGTCGAAATCGCAGAGCACGACAATTATTTTGAATGGACAGACTCAGAAGCCTTCACAGATGCAATCGCAGTCGGCCCGTTAGGCAGGGAGAATAGGTTTCTATACCCTGGAATCGATCCGAAAGTAACCATACGCCTAGGATCAATCCACGGTGTAAAGGGTGAAACTCACACGGCAACACTGGTGCTAGAAAGCTTTCAAAAGGCTCACCAATTAAAAACTCTAATTCCATGGCTAACAGGTAAAAAACCCAAGATCTCCACCGATAACACAGGCGAGAACTCAGCTTTAATGGAGCGCCTCAAACTGCACTACGTTGCAATGACGCGCCCGTCTCACTTACTGTGTCTTGCCCTGCGAAAGGATGCCCTGAAAGATAGAGAACTCGACCTCATTCGCAAGACGGGCTGGACCATCATCGATTGCACTTCATCATAGGCTCTGTTTTTTCGACATTTGCTGACGCAATCTCCCACCGGGTAATTTCAGGAGGATAACTCCAGTGCTGCGCATCGATAACCTTCCCTCAAGCACCCGCTGGATTATCCGCCAGGCGATGCCCGACGATGTTCACGCATATTGATCGAACTGGATACCTACGCAACTTCCCTCTGCACTCGTCACGTCTTTATCTATGAAGCCGTCTTTCGTCAGCAGTGCCTGATAGCAATCGATGCCGGACATTGCGTAGGCTATATGGTACTCACTCACGACTTCTTCAACCACGCTTTTGTGGCGCTGATGATCGTGTCACCGGCTCATCAGCGTCTGGGTGTGACGTCTACGGTCTGCAGCCGAAGCCATGAGCAAAACACCCAAGCTGTTTATTTCAACCAATGCCTCCAACAGCACTTCACAAGCGCTGATTGCAAAGGCCGTTTTTATGCCGAGCGGACGAATCGAAAATCTTGACGAACATGATCCTGAACCCGTGTGCGTCAAGTTCCTTCGGGATGAAGAGCTGACAAGAGAGGGCGGGAGCAAGATGCCAAAAGGATGTATTCCTGCGTAATAGACGCCTCTTGCCGACCATCTCCGCCGCACCTCAGGCAACGCGTGAAGTCCACGCATTTAGGGCAGCCCGAGCTAGATGGACCCAAGCAAGCAGCGACATCCGTTATCACAGCACGAAAACAGCACCTCAGCTTGAACCCAGCGCACTGCAAACGATTCGCACAGTCACGTCGAAATTCTCCAGAGTGAGCGCATCGATTGGCGAACGACCCTTAAATCGCTCATGAGGCTCACAGACCGTCCGATAAAGCCGCCACGCATCGACATCCGGAAACCGCTCTAATGCAGCAAGTACCAACTTGTGCCGCAATGGATCAAGCTGCCAATCGGGAATGCGCTGACCGCGATTCCCCAGGCTCAGCGACAGCAGGCGCCGAGCCTTGATATCGCGGTTGATCTGATCTCTGGATTTGCCTGCCAGTTTGGCGAAGACAAGCAGCGGCAAATTATTCAAAGCTTCATAAGTGGCTAGCATCTCGGCACGTTCGCGCTGGATGTCAGACACGTGAGATTGGTGCGGTTTTTCAGTCGGCACCGAAAGAGGTACGACAGGCGACTGGTGCGACGCGACAAGAGCCGGCTCGTTGTTAATCGACGCCTTGGACGCCGAGACGGTTGTCATTGGAGAGGTGACGTTGAACTGAATGGAATTCGCGCTCGCGTTTTCAAGCGACGGCAACGAAGGGGCCCCTTCCAAACGGATGGTAAGCGGAGAGCTTGCCGCTTTCAGCTGGCCCTGCCCCCACAGATCCAGACGGTTCGCCCAATCCTGCATCATGGTCCGGCGCTGCTCGACATATTCCGCGTGATTGTAGGCCGCACTCACCTTGTCCGGATCGGCATGAGAAAGCTGAGCATCCACCCAAACCTTCGGGTATCCGATCTCGTTCAACGCCGTCGAGATCGTCGCCCTCATCCCATGCCCGGTAAGTTGATCGGCGTACCCCATCCGACGTAACGCGCCATTCAGCGTGTTCTCACTGATACGCTTGCTCAGGTCGCTTCGATGCGCAAACAAGTAGCGCTGTGCGGGGACAACCTGGTCCAGCAAGTGACGCACGATCTCCAGCGCCTGAACTGACAGCGGCACTATATAAGGTGGTACATTTTGAGTCTGCTTACCAGGCTTCCGCATCGCTAGCTGGAGTTGTTTCACCACTTCCGCCGGTATGACCCACAAGCGCTTCTCCAGATCGAACTGGTCGGGTGTCGCCAAGCGCAATTCGCCCGTGCGGACACCGGTCAGCAACAACAACCGAAGGCCAAGCCGAGTTTGGTTGGCGCCACCGTAGTTTCGAAGAGCAGCCATCAATGCCGGAAGCTCATCCATTCGGAGAAATGGATTGTGCGTCACGGGAGGTTTGGGAAGTGCGACCACATCAAGGTCTGAAGCTGGGTTGTGTTCCAGCCCCTCGATCTTCACCAGCGCATAGCGGAACAACTGGTTGAACCAGGTCCGGCATTTTTCGGCGGTCGTTAAGGCCTTGCGCTGCTCAATCCTGCTCAGCAAATCCAACAGATCGTGACGATTGATATCGTAGATGGACCGCCCACCCAGCGTGGGCAGGACGTCTTTATTGAAGATTCTCAAGATTTGCGAGAGCGTGCTCTGGCGGCCTTCCTTCAGGCTCAGTTTGCGAAACTCCACCCACTGATTGAACACGGCCTCGAAGGTATGCTCTGCCGCAAAACGAACAGCACGACGCTGTTGTTTACGGTGCTCATAGGGATTGATGCCTTGGGCGACCAAGGCGCGCGCCTCGTCACGTCGAGTACGGGCTTCTTTGAGACTGATTTGCGGATAACTGCCGAGAGACATGCGCTTCTGCACACCCGCCCAGTAATATCTGAAACGCCAGATTTTCCCGCCGCGTGCGGTCACGTTGAGCGCGAGCCCATCCGTGTCGCCTATCGTGTAGTCATTGCCGGTGATTCGGGCTTGCCGAACGGTGGTATCTGAGAGTGCCATCGCGAGCTCCTGAACAGAGTCAGGGCCAGATGCTCGTCTCGCTATCCAAGCTGCTACAGCAAAAAACCGATTCAGTGCACATCCAAATCCAAGATCCTCATTCGGGACTTAAATCGGGACTTAAAAGCACTGGATGGAGCTGGATTTCAGTGGTTCCCGCTGGAACGAAAAAAGGGCCTAAAGGCCCTGATTTCAATCACTTACAGAATTCAGTGGAACTCTGTAGCGCAATATTTGGAGCGGGAAACGAGACTCGAACTCGCGACCCCGACCTTGGCAAGGTCGTGCTCTACCAACTGAGCTATTCCCGCAAATGGCGTCCCCTAGGGGACTCGAACCCCTGTTACCGCCGTGAAAGGGCGGTGTCCTAGGCCACTAGACGAAGGGGACACGCTACTGAAACACATGGTGTGTATTTCAGTGCCCAGAGGCCTCATCCGAAGACTTGGTCCTGGTTTCACTCAGTGCCGCCCGAGAGCAACACTGCTTAAAAATTGGAGCGGGAAACGAGACTCGAACTCGCGACCCCGACCTTGGCAAGGTCGTGCTCTACCAACTGAGCTATTCCCGCATTGGCGTCCCCTAGGGGACTCGAACCCCTGTTACCGCCGTGAAAGGGCGGTGTCCTAGGCCACTAGACGAAGGGGACACACGTACAACATTCACTCCCTACCGCGTTTCGCTGTGTGCTTTACGCTGTAAGTGGCGCGCATTCTATGGATGGATTGAAAGGTCGTCAACCCCCAAGGATAAATTTATTTAAATCAATGACTTCGCCCCCGTTTTGGGGCCTGCGAGGGCACTTTGCCCGCCCGCACCTTGACGCCTATATTCTGGCGCATGACAAGACGCTATAGTCCACCCTGACGAGTGATGGCAATATGAAGCCAACCATTTCAGCGCTCACCTATATAGATAGCAAGGGAGCCTGAGAAGAAAGAACTACGCGGCATCTGGTCGATCAGACCTATCCGCCTGATGGTCCAGTCACTACACTCTCCTGTAAACCCTATAAAGAGGTCACACCGGTGACACCACTCATGATCACCCTGCTGGTAATAGCCGGGATCGCAATACTGATCGCCATTGGCTACATGAACCATGTGGTGGAAAACAACAAGCTGGAAAAACAGCGCACCGAGATCGAACTCAACGATCGCCTGCGCCGTTGCGGTGAAATCACCGAGACGTTTCCTGGCCAGCTCATGACCCCTGCACTCAAGTTGCTGATGACCCGCCTTGAACTGAACGTCAATCAGCGCCTGTTGAACCTCAATAAGACCAACGCCGCGCTCAAGGACCGTATTACTGAGCTGAATGCACTGGTTGGCCAGGGCGAATCGATACCGGTTAACAACCCGCCCGCACCGATCCAGACCGAAGCCAAGGCCAAGGATGTACGCTTCCTCCTCGAAGCCCTGCACGGCCAGGTTACCCGCGCCGCCCAGGATGGTTTCCTGCCGGCCAACGAAGCCAAGCACTGGATCAGGGAAATTCGCCACATTCTGGTGTTGCTGCACATCGAGTTTTTCAACAATCTCGGCCAGCATGCGCTGCAACAAGGCCAGCCGGGCCAGGCGCGCCTGGCTTTCGAGCGTGGCGTGCAGTACCTGCGTAAGCAGCCGGAGCCGGTGCTCTACAGCGCCCAACTGCAAATGCTCGAATCCCAGCTGGCCCGCGCCAACTCCACCGTGCTGACCAACAGCAAGCCGGCCGAAGACGAGGTCAATGAATTGACCGAAGGCTTGAAAGTGGTGGACGCCGACGCCGAGTGGAAAAAGAAAGTCATTTACGACTGACCCCCTCCTCCGTCTCTGGCGAACCCCGGTTCGCCAGATGCCATCACTTTGCATCTATCCCCCCGCCTACGACTAGCGTAAAAAAGTGCCCCTCACTCCGTGAAGAAAGGGGCCTGCTATGCCTGTCGCCGTGATTGATGGACAACCGCTGCATTACATCGACCAGGGCTGCGGCCCGGCTGTCCTGCTGGGCTCGAGTTACCTGTGGGACCGCACTATGTGGGCGCCGCAGGTCGAGGCGCTGTCGCAAAAGTACCGCGTGATCGTGCCCGAGCTATGGGGCCACGGCGAATCGGGCCCACTGCCCCCGCGCACCCAATCTCTTGACGACCTGGCGCGCCAGTCCCTGGCCCTGCTGGACCAGTTGGCTATCCTCAGCGTAAACCTGGTGGGTCTGTCGGTCGGCGGCATGTGGGGCGCGCGCCTTGCCCTGCTCGCGCCTGAGCGCGTTAACAGCCTAGTACTGATGGACACGTACCTGGGCGCCGAGCCCGAGGCCACGCTTCAGTACTATTTCTCACTGTTCAAGATGATTGAAGAAGCCGGCGCCATCCCTGAGCCGCTGCTGGATGTGATCGCACCGATTTTCTTCCGCGCCGAAATTGACCGCGAGTCGGCGTTGTATCAGAACTTTCGCCAGTCCCTGCGAGACTTCCCCCGGGAACGCCTGCTGGACAGCATTGTGCCTCTGGGCCGGCTGATCTTCAGTCGCAAGGATGTGCTCGCGCAGCTGCCGCGCCTGGACCGCGACACCACCTTGGTAATGTGCGGCCAGCAGGACAAGCCTCGGCCACCGGCAGAATCGGCAGAAATGGCCGAGCTGATCGGTTGCAGCCTGATCCCGATTCCGGACGCGGGGCATATCTCTTCGCGGGAAAACCCGGACTTCGTCAATGAAGCCCTGCTGACGTTTCTGGCCAACCACGCTTAATTGGCCGCGCCTTTGGTCGCCGTCAGCGCGGCGATCAGAGGCGGAAGTGCCCCACCATACCCTTGAGTTCGGCGCCCAACTGCGCCAGCTCGATACTCGACGCGGCGTTCTCCTGCATGCTCAACGCCGACTGATCGGCGCTGGCTCGAATACTGGTGACACTGCGGTTGATCTCTTCGGCCACCGAGCTTTGCTCCTCGGCGGCGGCGGCAATCTGCTGATTCATCTGCTGGATCAGCGACACCGCTGACGCAATGCTGCCCAGAGCACTTTCGGTTTCCAGCGCATCGCTGACCGCCAGCTTCACCAGTTCACCACTCTGTTGAATCTGCTGCACCGACGTTTGTGCGGCGCTGCGCAAGGTGCCGACCAGCCGTTCGATCTCTTCGGTCGATTGTTGCGTACGCTTGGCCAACGCTCGCACTTCATCGGCCACGACGGCAAAGCCGCGGCCCTGTTCGCCCGCCCGTGCGGCTTCAATGGCGGCGTTCAGCGCCAGCAGGTTGGTCTGCTCGGCAACACTTTTGATCACGCTCAACACCGTACCGATATGCTGGATTTCCGCACTCAGGCTTTCGATGCTGGCACTGGCGCCTGTGCTGGACGTGGCCAACAGCTCGATGCGCTGCAAACTCTGACGCACCACCCGCTGGCCGCTGTCGACTTTCTCGTCGGCGGTCTGTGCCGCCTGCGCCGCTTCTTCGGCGTTGCGCGCCACATCGTGCACAGTGGCGGTCATCTGGTTCATGGCGGTGGCCACCTGCTCGGTCTCTTCCTTCTGGCCGCTCACCTCGACATTGGTCTGCTCGGTCACGCTGGACAGCGAATGCGCGGAGCTGGCCAATTGCTCGATACCAGCCTGCAACCCGCTGACCATATGGCTTAAACCATTACCCATCTGCTGCATGGCCTGCATCAACTGGCCGATTTCATCGCGCCGGTTGACCTCCATCCGACCGCTTAAATCACCATCGGCAATCCGCTGAGCCACGGAGATCACACTGCGCAGGGGCGCAACGATCAAGCGGGTAATCACCCAAGATGCAATCAAGCCCACCAGCAGGGCCAGTGCCGACGAGCCGATTATCAGCAACGCGCTTTTCTTCAATTGCGCCTGCATCGACTGATCTTCGGCGTTATAGGCCTGGTTGACCCGACTGACCACCTGCTCCGCTCGATCATGCAATTGTGTGTAAACCAGTTTTTCCTGAGCCAGCAGGTCCGTGTATTCGCCGAGTTTTTCGCCGAAGGCGGCAATATGTCCCGACACCTCGCCAAGTACGGTCTGGTAGCCCGCATCCTTGACTGAGGTTTTCAACTGCTCGACCTGCGCCAGGGCCTGTTCGGCCTGCTCGATCTTGCCTTGCTCGGTATTATCTTCGTCTACCTTACGGCTCTGATTCAGACGCACATGGGCTTCGTTCATGGCTTGCAGCATCAAGCGCGACACCTGGCTAACCTGACCGGCCTGCTCGATAAACTCGGCGCCCTCCTTGCCCTGGCTTTCCTTGAGCCCATAGGCACCGTCGTCCGCCAGACCGGCCTGCAACACATCAAGGTTGTTGGCCACGCTGGACACTGACCAACTGGCCATTTCCAGGGCCAGGTCCTTGGTCTGGGTCAGTTCGACAAACTCATCGAAAGCCTTGCGATAGGCGGCAAGGGCCTGCTCGACATCGGTCATGGCTGGCACATTGGCAGCGGATTGGGTCTTGAGGCTGGCCGCCTCAGCGGCCAGGGCATCGACGGCCTCATGCAGCGCGTCGACCGCCTTGGGGTCGGCTTGCAAAGCGTAGTCCTGTTCGATCAAGCGCACCTTGAGCAAACCGCTGTTGAGCGAGGACATGGCCTTGAGCCCTTCGAACCGTTGCCCGACGGTTTGCAGGGACCATACGCCGATGGCCGCCACTACCGCTGTCAACAGCAGCACCAGGGTGAAACCCAAGCCCAGTTTTTTCGCCATACCCAGGTTGGCGAAACGTCGTTGCACGGCCGAAATCATTGCACTTGATCCTCTTGCAATGGCAGATGCCATCAAGCCCGGTAGACAAGCAGCAGATTGGCAACGACAGGGGCCTCAACACAAGACACTGACGCCGGAATAATGGCAAAAAGCTACACGCCCGTCGTTTTCAGAATGGTCGAGGTCGATCTAGCGGGCCCCACGGCACGCATCAGCGCCAGAGCCCGTTGGTCTGAAGCATAGGCTACATTGATGCGCAGCCACTCACTGTATTCGCCGGTTGGGTTGAAAAGTGAGCCCGGCGAGAGCAAAACACCGAGCCGGCGGGCAAACGCCTGCACCCGCGAGAAGGCATTCGCCCCCGGTCGCGCCCATAGGAACATGCCGCCGGCGGGCACGGTAAACACCTCCCACTCTTCGTCTTCCAGCACCTGTAAGGTAGCGGCCATCTCGGTGCTCAGCCGCTTGCGCAAGCGCTGCACCCATTTGCGATAGGTGCCGTTGGCCAGCAGCGTGCTGACCACCGCTTCGGCAAACCGCGAGGTGCCGAAACCGGTGGAGATCTTGAGGGTGGCCAGCCGGGCGATAAGACTTGCTTCCGCGCAGAGGTAGCCAACGCGCAAAGCACTGCTCAAGGTCTTGGAAAAGCTGGCCACGTAAATCACCCGACCTTCATGGGGCAACGCCGCGAGCCGGGTGCAGGTGGCGTGCTGCAGGTCGCCGTAGACATCCTCCTCAATGATCAGGAAGTCATCGCGACGAGCCAGCTCCAGTAGCCGTTCGGCCACGACACGGCACAGGCTGGAGCCAGTCGGGTTGTGATACAGGCTGTGAGTGAACAAGCATTTTGGACGATGGCGCTGCAACAGCGCTTCGAGCGCCTGGATGTCCGGCCCGCCCGGTGTGCGCGGCACTTCCAGCAGGTGCACACCATGGAACGCCAGTTGCCGGTAAAGATTGCCGTATCCCGGGGTTTCCACCACCACGCAGTCACCGGCGCGCAGTAGCACACGGATCAGCAAATCCACGGCATGACTGGCGCCACCGGTGGTGAGAATGCAATCAAGACGAGTGTCGATATGAAGGTGCGTCAGGCGCTTAAGCAGTTGTTCACGCAACACGGGCAAGCCCAATGGCGTGCTGTAATTGAACAGCCCGGCGGTGTCGGTACGGCTGACTTCGCGAATCGCGTAACTGATGTCATCGCTTTCATGCCAGGCCTCCGGCAGCCAGCCGCAGCCTAGCTTCAACTCGCCCAAGGGGCTATCGGCAAAATCGCCCCAGTCGCGCTCGGCGCCTTCATACCATTGGCACTCATGGGCCACAGGCGGCTCGGCCACCATAAAGCCGGCGCCGTGCCTGTGGGCCAGCAATCCTTGGGCGACCATGCGCTCTAAAGCTTCGATCACGCTGGACTGACTGAGCAGATTATCGAGGGCCAACCGCCGCACCGACGGCAAGCGAGTGCCGGGGCTCACCTCGTTCTTGCGAATCCATTGCGTCACTGCACTGACGATTTGCTGCACCACCGGTACAAGGGCTTGTCGATCGATCCCTAAATCCATGCGCCACTCACTTCAACTGTTTGTTTTCAACCCAACGAGTTAAGCACAGAAGCGCGTGATGACCGTTCGCCAAGATTTATTAAAGTATTGATTTTATTGAGTTATTTACCTTGTGATACATATTCGATCGCGGCGTTTAGCCAGCTCCGGAAACGCCCCACATCCCTCCCAGACCTTTTCGAATGGGGCGTCACACCGCGTCCTAAATCGCTGTTGCGCCACCGTCCACCGCTAATGCCTGGCCGGTGGTGAACGCCGCGCCATCGCTGCACAGGTACAGCACCGCGCTGGCGATTTCCTCGACCTTGCCGATACGCCCCACCGGGTGCATGGCGGCGGCGAAATCGGCCTTGCGCGGGTCGGCTTCATAGGCGCGCCGAAACATATCGGTGTCAATCACCGCCGGGCATACGGCATTGACGCGGATTTTCTTTTTCGCATATTCGATGGCCGCCGACTTGGTGAGGCCGATCACCGCATGCTTGGACGCGGCATATATGCTCATCTTCGGCGCCGCCCCCAGGCCCGCCACCGAAGCGGTGTTGACGATGGCACCGCCGCCCTGGGCCAGCAGCAGCGGCAACTGGTGCTTCATGCACAGCCACACGCCTTTGACGTTGACGCCCATGATGGCATCGAACTCGTCCAGGCTGCCGTCGGCAAGTTTGCCCTTTTCGATCTCGATACCGGCGTTATTGAAGGCGTAGTCCAGACGCCCATACGCCGCCAGGGTCTGCGCCATCAATTGCTGCACCTCGGCTTCCTGAGTCACGTCGCAGCGCACGAACAACGCCTCGCCACCGGCCTGACGGATCAGCGTCACCGTCCCTTCGCCGCCGGCCACATCCAGGTCGGCCACCACCACTTTCAAACCTTCGGCGGCGAACGCCAGGGCAGTAGCGCGGCCGATACCCGCAGCGGCGCCGGTGACCAGGGCGACCTGGCCGGAAAACGTCATGCTCATGGAGGGATGTCCTATGGAGGAAATATACGTGGCGGGAGTCTAGCCAAGGTCATGATGCACACGTCAGCACTATCAAAAGGCCGGTTGGCGCTGCATGAGCGGCAGTGATAAGGCGACTGGGCCTACCATCAGCGCGGCCTATCGACGAGCATTCGCACCTCTCGCCGACCTTGCTCCCAGGCCCGCCAGGGTCTATCACTGAGCATTCATTTCTAACGAGTCCCTGCCATGACCGCCCAGACCAATCGCCAATTCCTGCTCGCCAAACGCCCGGTCGGCGCCGCTACGCGGGATACCTTCACGTACCAGGAAGTCCCAGTGGGCACCCCCAAGGACGGTGAAGTACTGGTGCGTAACGAATACCTGTCCCTCGACCCGGCCATGCGCGGATGGATGAATGAGGGCAAGTCCTACATCCCACCGGTCGGCATCGGCGAAGTAATGCGCGCGCTGGGCGTAGGCAAAGTGATTGCGTCCAACAACCCCAAGTTTGCCGTCGGCGATTACGTGAACGGCGCCCTGGGGGTGCAGGATTATTTCCTCGGCGAGCCCCGGGGTTTCTATAAGGTCGACCCAACGTTGGCACCATTGCCGCGCTATCTGTCCGCCCTGGGCATGACCGGCATGACCGCCTACTTCGCCTTGCTGGAGACTGGCGCGCCGAAGGCCGGTGAGACGGTGGTGATCTCCGGTGCCGCCGGCGCCGTGGGCAGCATTGCCGGTCAGATCGCCAAGCTCAAAGGCTGCCGCGTGGTGGGCATTGCCGGCGGAGCCGACAAATGTGCATTCCTGGTGGATGAGCTGGGCTTCGATGCGGCCATCGATTACAAGAACGAAGACGTACCCGCCGCCCTCAAGCGCGAATGCCCCAAAGGTGTGGATGTGTATTTCGATAACGTTGGCGGCGATATTCTCGACGCGGTGCTCAGCCGCCTGGCCCTCAAGGCTCGGGTCGTGATTTGCGGCGCAATCAGCCAGTACAACAACAAGGAAGCGGTCAAAGGCCCGGCCAATTACCTGTCACTGTTGGTCAATCGCGCACGGATGGAAGGCTTCGTGGTCATGGATCATGCCGCGAACTTCGCCGCCGCCGGGCAGGAAATGGCCGGCTGGATGGCGCAAGGCAAGCTCAAGAGCAAGGAAGATATTGTCGAGGGGCTGGAGACGTTCCCGGAAACCCTGATGAAACTGTTCAACGGCGAGAACTTTGGCAAGTTGGTGTTGAAGGTCTAAGCGCACTGGCCAAAAAAAACGCCTGCATCCCGTCTGTTCAGGGTGCAGGCGTTCTCGTCAGTGGCTCGCGCTTGACGTGATCAGGCGATCTCGGCAACCACTGCCGCCAGCGCCTTGGCCGGATCCGCCGCTTGGCTGATCGGACGACCGATCACCAGGTAGTCGGAGCCGGCGTCCAGTGCCTGGCGCGGGGTCAGGATGCGGCGCTGGTCGTCCTGAGCACTGCCCGCCGGGCGAATGCCGGGGGTGACCAGTTGCAGCGACGGGTGCGCGGCCTTCAGCGCCTGGGCCTCCAGGGCCGAGCACACCAGACCGTCGAGGCCGGCTTTCTGCGCCAGGGCCGCCAGGCGCAGTACCTGCTCCTGAGGCTCGATATCCAGGCCGATCGCGGCCAGGTCCTCGCGCTCCATGCTGGTCAGCACGGTCACACCGATCAACAGCGGCTTGGGGCCGCTACGCTGTTCCAGCACTTCACGGCAAGCGCTCATCATGCGCAGGCCGCCGGAGCAATGCACGTTGACCATCCACACGCCCATTTCCGCAGCCGCCTTGACAGCCATGGCGGTGGTGTTGGGGATATCGTGGAATTTCAGGTCGAGGAACACCTCGAAGCCTTTGTCACGCAGGGTGCCGACGATGTCCGCGGCGCAGCTGGTGAACAGTTCCTTGCCGACCTTGACCCGGCAGAGGCTTGGGTCCAACTGGTCAGCCAGCTTCAGTGCGGCGTCACGGGTGGGGTAATCCAGGGCGACGATGATAGGAGTCTGGCAGGCGGACATTGGAATGGGCTCTCAGGCAAGTCGAAATCGGCGCGGATTGTAGCGCAAGCGACGCCGTTGCGGGATCCGATGATCGGTAAATACTGACCAAGCGTGCGCAGGCCGGCATTTCGCGCATATATTTCAAATCCGATACATTCACGACACGCCCCCAACACGCCCCGCCGCTAGCCTCGCTCGCACGACCCACCGACCAGCACTACCAGCCATGGGGCTGGGCGCCTATGCTGACCGCAATCACCTGGCAGATGACCGCACTATGCAAACTCCTTGCGCCCCTGTGAACGACGAGCAAAAAGACCCGGCCAGCGCCGACGATAAGCGCTGGACGACCCGCGCACTGGTGGTCGACGACGATGTGCCGATCCGCGAACTGCTGATCGACTACCTGGCCCGCTTCAGTATTCTGGCCACCGGTGTCAACGATGGCGCCGAGATGCGCCAGGCCATGCACGCCGAGACTTTCGACGTGGTGGTGCTCGACCTGATGTTGCCGGGCGAGGATGGCCTGTCGCTGTGCCGCTGGCTGCGGGCCGAGTCGGATATTCCGATCCTGATGCTCACCGCGCGCTGCGAACCCACCGACCGCATCATCGGCCTGGAACTGGGGGCCGATGACTACATGTCCAAACCCTTCGAGCCCCGCGAGCTGGTGGCGCGCATCCAGACCATCCTGCGCCGCGTGCGCGACGATCGCAGCGAGCAGCGCGCCAATATCCGCTTCGACACCTGGCGCCTGAACAGCGTGCTGCGCCAGCTGGTGGCCGACGACGGCCTGGTGGTGCCGCTGTCCAATGCCGAATTTCGCCTGCTTTGGGTATTTATCGAACGCCCGCGCCGGGTGCTGAGCCGCGAGCAATTGCTGGATGCCGCGCGCGGGCGTTCCATCGAAGCGTTCGATCGCAGCATCGACCTGCTGGTCTCGCGCCTGCGGCAAAAACTCGGGGATGACCCCAAGGCACCGCAGTTGATCAAGACCGTGCGCGGCGAAGGCTACCTGTTCGACGCACGGGACATCGGCTGATGCGCGGCACCTTCAACACGCTGTTTGGGCGGCTGTTCGGCGTGTTGCTGGTGGCCATTGTGCTGGCCCATGGGCTGGCGTTTTTCTGGTTTCACCACTACGGCCCGCCCCCGCCGCCGCCCGAGGAGACCTTTATCGAGCAGTCGGACGGCACGATGAAACCCTTGCCCAAGCATCAGCGACCCTGGTTCGGCGGCCCGGTGGTGCCCCTGACGTTTCAATTTATTTCGCTGATCATTGCCGCCTGGTATGGCGCCAAGCTGCTCAGCCGGCCGATACAGCGTCTGAGCGAAGCCGCCGAACGCTTGAGCCTGGACCTCGACAGCCCGCCGCTCAACGAATCCGGCCCGCTGGAAGCGCAACAGGCCGCATCGACCTTCAACCTGATGCAACGGCGCATCCGCGAGCAGGTCAGCCAACGCGCACGCATGCTTGGCGCGGTGTCCCATGACCTGCGCACGCCGTTGTCGCGCCTCAAGTTGCGCCTGGAGCAGATCGAAGACACCCGACTCCAGGGCCAGATGCGCCAGGACCTGGACGACATGATCGGCATGCTGGACGCGACGTTGAGTTACCTGCACGAACAACGCACCAGCGAGACCCGACACTGGCTGGACGTGCAGGCGCTGGTGGAATCCCTGAGCGAAAACGCCCAGGACCAAGGCTGCGACGTGCAGTTTGCCGGCACCTGCGCACCGCTGCAGGTGCAACCCATGGCCTTGCGTTCGTGCCTGAACAATCTGATCGACAACGCCCTGCGGTACGCCGGCACGGCGCGTATCGAACTGACCGACAGCCGTGAAGCGCTGGTGATCCGGGTAATCGACCACGGCCCCGGGATTGCGGCGGACAAGCGCGAGGCGGTGTTCGAGCCGTTTTTTCGACTGGAGGGCTCACGCAACCGCAACTCTGGCGGTGTCGGCCTGGGCATGACGATTGCCAAGGAAGCCGTGGAACGCCTCGGCGGCCGCCTGTGCCTGGAAGAAACCCCGGGCGGCGGCTTGACCGCGGTGATGCGCTTGCCCAGGGCTTAAAGAGCCTGGTCGTCCCGACGGCCCTGGGCGTGAGTTGCGCTCCAATCCATCAACAGGCTATAGGCCACTGCGAGCAAGGTCGGACCGATAAACAAGCCGATAAAGCCAAAGGCAATCAAGCCGCCGAACACCCCCAGCAGCACGATCACCAGCGGCAGGTTGCCGCCACGGCTGATCAGGTAGGGTTTGAGCACGTTGTCCACGCCGCTGATGATGAAGGTGCCCCACACGCCGAGGAATATCGCGTAGGTGTAATCGCCCTTCCAGGCCAGCCACGCGGTGGCCGGGATCCACACCAGCGGCGGGCCCATGGGAATAAGGCTGAGCATAAAGGTGACGATGCCCAGCACCAGCGCCCCAGGCACGCCGGCAATAATGAACCCCACCAACGCCAGCACGGCCTGGGCCGCAGCCGTGCCGATCACGCCGTTGACCACCCGTTGCACGGTTCCGGCCACCAGTTCGATGTAGTAACCGGCGCGGTCGCCGATCAAGCGTTCCAGCAAACGATGGACGAACATCGCCAAACGCGGCCCGTCGCGGTAGAAAAAGAACACGAAGACCAGGCTCAGGGTGAGTTCCAGAATGCCCCCGCCGATCTGCGCGCTGCGCGCCAGCAGCCAGTTGCCCACCTGCCCCAGGTACGGTTTGAGGCTGACCATCAACGCAGCGCCCTGCTGATCGATGCTGTCCCACATCGCCGCCAATCGCTCGCCTACCAACGGGATCGCGCCCAGCCACGTCGGCGCCTCGGGCAGGCCATCGACCTGAATATCCTTGATCAATGCCACGACATCACGCACATGGTCGGCCAGGTTGAACCCCAGCCATACCAGCGGCACCGCCACCAGCAGCATCCAACCCAAGGTCAGGATCGCGGCAGCCAGGGACTCGCGCCCACCCAGCCAACGCGTGAGCAACACCATCAGCGGCCAACTGGCAAATGCCAGCACCGCGCCCCAGAACAGCGCCGACCAGAACGGCGCCAACACCCAGAAACTGGCACCGAACAGCACCAGCAGCAGGATTTGCACCAGCAGGCGATCGTTATTGAGCATGGGGAATCTCTGAAAAAGGAGGCTTTAGGAAGAAAGATTAGGCGAACGGCGCGGGTCCATTCGCCAGGTGGCGATCAGCGTATCAGATGCAGGTGCAGACCTTGGGTTTCACCGTTGCCGCTCTCCATACGCGCCGCGCGCACGCCCTGCTCGATCAGCGCCTGACGCCAGGCTTCGGCATTCGGACCGCTGAGGCTTACGCGCAGGGTGGTATCCAGGTTAAGGCCACGGGAAATGAGGGTCAGCCACGTGGCGTCCGGTTCACCGTTCAATGCGGGGAAGTCCAGCTCGCCGGTGCTTTTGAGCTCGCGCAACAGTGTGGCCGAGGTGGGCAACAGGTCGCCCAGCGGTGTCGCGGCGTCCAATTGCTCCACATGCAGGTAGGCGCGACGATTACCACGGGTGATGCCGTACAGCGCGACCAGCGAATTGGCCTGGGGCTCGGCCAGGCGCACTAGCAGGTATTCCTGCTGGCTATCGGCGCCCACCAGCTTGGCGTTGCCGAAAACCTCGTTGGCCCACAGGCTGCTTTCGCCGCAGTCCCGGGCCTTGCACCAGAACAGCAGTTGCGCGCCCTGGGCCTGCAACGCCTCGCGTGTGGCGGTGAACGCCGCACTGGAGCTGTGCTCGGGGGGCAGTTCATAGGTAATGGCGGTAGTCTGGCCCCGCGCGAGGGCCTGGCCTTCATAACGCAGTTGGCCGCTGATCTTGCGGATCGCGCCCAGGGGGTAGATGCGTTCTTTTTCTTCGGCGGGGCGATAATCGACAATCTGCGCGTCGACCTGACGGGCCACGGCGGGCAGGTCCTGGCTGCCCGGCACGTCGGCGGCGAACACCAACGGGCTGAATACGCATAACCCCAGAGCACGAATAGATCGGTTGCGCACGCTCATCGGATTGGTGAGCCCTGACCGAGGGTAAGCGTCGCGGTATTAAGATCGGTGTTGAATATGTGCATGGTTGACTCCCGTTCAATCCGCCCAGCCTCGGCAGTTGACCGCGCCAAGTCAAGGCGCGGAGAAGAACCGATTGAAACAGTCTGCAACAAGGACCGCGCCAGGCTCATCATTCAGGTGTAAATGATGGCCACCAGGCAGCGTGGTTACCGTAAAGGGTAGCTGGGAAAGCAATTCGGGATGTTTCGATAGCATGCCGTCGGCAGCGACCACCAATTGCGTAGGGCAGTCAACTCGCCGTATGAAGGCCATCGCCTGCTCATCGGTCAGGCGCATTGGCGAAGCCAGGGTCAAGCGACTGTCCGTGCGCCAGGTGTAACCGCCAGGCACCGGCATCAAACCGCGCTGGGCCAGCAGTTCAGCGGCCTCGCGGCTGACGGCTACCAAGCCTTTCATGCGCGCCTCGACCGCGCGCTCCAGCGTGCCGTACACCGGTTTACGTTTGCCCTGCAGGTTCAATTGCGCCTGCAATGCCATGCCTAGCCTCTCGGCCGCATTTTCGCCCGGCGCAGTGGGTGGGATCACACCGTCAATCAACCCCAGGTGGGTCACACGCTCGGGTAAGGCCCCGGCCAGCACCATGGACACAATGGCGCCGAGGGAATGCCCCAGTAATGCAAAACGTTTCCACCCCAGTTGCTCGGCCACTTGCAGCACGTCGAACACGTAATCCCACAAGGCATAGCCGGCGCCCACAGGGCGGTGCGCCGAGTGCCCGTGGCCGGCCATGTCCAGGGCCACAATGCGCAGCCCGGTCAACTTCGGCGCCAGGCGCGCGAAGCTGTTGGCATTGTCCAGCCAGCCATGCAAGGCGATCACTGGCAAACCGTCCTCGGGCCCAAACAAATGGGCGGCCAACTCGATATGGGGCAGGCTCAGGCGCACTTCTTCGACTGATGTGCTCATGCGCAGCTGCGCTCACGGGCGTCCCAACGGGCGAACAGGTTCTTGATCAAGGTCGCGGTGTCCTGCGGGCGTTCGAGGGGGAACATATGGCCGCCAGGCA
Organism: Pseudomonas sp. ARP3; assembly: GCF_001029595.1. Classification (NCBI taxonomy): domain Bacteria; kingdom Pseudomonadati; phylum Pseudomonadota; class Gammaproteobacteria; order Pseudomonadales; family Pseudomonadaceae; genus Pseudomonas; species Pseudomonas sp. ARP3. Next base: position 34,264 of record NZ_LEKF01000012.1, read on the forward strand.
TGGTGAGCATTTCGCCCATGGGCAAACGCCCGACGCCGCTGGCGTGGTGACGCATTACCACGCGGCTCTGCCGACCGCGCACCACCGCCAGCGGCACCTTCATCTGGCTCACTTGGCCAGGGCTGGTGTGGGGCACGCCGCGGTAGATGCTGATTTCGGTAGCCGGGTCGAAGCGCAGGCGCAGACGATCGCCCACCGTTTGCAGGCCATGTTGCAGGTAGGCGTCGAAGCAATCCGGATCGAAGCCCCGAAACAGGGTCTTGCCGGCGAAGTAGCTGCGCGCGGCATCCAGGTCGGCGAACTCCTCGCGCCGGCCGAGGGTGCGCCCGGCCGGGGTCAGCCGGTCGATAAACCCAAAGCGCTTGGCGGCACGGATCACCCAACGGTCGGCGCGGGTCAGTACCGGGGAATCGAGCATCACCACGCCGCGATACAGCTGCGGGCATCGCAGGGCGGCGTGCAGGTGCAAAACGCCGCCCAGGGAATGACCCACACCCCACACCGGTTGCGGCTGCTGCTCCAGATGGTGGATCAGTTCATCCACCAGGTTCTGCCAGTTATCATCCACCGGAAACCGTGGGTCGTGACCGTGCTGCGGCAGGTGGGCCACCGTATATTCCGGGGCCAGGGCCGCAAAGAGCTTGCCGTAGGTGGCCGATGGGAACCCATTGGCGTGGGCGAAAAACACGTGCTGCGACATACCGGATCCATCTGCAATAACCGAACTCGATTGTCAGCATGCCCGGCAGGCACGGCAATGACTGTAACTGCCAGGAATGATGACACTCACGCCATGCCTATCGGGCCGGCGGGTTCTCGCCCAACGGCACCACGGCCATGGTCAGGCGCGAGATGCAGGTGGGCTTGCCTTCTTCGTTGCTCAAGCGGATATCCCATACCTGCGTGCTGCGGCCGATATGCACGGCCCTGGCCACCGCCGTTACCCGCCCGCTACGCACACCGCGCAGGTGGTTGGCGTTTACTTCCAGGCCCACGCAGTAGTACTTGCTGGTGTCCACGCACAGGTACGCGGCCATCGAGCCGATACTCTCGGCCAGCACCACCGACGCGCCGCCATGCAGCAGGCCAAACGGCTGGTGCGTGCGCGCATCGACCACCATGCTCGCGGTCAGGGACTCGTCGTCGAAGCTTTCGAAGCGGATATCCAGCAATTCACCGATGGTGTTTTTCTGGCTGGCATTGAGGTGTTCGATATTCGGTTGGGTGCGCCACAGGCTCATGCAGGTGTCCTTTGGTGTTTTTATGATGACCCTAATCCTGCCACACAATCGCTTCGGTGCGCTCGCTCCAAGCGTGCAAATGTGCGCCGTAAGTCGCTTCGATCACGTTGCGCTTGATTTTGAGGGTGGGCGTGAGAAAGCCGTTTTCCACGCCCCACACGCCGTTGACCACTACCAATCGGCTCAAGCGCTCATGTTTATCCAGCGTGGCGTTGATCTGTTGCAACCAACGCTCAAGGCTGCCTTGCAAAGTCGCGCGCGCTTCGCTCGGGGCCGCTTGCGACAACACGCACAGGCCCATCGGCGCCGCCAGGCCATCGCCGACCACGCACACCTGCTCGATCCGTGCATGCTCGGCCAGGCGGTTTTCGATGGGCGCTGGCGCGACGTATTTGCCCTTGCTGGTCTTGAAGATTTCCTTGAGCCGTCCGGTCAGGCGCAGGCGCCCCTCGGCATCCTGCTCGCCCTTGTCACCGGTACGCAGGAAACCGTCGGCGGTGAGGGTTTCGCGGGTTTTATCCGGGTCTTTGAAGTAACCGAGCATGGTGGCCTCGCTGCGCACTTGCACTTCACCGGCGGGGTCGATGCGCACCTCGACGTCGGGGCATGGGGTGCCGATCCAGCCGATGGTCTGCTGGCCGGGGCGGCATACGTGGGAATAGCCGCAACTTTCGGTCATCCCGTACACCTCCAGTACATCCAGCCCGAGGCGCCGATACCAGTGCAGCAGAGCTTCGGGCACTGGCGCCGCGCCGGACAGCGCAACGCGCAGCGCGTCCAGCCCCAGGCCGGCAAGGACCTTGCGGCCTATACGCGGCCCGATAAACGGCAGGCGCAATAGCCTATCCAGGCGGCGCGGCGGCACCCTGGAGTAGACACCCAGTTGGAATTTGCTCCAGATCCGCGGTACGCCGAACAAAGCGGTCGGCCTCGCCCGGCGCAGGTCGGTTAGAAATGTGTCGAGGCTCTCGGCGAAAAATACCGTTTGCCCGGTGTAGATCGCCGCCAATTCCACGAACATCCGCTCTGCCACATGGCACAGCGGTAGGTACGACAGCAACCGATCGCCCTCCCCCAGGCCGAACAGTTGCGTGCCACGGGTGGCGGCAAACCCCAAGGCGCCGAAGCTGTGCATCACGCCTTTAGGCAGGCCGGTGGTGCCGGAGGTGTAGATGATGGTTGCAAGCGCCGTGGCATCGGGCGTCGGATCGTCCTCAATCGGTGCGCAGGCTTGTAGATCGGCCCAACTGAAATCGAACACGCCAGGCGGGCACAACGGCAGACTGATGGTCGGCACGCCGTGGGGCACGCCAGGCGCCATGGCGGGCCAGTCGTCGAGCTTGCCGACCAGCACCAGCGCCGCCTCGGAATGGGTCAGCACATGGGCGACGGAATCAGCGGTGAGATTGGGGTACAGCGGCACCGAAACGTGCCCGGCCATCCAGATCGCCAGATCGGCGATGATCCAGTGGGCGCAGTTTTTCGAAATCAGGGCAATGTGCGAGCCGGGGGGCAACGCCCGCTCACGCAGCCATTGGGCGGCGCGGCGGGCCTGCTGGCCCGCGTCCGCCCAGGTAAGGCGCTGCACCTCGCCGCCGCCCAAGGGCTGCACCAGAAACGTCTTGTGTGGGTGACGGGTTTCTCGCTCGAATAACACCGGTAGCGGCAAACGAACAGCGACAGGCATGGAACGCGCTCCTCTGTGGTCCGACTATAACCAACCAAGCACTTGCTCGGCTGACTATAGAGCACCCACAAAGAAGATCCATCCCTTAAGGATTTTTTAAGCTCACCAGGCTCATCAGCCCCGCCAACGCAAATTCGCCCTCCAGCTGCGCCAGGCTGGCGGTGTACATCGGCTGCGGCTGGCGCGAATGGCCGTGTTGCAGAAAGCTGATCAGATTGCCCACCAACGGTTGATGACTGACCAGCAGTACGTTGTCCTCAGCCTCCAGATGCGCCAGCACTTGCTCTGGGCTGCCCTCGGGTGTCAACCACGGCACCGTGCGAATGTCCGGCACAAAACCCAACGCCTCGCGCACCAGTCGGGCGGTCTGCTGTGCCCGCACGTAGGGGCTGGCGATGATCGCGTTAAGGGGCTGACCGATCAGGTGCGCGGCGCTGCGCAATACTTCAGCGCGGCCACGCTCGGTAAGGTTGCGTTCGGCGTCGGTGCGCGCATGGGCCTCGGCCTCGCCGTGGCGCAGAATCCACAGCTTCACAGTTTCGGCTCTTCGTCGCGGACCGGGTGCGGCGCCGGTGGCACGCTGTGAGCCGCTTCGCCTTCGGGTACGCGCGGTGCCGGCCAATCAGCGAACGGCCAAGGCTTTTGCTCGGTATGGAAACTGCCGAAACGACCGATCTGCGCCAGGAACTGGCTGAGGCTGTCGCCGACATTCATCAAGCCGAGGTTCGGCGCGCCGTAGATCAGGCGATAAATCAATTGCACCACCACCAGCACACCGAGGAGGAACTGCGCCACTTGCCAGACCAGGGCAAACACCAGCATCCACAGGATGCGCAGGCCGATGGCTTCATACTTGGGGGCTGCTTTCGGATCGTTCATGGTGCGTTCCTCAGTTGAAACCACTGGTGGAAATAAAGTCGACGTCGGTTTTGGGCTCGGCCCGCATCAGCAGTTCGATGACCTGGTTCAAGGTGCGCCCTTCGAACAGGATCGCGTGCAACCCGGCGACCAGCGGCATATACACACCCGCCTCCTGGGCCTTGGCCTTGAGCACTTTGAGCGTGTTGACCCCTTCGGCCACTTCGCCCAGGCGCGTGACGGCCTCATCCAGGCTCAACCCCTGGCCGAGGGCGAAGCCCACTTGGTAGTTGCGGCTCTTGGGCGACGAGCAGGTGACGATCAAATCGCCCACGCCGGCCAGCCCGAGGAAGGTCATCGGATTGGCCCCCTGATTCACCGCGAAGCGGGTCATCTCCGCCAGGGCGCGGGTGATCAGCATGCTCTTGGTGTTTTCGCCCATGCCCAGTGCCACCGCCATGCCGGCGATGATCGCGTAGACGTTTTTCAACGCGCCGCCCAGCTCCACGCCAAAACGGTCGCTGCTGGCGTAGACCCGGAACGTGCGGCCATGCAACACCGCCTGGACGCGCTCGCACAGCGCTTCGTCGTCACTGGCCACCACGGTGGCGGTCAAGGCGTGCTCGGCCACTTCCCGCGCCAGGTTCGGCCCAGATAGCACGCCGATGCGGGCCTGGGGCGCGATTTCTTCGAGGATTTCGCTCATCAGCTTGAAAGTCTGCGCCTCGATGCCCTTGGTCAGGCTGACCAGCATCTTGCCCGCCAGGCGTTCGGCATGGGGCGATAGCACCGCGCGCAAGGCGCTGGAGGGCAGCGCGACGAAACACAGCTCGCAGTCTGTAAGAGTGGCCAGCAGATCGGTGACCGGCTCGACTGCCGGGTGGATCTTGATGCCTTTAAGGTAGCGCGGGTTTTCCCGGTGTACACGGATGGCCTCGGCCTGCTCGGGATCACGCATCCACTGGCGCACCGGGTGGCCGTTCTCCGCCAGCAGGTTAGCCACGGCGGTACCGAAACTTCCGCCTCCCAGGACCGCAATAGGGCGCTGTTCAGTCATATGCAATCCGTTAATCCATACCAGTGGCGATGGCGGCATTATACGGAGCGACCCGCTTGCGGCCAGCCCCCGTGTCAATTCGCGCGTTTGTCGGAAAATGCCATAGCGGCATGACGTAATTACGGGCGCGACGAATGGCAAATGGCCGCGCCTCAGTTAACATGGGCGGCTATCCGTCATTATCAAGGCCGCACCGTGTATCTGGGCCCTCCTCCGCGCTCCTCTCTCTTGCTGATGCTGTTGTGCAGCAACGCCGTGCTGGCCGACGATCTATTCCTCGACAGCCAGCCGCTGCCGCAGGTATTGACCGCCACGCGCCTCAAGCAATCGGCCGCCGCCGTACCCGGCAGCATGACGGTGATCGACAGCGAGTTGATCAAGGCCAGCGGCGCGCGGGACATCAGCGAACTGCTGCGTCTGGTGCCGGGCATGATGGTCGGCTACACCAGCGGCAATCAGGCGGCGGTCAACTACCACGGCACCAGCGCCAGCGACGCGCGGCGCATGCAGGTGTTGATCGACGGCCGTTCGGTGTATCGCGCGGGTCTGGCCACCGTGGACTGGAGCGACATCCCGGTGGCCATGGAGGATATCGAGCGCATCGAGGTGTTCCGCGGCCCCAACACCGTCAGCTATGGCGCCAATGCACTGATGGCGGTGGTCAATATCCTCACGCGCTCCCCGGCCAACAGCCACGGTTCGCGGGTCAAGGTGATTCGCGGCGAGCGCGGCATCAACGACTTCTATGCCAGCCAGGGCGTGGGTTGGGAGACCGGCGATCTGCGCCTGTCTTTGTCCGGGCAACAGGACGACGGCTTCGACAACGACGCCGCCGGCGCCGACCGCCGTGACGGCCGACGCCTCAACCGCTTCAGCCTGGCGGTCAGCCAGACGCTGAATGCGCAGCAAAGCATCGACTGGCAATTGGATGCCAAGGAAGGCACCAATCAGCGTCCATATACCTACAGCCCGGTGTTCGCCGGCATCACCGAAGGCGGTAATAATTCTGACGTTACCGCCAAGGACTACGCCGCTTCCCTGCGCTGGAATGTCGATTTCAACCCCGAACACAGCCTGTACATCCAAGGGTCGGCCCAGCAATGGGATCGTCGGCAAATCTGGAAAGCCTGCGACGCCAAGGTCTCGTTCAGCCCCGAGCTGACCCAGCTGTGGCAATTGAACCCCAACTACGCGGAAAAACTGGCCCGGCATATGGAGGTCTACAGCCAAGGCAGCGCACCACCGGGCAGTGCCGCCGAACAAGCGCTGGCCAATCAGGTGTTGGATCAATGGCGCAACGGCGCCAACCAGAGCGTCTGCGGCGATATCGACCAAAGCACCCGCGAAAGCCGCTACGACCTGGAGCTGCAGGACACGCTGAGCCTGTCCGACAGCCTGCGCCTGGTCAGCGGCATGAACTACCGCTACGACCGCGCCGACTCCGACACCTACTTCAACGGCACCCTGGACGACACCACCTGGCGCCTGTTCGGCCAATTGGAATGGCGCGCCAGCGAACATTGGCTGCTGCAGGGCGGCGCCATGTATGAAGACACCCACCTGAGCGGCAATTCACTGACACCGCGGGTGGCGGTCAACTATCTGATCAACCCGCGCCATGGCCTGCGCGCCGTGTACTCCGAGGCGATCCGCTCGCCGGACATGTTCGAGAACAACGTCAACTGGAGCTACCGCGTCACCAACCTGAGTTCCCCGGCGTTTGGCCAGACCTCCGCGCAATACTTCGTCAAAACCCGGGGGCCGGGTAACCTCGACAAAGAGCGGATGCGCTCGCGGGAACTGGGCTATAACGGCTTCTTCGCCGACATCGGGTTGAACATGGACGTAAAACTGTTCTATGACGAAATCACCGACATGATCAGTTCGCCGTTGCGCAATAACCAATACATCGCCAGCAACGCCAACAGCTCGCGCTTTACCGGCGCCGAATCTCAGTTCGACTGGCGCGTGAGTAACGCCGACCGCCTGCGGCTGACGTATGCGTATGTCGATGCCAGCGCCAGCAACCGGTTGGACAAAGCGCAAACCGCGCGCAACAGTGGCTCGGCCGGCTGGCTGCGTGAATGGGGGCATGGCTGGTCCAGCGCGCTGTTCTACTACGGCGACGATGCGCTCAACCAATACCGCTTCGAACGGGTCGACTTGCGGGTGGCCAAGCGCATCGCGTTGGGCAAAGCCAATGTGGAGCTGGCCGGCATGTTGCAACAACGCCTCGACGACCAGCCGACCACCTGGGCTGATAACACCTACGACCAGCGCCATGTGCTGTATTTCAGCGCAGAGTTAGAGTTCTAGCATGGCAGGCCCGTCACGGATGACTTCCCTTTCTATCCATAAGCTCTGGCGCCATTGTGCGCTGCTGGCGTGCCTGCTGCTGGCGTCGCCGACGTGGGCGGCCGAGATCCTGCTGACCGCCGCCGAAGACAGTGACGGTGTGCATGCTTTCACCCAGGCCCTGGCCCAGCAACGTCCCGAAGACCACGTAACGTTCACCCCGCTCAAAGACTTACCCGCCCCCGGTCGCGTGCCTGCCAGCACGCGCCTGATCCTGCTGGACTTGGCCAGCCTCGATTGGCGCCTGCAAGACAACATGGGCCCACCGACACTGGTGCTGCGTATCAGCCGGTTGCAGGCTCACCAGCGTCCTGGCGCCGCCCAGCATCCGCGCGTGAGCTTGCTGTGGAGCGATCCGCCTCTGGAACGGCAATTGCGCCTGATTGCCAGCATCCTGCCGCGAGCCCGCCGCATCGGTGTGCTTTACGGCACCGAGAGCGAGTTCCTGCTGCCGGAACTGCGCCAGCATGCGGAGCCCCTGGACATGACCATCGTGCCCCAGCGCTGGGACACCATCAGTGACAGTCGCCCGCTGCAAAACCTGTTCAGGAATAGCGACGTACTGCTCGGCCTGGATGACCCGCAGCTGTACAACCCGAAAACCGCGAAAAACCTGTTACTGAGCAGTTATGCCCAACAATTGCCATTGGTGGGCCCAAATGCAGGATTCGTGCGGGCCGGCAGCTTGGCCAGTACCTACAGCGACCAGGCCGATTGGCTGGCGGTGCTGGACCGCCTGCTCGACCACGCCCCGGCCAACTGGCCGCGCTCGCTGTATCCGGACCACTTCAAAGTCGTGGGCAACCCGCAAGTGGCGCGCTCACTGGGCATCGAACAGTTCGACGAAGCCAACGTCGCCGCCCGCCTGGCCGAAGGAGAAAAACGCCCATGAGCCTGCGCCGTCGTTGGGGCATCAACACCCGCACCCAGCTCATTACCTTGGGGCCGGCGTTGCTACTGACGTTGCTGTTGATCAGCTTCTTTACCTTCGTGCGTATCCAGGACTTGCGCCAGGAGCTGGATCACACCGGCCAATTAATCGCCAACCAACTGGCCCCGGCCACCGAATACGGAGTGATTTCCGGCAACAACGATGTGCTCGAAAGCCTGCTGCGCGCCACCCTGGCAACGCCCCATGTGCGTTTTCTGGAAATCCAGGACAGCGCCGAAAATATCTTGGTATATGTCGAACAGCCCTCGGAAAAACATGACCGCTCGCTGTCGGTGAAAGTGTTCCAGGCGCCGATTCGTCTGCAGCACATTCAGCTGGGCAATGACTTTTTCCAGGACAACCTCACCGAGCCGAAGGCCCCGCGCGCGGATTATCTGGGCCGGGTCATTGTCGGCATGTCCAACGATGCGTTCAGCCAACGCCAGCAGGAAATCCTGTTCAAGGCCGGGATTCTCGCGCTGTTCACGCTGCTGTTTACCTTCTTGCTCGCCCGACGCCTGGCCGCCAGCCTTTCCCAGCCGATCAGCGCCATGGGCAACGCCGTGAAGGCCATTCAGCAAGGCCAGTACAAGACGGCTCTGCCGATTGTGGACGACTCGGAACTGGGTGACTTGTCGCGGCATATCAACAACCTGGCCGAAGGCCTCAACCAGGCCAGCCGCGAACAGCAGCAAGCCATGGCCCAGTTGATCCAGACCCGCGAAGAAGCCGAGCGCGCCAACAATGCCAAGTCGGATTTCCTGGCGATGATGAGCCACGAATTGCGCACGCCGATGAACGGTGTACTGGGCATGCTGCAATTGCTGGAAACCACCGAGATGACTGAGGAGCAGACCGAATACGCGGCGCTAGCCTCCGAATCCACCGAGCATCTGCTCAAGGTGATCAACGATATTCTTGATTTTTCGCGCATCGAACGCGCGGCTCTGGAACTGGAACATATTCCGTTCAACCTCACCGACCTGATCAACAGTTGCGCCCAGGCCTTCCAACATAGCGCCCAGCAACGAGGGCTAGCGCTGCGCTTGCCGATCCCGCCGGGTATGGACGCACTACGGGTGCGGGGCGACCCTACGCGTATCCGCCAGATTCTGGTGAACCTGATCGGCAATGCGCTGAAGTTCACCGAACACGGCAGCGTCAGTGTCGAGCCGCACTGGCAGACCCTCGACCATGAACTGGTGTGGTTCACCTGCACGGTGCGCGACAGCGGCATCGGGATTTCCGCCGAACGCCTGGAATTGATGTTCGACGCGTTCCAGCAAGCCGACAGTTCCATTTCAAGACGTTACGGCGGCACCGGCCTCGGCCTGCCCATCGCCCGCACACTGGCCGAACGCATGGGCGGCACCCTGCGCGCCCAGAGCGAAGAAGGTCGCGGCTCGGTGTTTACCCTGGAAATCCCTCTGGCTATTGATCAGCAGAGCCTGCCGTCCATCGCCCCGGATGCCGAACGTAAAAATAGCGCTGGCGAAGGGCGCCATGTGCTGTTGGTGGAGGACAACCCGGTCAACCGCACGGTGGTCGAGGCCATGCTGCGCAGTCTGGGGTTTGAGGTGAGCCTGGCCACCGACGGCGCCGAGGCGATACGCAGCGCCGAGAGCCTGATTTTCACCGCGATCCTGATGGACTGCCGACTGCCGCTGATCGACGGCTACGAAGCCACCCGACAGATTCGCCAGTTACCCGGCTGCGCCGATTTGCCGATCATTGCGCTCACCGCCAATGCCTTGCAGGGCGACCGTGAAGCCTGTCTGGCGGCCGGAATGAACGATTACCTGGCCAAGCCGTTCAAACGTACGGATTTGCAGCATGTCCTGCAGCGTTGGGTGCAGTAATACGGCCTTATCAGCCAACTGCGACTGGCGTGAAAGGCGAAAGTGCGGCAGTCTTAGGCACCCAAACGGGCCCTTGAACGGGCCCGGTTTAAAATTTCAGTGAACAAGTGTACATTCAGTACCTTGACGCTGTGACTTTCACTACAACGCAATAGTCTATGTGTAGGCTGCCGGCCTGAGTGAGGCATGAACGCTTCAGTCGGTTCGGGAAGATTTGCCCTACCCTGCCGCATGGGATTATTGAGGAGCTCGCATGACCAAACAAAACGCCTTTACCCGGGAAGACCTGCTGCGCTGCAGTCGCGGTGAGCTGTTCGGCCCAGGTAACGCGCAACTGCCCGCCCCTAACATGCTGATGGTGGATCGCATCACCCATATCAGCGAAGAGGGTGGCAAGTACGGCAAAGGTGAATTGGTCGCCGAGCTGGATATCACCCCGGACCTGTGGTTCTTCGCGTGCCATTTCGAAGGCGACCCTGTCATGCCGGGCTGCCTGGGCCTTGACGCCATGTGGCAGCTGGTCGGTTTCTTCCTCGGCTGGCAAGGCCTGCCGGGCCGCGGCCGCGCCCTGGGTTCGGGCGAAGTGAAGTTCTTCGGCCAGGTCCTGCCGACCGCCAAGAAAGTCACCTATAACATTCAAATCAAGCGCGTCCTCAAGGGCAAGCTGAACCTGGCCATCGCCGATGGTTCGGTGAGCGTCGACGGTCGCGAGATCTATACTGCCGAAGGCCTTCGGGTCGGCGTATTCACTTCCACTGACAACTTTTAAGGGTTATCCGCATGCGCCGCGTCGTTATCACTGGTCTGGGCATCGTTTCTTGCCTGGGCAATGACAAAGAGACCGTCACCGCTAACCTGCGTGCAAGTCGCCCTGGCATCCGCTTCAACCCGGAATATGCCGAAATGGGTCTGCGTAGCCAGGTTTCCGGCTCCATCGACCTGCCCCTCGAAGAACTGATCGATCGCAAGATCTACCGCTTCGTCGGCCACGCCGCCGCCTACGCCTATCTGGCCATGAAAGACGCCATCGCCGACTCCGGCCTGAGCGACGACCAGGTTTCGAACGTGCGCACCGGCCTGATCGCCGGCTCGGGCGGTGCATCCACCCTTAACCAGATGGAAGCGCTGGATATCCTGCGCGAAAAAGGCGTGAAGCGCGTCGGCCCGTACCGTGTCACCCGCACAATGGGCAGCACCGTTTCGGCCTGCCTGGCCACGCCGTTCCAGATCAAGGGCGTGAACTACTCGATCTCCTCCGCCTGCGCCACCAGTGCACATTGCATCGGTACCGCGGTCGAGCAGATCCAGCTGGGCAAACAGGACATCGTCTTCGCCGGCGGCGGTGAAGAAGAACATTGGAGCCAGTCGTTCCTGTTCGACGCTATGGGCGCGCTGTCCACCCAGTACAACGAAACTCCGGAAAAAGCCTCCCGAGCCTACGACGCCAAGCGTGACGGTTTCGTCATCGCCGGCGGTGGCGGCATGGTGGTGGTCGAGGAGCTGGAACACGCTCTGGCCCGTGGCGCCAAGATCTACGCGGAAATCGTCGGCTACGGCGCCACTTCCGACGGCTACGACATGGTTGCGCCAAGCGGCGAAGGCGCCATCCGCTGCATGCAGATGGCCATGTCCACCGTGGATACCCCTATCGACTACCTGAACACCCACGGCACTTCGACCCCGGTCGGCGATGCCAAGGAAATGGAAGGCGTGCGTGCGGTATTCGGCGACAAGGCTCCGAAAATCAGCTCCACCAAGAGCCTATCCGGTCACTCCCTGGGCGCCGCCGGCGTTCACGAAGCGATCTACTGCCTGCTGATGATGGAAGGCAACTTCATGGCCGGCTCGGCCAACATCGAAGAGATCGACCCGGTCGTCGCCGATATGCCGATCCTGACCAAGACTGTCGAGAACGCCAAGATCGACACCGTGATGAGCAACAGCTTCGGCTTCGGTGGCACCAACGCCACCCTGGTGCTGAAGCGCTGGCAGGGCAAGTAAGCCCTGTAGGTTGTTCCCATAAAAAAGCCCCGACTGGTTCGGGGCTTTTTTATGGGCTTCGGAAAATCCTGGTGCAGGTACGGGGGCTCAAGGAGCGCCGTCATCTTGATTGCTCTTAGGCAGCACGGCCAGGAAGTTATCCCGCGCCACTTTACGGGCCACCGCTTCAGGCAGCGCGTCAAGAAAGGGGTCGAAGCGGTGCATTTCCTTACCCAGCTTATTGAAGCGTCCGACGACGTCAGAGCCCAGCATAAAGCGCTCCGGGAAACGCTCCACCAGGGCCACCCACTCAGGCCGTGGCTTGCCCGCCTCGTCCAGCAGATAAGGAGTGAGCATGCTCCAAGACAAATCCACATACAGGTTGGGGTACGACTCCAGCAGACGGCTCAAGGTGGGCAATAGAAAGTCCATCTGCACCTGATGCCGGTGAATCTCTTTGCTGGTACCGGCATGCGCCCAGATAAACCGGGTGTGCGGGTGGTTGCGCAGCGGTTCTTCCACTTCGGCCAGGTACAGCGGGTTGCGCTCGCGCTTGGAGGTGATGTTGGAATGCAGCATCACCGGCAGGTCGTTTTCGGCGGCCAGGTGATAAATGCGGGTCATGGCCTCGTTGTTAGCGCGCGGGGTGTCGCCGGACGTCAGGGCCGTCAGATCATCGTGACGTGTGAACACCTCGCCGATGCCCTGCCACAGCCCCGGATTGAGGTCGAGCATGCGCTGGATATGCGCGTCGGAGTTTTTGTCATTGGGGTTGAAGCCAGACAGAAACGGGTGAAAGTGCCGGCGCTGGGCCGGGGTCAGCTTGTTCACCGCGGCCGCCACGATCACATCGGTGGCGCTGTACCAGTAGGCATCAGCATCATCGCCAGCGTAGTAGCGTGGGCGCTTGGGTTCGTCTTCATGCCATTTCTTGGCCACGGGTATGCCAGAAATCATCACATGCTCGATGCGATTTTCCGTCATGGCCTTGAGCAGTTTGTCCATGCCCGCGCTTTCTTGAAAGAAATCCACGTAATGCAGGTGCGCATCGCTGTAGGCATAGTCGCGCGCCTCCAAGGCGGTGCTGCTGCAGGCGACCAACAGGGCAAGACTCAAGCGGGTCCAGGGCACGGTAAGCTCTCGATAGGCGTGGGATACAGGTAGACCCTGCCCTCCCTTGCCGGGTTCATACCAAAAAAAGCAGGAACACCTAAGTGCCAGCATGCTCTATAACTGCATGACCTTCATCCTGCCATCCCTGTGAGGTTTGCCATGTCTGTTATCGTCAATACGCTGAACACCGAAAACTATCGCCACAGCGTCAATATCAATCACCACGAGCTGTTTACCGACCTGCCCAAAGACCTGGGTGGCGACGACTCTGCGCCCTCCCCCCACGATTATTTCGACGCCGCGCTGGCCTCGTGCAAGGCCTTGACGGTCAGGCTCTACGCGCAAAAAAAAGATATCCCGCTGACCGGTGTCACCGTTGAAGTGACCCACGAGGCCGCCCAAGAGCAAAAAGGCCGCTATACGCTCAACGTCAAGCTGACCCTCAAGGGCGTGCTCAGCGACGCTCAGCGTGATGAGCTGCACCACGTGGCCGATCGCTGCCCGGTCCACAAACTGATGACCACCGCCGACATCAACATCGAGACCACCCTCTCCGAAGGCGCCTTCAGCCAATAGCGGCAAGCTCCTGTCGAGCGGGTTATGCTCAGCGCATTCCAACCCGCTCAGACAGGGATGCACCATGACCACCCTCACCGTGATTCGCCCGCGCCAGGAAGATGTCGAGGGCCAGCCGATTCTGCGCCCGCTACCGTCGCGAGACTGCCGCAGCGTCGGGCCATTCGTTTTCTTCGATCATATGCTGCCGACTCGCTATGCCCCCGGCACCGGCATGGATATCCGCCAGCATCCGCACATCGGGCTTTCTACCCTTACCTACCTGTTCGAGGGCGAACTGCAGCACAAAGACAGCCTGGGCTCCGATCAAGTGGTGCAGCCGGGCGATGTCAGTTGGATGACCGCCGGCAGCGCAATTGCCCACGTCGAGCGCACACCCGAGGCGCTCAAGGCCAGCGGTTTTACGCTGCATGGCCTGCAAGTGTGGCTGGCGTCCCCCAGGGACCACGAAACCGGGCCAGGCCATTACAGCCATCACCCGGCGGCGAGTTTGCCAGTCAGCGACGCACTGGGCGTGCAGATCCGCTTGATTGCCGGCACTGGCTTCTGCCTTAAGTCACCGGTGCCCGTACTGTCGCCCACGTTGTATGCCGATGTGCACATGCAAACGGCCACCACGCTGCTGATCCCCGATGAGTATGAGGAACGCGCCGTGTATGTGCTGGCAGGTGACGCGCAGCTCGATGGCGAACCGTTGCAGGCGCATAGCCTAGTGGTATTGCCGAAGGGAGAGACGATGACGTTGTCTGCCGAATCCGACTGTCATCTGGTGGTGTTGGGCGGAGCACCGCTGGATGGACCGAGGCGGATCAATTGGAATTTTGTCGCGAGTGATCCTGCGGTGATCGAGCAAGCCAGGCAGCGTTGGGCGGCTGGGGATTGGCCAACGGTTGCGGGGGAATCGGAAAGGATTGAGTTGCCTGGGAGATAGCCATCGGGGGCGAGCCCCCTCCCACACATGATCGGATTCAGATCGTCAAAGTGTTGGAGGGGGTTCGCCCCCGATAACGCCGGAACAGGCGCTGAAAACTCAGCCTTTGAACACCTCATCCAGCAAATTATGCATCGACTGGAAGGCCCGCGCGGCAGTCTTCGCGTCGTACATCATCTTGCCCGGCACATTGGCGTGCGGGTCGGTGAAGGAATGCACCGCACCGCCGTAGCTGAGCAACTGCCAATCCACACCAGCGGCGTTCATTTCATCATCGAACGCCGGCAACTGCTCCTTGGGCACCAAGGGGTCCGAGGCGCCATGCAGCACCAGGACGGAACCTTGGATGTTCTTGGCATCCGACGGGTTTGGTGTGTCGAGGGTGCCGTGGAACGACACCGCAGCCTTCAACGGCGCGCCGGTACGGGCCAGCTCAAGGGTGCAGCATCCGCCGAAACAGAAGCCGAACGAAGCGAGCTGGGAGGTATCCACTGCCGCCTCGGTCTGGGCCTGCAGTTGGTCGAGAGCAGCCTGCATGCGCTTGTTGAGCAACGGGCGATCATTCTTCAACGGCATCATCGCCGCACCGGCCTCATCGGCATTGGACGGGCGCACGGTTTGCCCATACAGGTCAGCAATCAGCACCACATAGCCCTTGCCGGCAACGGCCTTGGCAATTTCTTCGGCGCCGGCACTGACGCCCATCCAGTTGGGCGCCATCAACAGACCCGGCAGCGGGCCTTTTTGGCTGGCGTCGAACGCCAGGCGGCTTTCATACGGCAGGCCATCGATCTGATAGACCACGGAACGCACGGTGACTTGGCTCATCATTGACTCCGATTAAGGTGCACTGGAACGAAAAAACCCGCCGAAGCGGGTTTTTCCTACAACGTTGTTAAACCGACAGTTCAACCAACAGCTTGTTCAGTCGGCGCACATAGGCGGCCGGGTCTTTCAAGCTGTCGCCGGCGGCCAGGGCTGCCTGGTCGAAGAGGATATGCGACAGGTCGCCAAAACGCTCTTCGTTCTGCTCGCCGTCGAGCTTCTCGATCAACGGATGCGCAGGGTTGAATTCAAAGATCGGCTTGGAGTCCGGCACTTTCTGCCCGCTCGCCTCAAGGATCTGACGCATTTGCATGCCCAGGTCCTGCTCGCCGATGGCCAGGATCGCCGGGGAATCGGTCAGACGGTGGGAAACCCGTACTTCACTGACAGCTTCGCCCAGGGCGGTCTTGATGCGTTCAACCAGGCCTTCTTTGGACTTGGCCACTTCTTCAGCGGCTTTTTTGTCCTCTTCCGAATCCAGGTTACCCAGGTCCAGGTCGCCACGGGCCACGTCGACGAACGACTTACCGTCGAACTCGCTGAGGTAGCTCATCAGCCACTCGTCGATTCGATCGGTCAGCAGCAGCACTTCGATGCCTTTTTTACGGAAGACTTCCAGGTGTGGGCTGTTTTTGACCTGAGCGTAGGTTTCGCCGGTCAGGTAGTAGATCTTGTCCTGCCCTTCCTTGGCGCGTGCCAGGTACTCGGCCAGGGACACCACTTGCTCGCCGTCTTCGCCCTGAGTCGAAGCAAAACGCAGCAGGCCAGCGATTTTTTCCTTGTTGGCAAAATCTTCCGCCGGGCCTTCTTTCATGACCTGGCCGAAGTTTTTCCAGAAGCCTTTGTATTGCTCAGGCTCGTTCTTCGCCAGTTTTTCCAGCATGTCGAGTACGCGCTTGGTCAGCGCCGACTTCATGGAGTCGATGATCGGGTCTTTCTGCAGGATTTCCCGCGACACGTTCAGCGACAAGTCGTTGGAGTCGACCACGCCTTTGATAAAGCGCAGGTACAACGGCAGGAAGGATTCCGCCTGATCCATCACGAATACGCGCTGTACGTAGAGTTTCAGGCCTTTCGGCGCTTCACGCTGGTACAGGTCAAACGGCGCGCGGGCCGGCACGTAGAGCAGCGAGCTGTATTCCAGCTTGCCTTCAACCTTGTTGTGGCTCCAGCTCAGCGGGTTTTCGTAATCATGAGCTATGTGCTTGTAGAACTCCTGGTACTCCTCGTCCTTGATCTCGGTGCGAGGACGGGTCCACAGGGCGCTGGCGCGGTTGACCACTTCCCATTCCGGGGCCGGGGCTTCTTCGCCTTCGGCGGCAGCTTGTTCTTTAGGCAGCTCGATCGGCAGTGCGATATGGTCGGAGTACTTTTTGATGATATTGCGCAGGCGCCAGCCATCGGCGAATTCTTCTTCACCGGACTTGAGGTGCAACACGATGCGAGTACCGCGGTCTGGCTTGTCGATGGTGGCGATTTCAAATTCGCCCTCGCCTTTCGACGCCCAGTGCACGCCTTCGCTGGCGTCGAGGCCGGCACGACGGCTAAACACTTCAACCTTATCGGCGACAATAAAGGCCGAGTAGAAGCCCACGCCGAACTGGCCGATCAGGTGCGAATCCTTCTTTTGGTCACCCGACAGGTTCTTCATGAAATCGGCAGTGCCGGATTTGGCGATGGTCCCCAGGTGGGTGACCGCATCGTCACGGCTCATGCCGATACCGTTGTCTTCGAGGGTGACGGTTTTGGCGTCCTTGTCGAAGCTCACGCGGATTTTCAGTTCGGCGCCACCTTCCAGCAACTCGGGCTTGGACAGGGCTTCGAAACGTAATTTGTCGACAGCGTCAGAGGCGTTCGAGATCAATTCGCGAAGGAAGATTTCCTTGTTGGAATACAGCGAATGGATCATGAGGTGCAGCAGTTGCTTCACCTCGGTCTGGAAGCCCAGGGTTTCCTTTTGAGTTTCCACACTCATGGTCATCAAACTCCAATTGGATGGCAGTGGCCCCGACCTTTAGGGTCGGCGGCGGGTTGTCATCAAAGTTGGGGGCTAAGACCAGGATTTCAAGGGCGACTCGCCTCCTCGATCTTGAAATGCGCACGGGCCGTGGCAATCGGCTCTGCCGCCGTGCTTTGCCACGCGGTGATCGCCACATTCGCCACACGCCGCCCCTGGCGCCACACCTGACACGTGGCGTAGGTGTCGCGGAACTGACCGGCACGCAGGTAATCCAGGGAAAAGTCGATGATTTTCGGCAGCCCCGGCGCCCCGGTAAACACCAGCAAGTGCAACGCTGCGGCCAACTCCATGAACCCGGCGATCACTCCGCCGTGCAGGGCCGGCAAGATGGGGTTACCAATGTTGTCTTTGTTGGCCGGCAGGCGAAACAGCAATTCATCGCCCAACCGTGTGCATTCAATACCGATCAATTGGGCATACGGAATCCCGTCCAGCAGCGCCGTATAGTCACCGCGCGTATGGGCTTGTTCGAGGCGTGTTTTGAATCGATGACTCATGCCTGCGCTCCCTTGATCGTATCGCCCAGCCCCTGCGCGCCCTTGAGGCGCTTGCCCATGCGCATAAACGTGCCCACCACATGGGCGATGGGTTGCTGCGGGTCATCCTGATAGGCGAAGCCACGGGTGAAGATCACGTCGGTCGTGACTCGGTAGCACTGGGCGAAGCCATACACCGGCTTGTGAGGTGCGGCCGGATGCATGTAATCGATGCGTAGATCGAGGGTCGGGCACACCTCGAATTCCTCCAGCACACATAGAGTCGCCATGCCGCAGGCCGTGTCCATCAAGGAGGTCAGCGCACCGCCGTGGATCACGCCGGACTGGGGGTCACCAACAATCGCCGGGCTGTAAGGCAAGACGAGGGTCATGCCGTCCCGATTGGCCTCGTGCACGGTAATGCCCAGTACCTGGCAATGACGTAACGCCGAAACGAAGCGTCGGGCACGTTCTAACAGTGAGTTTTCGGTCATTCGGTCTAGACTCTTATTCGTGTTAATCCGCGGAGTATGTGGTGCGGGCCAAAGTTCCTTGCAGGGTGCGGTTTATATATCTGCGTAATTAAAGGAACTAATGCTGAACCCTCAGGCTCGAAAGGCCAGTAGATATCTTCAATAAGGAGAAACACCCCATGCGCAAGACTTTAGCTATTTCCATGATGCTGGCCGCTGCCCTCGGTCTGGCTGCCTGCGACAAGAAATCCGAAGACAAAGCCCAAGACGCCGCTGCACATTCTGAGCAAGCTCAGAAAGATATGGCGAAGGCTCAGGATAAAGTGAACGACGCTGCGAAAGAAAACGCCGATGCTGCCAAAGCTCAGGCCGAATCCAACGAAGCCGCCGCGAAAGAAGCAGCACCTGCCACCGGTTCTTGAGACCTGGCTTGAATTAGCAGTGCTGCAAAAAGAAAGCCCGCTTATATAGCGGGCTTTACTTTGTCCGGCATTTAACTAGATGGCTAAGACACCGCCTCCTTCGTCGGCTCCGGCAATGGCGTGTCGGTTGGGGTATACACCATCACTTCCAATACGTCGGAATGAAACTCTCGGCGATACAGCACGAACACTACGCCGGCGCTCATCAACATGAACAACCATGGGCTGACAAACCACGCCAGCATGGTCATGCCGAAGTAATAAGAACGCAGGCCGAAGTTGAACTGGTTGGCCGCCATGGAGATCACCCGCGCCGCCCTCAGTGCGAAGGCTTTACGCTCCTGTTCGGACACATGTCGCTCGCCGATCATCGGCGCCGACCCCACCAGCACCGCCGCAAAATTGTATTGGCGCATGCACCAACTGAAGGTGAAAAACGCGTAGACAAACACCAGCGCCAGGCACAGCAATTTGATTTCCGACATGCCCTGGGATGCCTGTTGTACCCAGGGGATATCCGCCAGCAACGACACGGCGCGTTCGGAGGCGCCGAGCACCGTGAGAATACCGGCGAGGATGATCAAGGTACTGGAGGCGAAGAAGGAGGCATTGCGCTCCAGATTGCCGATCACGCTGGCGTCGGCGATACGGTTGTCCCGCAGCAGCATGCGCCGCATCCAGTCTTCGCGATACAAGTGCAACACACTGGCCAGGCACGCGGTGTCTCGCGCCTTCCAAGTGGCATAACGGGTATAGCCGCCCCAACACAGCACGAACCACAGGGCGGCAAGCAAGTGGATCTGATTGGCTTCGACGAATGACATGAGGGTCCTGTTAGAAGGTGAATGGTGGCGCGATGCGCTCCAACGTTGGGAGGGAGCCAGCCCTTCCCACATTGATCCAGTTGCAACTTTAGAAGCTGCGCTCTCATAAAGCATAAAAAATGCCCCGTATCGATTGATACGGGGCATTTCAATAATCCTCAAAGCGGGCGCTTTATGCGATGGCTTCGCTGCGCTTGCCGAGCAGACGGTCAATCACCACCGCCACAACCAGGATCATCACCGACGGCACCAACCAGGCCAGGCCCTGCTCGCTCAGCGGCAGGTTAGCCAACTGCGCCGGCAGCCAATCCGCCAAGCCCGCGCCCTTGAGGGCATCGATGCAGCCGAAGATAAACGACACCAGCATCACCGGCCCAACAATACGCCCTTGCTCCTGCCAGAAGCCTTTGCAGAAGCTAAGAGCCACCAACACGATGCAGGGCGGATAGATGGCGGTGAGTACTGGGATCGAGAAAGCGATCAGCTTGGTCAGGCCCAAGTTCGACACAAACAAGGAGAACAGCGCCAGGATCACCACCAGGGTCTTGTAGGACAGCGGCAGGATGCGGCTGAAGTACTCGGCGCAGGCGCAGGTCAGGCCCACCGCCGTCACCAGGCACGCCAGGGAGATCAGCACGGCCAGGAAACCGCTGCCCAGAGAGCCGAAGGTATGCTGCACGTAAGCATGCAGTACCGCAGCGCCGTTGCTGGCCCCAGCGGCTACCGCATGGCTACCCGAACCGAGGCGGAACAGGCTTACATACACCAACGCCAAGCCCACACCCGCGATCAGGCCGGCGATGATGGCGTAACGGGTGATCAGCTTCGGCGATTCAACACCACGGGAGCGAATCGCATTGACGATGACGATGCCGAACACCAGCGCGCCCAGGGTATCCATGGTCAGGTAACCATTGATAAAACCCTGGGAAAACGGCGCAGCGACATATTCCGGGGTGGCGACACCGACGTCACCGGCCGGCAGCGCAAATGCGGCGATGCCCAGCACGGCCAGCGCTATGATCTTCAGCGGCGCGAGGAAACGCCCCACGGTATCCAGCAGGCGCCCTGGATACAGGGACACAAAGAACACCACCAGAAAGTACACGGAGCTGTAGAGAAACAGCGCTAGAGGGCTTTCGCCAGTCAAGGGCGCAAGGCCCACTTCAAAGGACACGGTCGCCGTACGCGGCGTGGCGAACAGCGGGCCTACCGCCAGATACGCCGCTGCCGCCAGCAGGCCACCGGCGATTTTGCCGATTGGGCTGCTCAGCGCGTCCATGCCGCCACCGACTTTGGCCAGCGCGATTACGGTGACCACCGGAAGGCCGACCGCAGTGATCAGAAAACCCAGTGCCGCCATCCAGACGTTAGGTCCGGACTGCAAGCCAACGATAGGCGGGAAGATGATGTTGCCGGCGCCCACGAACAGGGCAAAGGTCATAAAGCCCAACGCCAGGATATCCTGGCCTTTCAACACTTTCATTTAAGGAAATACCACACTGCTGAATCGGAATTTAGAGAGGGATTCCCTGTGGATGAGGGAAATACCGGCGGCCCTTTTGGGGACCGACCGTTCCAGCGCGAAGCGTCCTTTTGGGATGCGGGCGCATAAAGAGGCGGCCAGAGTACAGAATTAGGGCGACAAACGCACTGTTGCGGGGCGAACTGTCCGATAAGCGACATCACGATGTCGCATTTTCGTACTTAACTTGGCAATACGAACACATGTGGGAGGGGGCCTGCCCCCGACGGCGGTGTGTCAGCCAATGATTGCGTGGCGGCCCCATTGCCATCGGGGGCAAGCCCCCTCCCACATTGGTCGAAGACATCCAAGAAGCACAAAGGCCACCCGAAGGTGGCCTTTGTGGGCGGAGCGTCAGTTAAGCGCGAGGCTTACTTGACAGCCCAACCGGTCAGCTCGGCCAGGGCCTTGCCGATGTCTGCCAGCGAACGCACGGTTTTCACGCCTGCGTCTTGCAGCGCAGCGAATTTCTCGTCTGCAGTGCCTTTGCCGCCAGAGATGATTGCGCCCGCATGGCCCATGCGCTTGCCAGCAGGGGCAGTCACACCAGCGATGTAGGAAACAACTGGCTTGGTCACGTGTGCCTTGATGTAGGCAGCCGCTTCTTCTTCAGCCGAACCGCCGATCTCACCGATCATCACGATCGCTTCGGTCTTCGGGTCTTCCTGGAACAGCTTCAGGATGTCGATGAAGTTGGAGCCTGGGATCGGGTCACCGCCGATGCCGACGCAAGTCGACTGACCGAAACCGGCGTCAGTGGTCTGCTTCACAGCTTCGTAGGTCAGGGTGCCGGAACGGGAAACGATACCGACTTTACCTGGCAAGTGAATGTGACCTGGCATGATGCCGATCTTGCATTCGCCTGGGGTGATCACACCTGGGCAGTTAGGGCCGATCAGGACTACGCCCAGTTCGTCGCACTTAACTTTAGCGTCCAGCATGTCCAGGGTAGGAATGCCTTCGGTGATGCAAACGATCAGCTTGATGCCGCCGAATGCCGCTTCCAGGATCGAGTCCTTGCAGAAAGGAGCCGGAACGTAGATCACGCTGGCGGTGGCGCCAGTGGCAGCTACAGCGTCTTTCACGGTGTTGAACACCGGCAGGCCCAGGTGCTCGGTGCCGCCTTTGCCTGGCGTTACGCCGCCAACCATCTGGGTGCCGTATTCGATGGCTTGCTGGGTGTGGAAGCTACCTTGCGAACCGGTAATACCCTGGCAGATAACTTTGGTGTCTTTATTGATCAGGACGCTCATTATTTGCCCTCCGCAGCTTTGACAACTTGTTGAGCAGCGTCGGTCAGGCTGGTAGCCGCGATGATGTTCAAACCGCTTTCTGCCAGTACTTTAGCGCCCAGTTCAGCGTTGTTACCTTCAAGGCGAACAACAACCGGGATTTTAACGCCGACTTCTTTCACTGCACCGATGATGCCTTCGGCAATCATGTCGCAACGAACGATGCCGCCGAAGATGTTGACCAATACTGCAGCGACGTTGGCGTCGGACAGGATGATCTTGAAAGCTTCGGTCACGCGTTCTTTGGTAGCACCACCGCCCACGTCGAGGAAGTTGGCTGGTTTGCCGCCATGCAGGTTGACGATGTCCATGGTACCCATGGCCAGGCCGGCACCGTTGACCATGCAACCGATGTTGCCTTCCAGGGCCACGTAGTTCAATTCGAACTTGGCAGCGTGCGCTTCGCGCGGATCGTCTTGCGACGGATCGTGGAAAGTCTTCAGCTTAGGCTGACGGTACATGGCGTTGGCGTCGATGTTGATCTTGGCATCGAGGCAGTGCAGATCGCCGTCAGCCTTGATCACCAGCGGGTTCACTTCCAGCAGAGCCAGATCGTGATCCTGGAACAGTTTGGCCAGACCTACGAAGATCTTGGCGAACTGGGCAACTTGCTTGCCTTCCAGGCCCAGCTGGAAAGCCAGCTCGCGACCTTGGAACGGCTGAGCGCCAACCAGTGGATCGATGGTGGCTTTTAGAATTTTTTCTGGGGTTTCGTGAGCGATCTTTTCGATGTCCACGCCACCTTCGGTGGAAGCCATGAACACGATGCGACGGCTCGAACGGTCAACGACAGCGCCCAGGTACAGCTCTTTAGCGATATCAGTGCACGATTCAACCAGGATCTTGGTGACTGGCTGGCCATTGGCATCAGTCTGGTAAGTCACCAGACGCTTGCCCAGCCACTGCTGTGCGAAGGCCTTGGCGTCTTCTTTGTTGCGAACCAGCTTAACGCCGCCCGCTTTACCGCGACCACCCGCGTGGACCTGGGCTTTGACAACCCATTCGGTACCACCGATTTTGTCGCAAGCTTCTGCTGCTGCTTCCGGGGTGTCTACTGCGTAGCCCTTGGATACTGGCAGGCCGTATTCAGCGAACAGCTGCTTACCCTGATACTCGTGAAGATTCATGCTTTTTACCGTCTTCGTTAGGTACTGCGCATTCGGCGCTGCGCTCATTATGAGTGCCGCACCACCTGTGACTGCTGCTTGCGCAACTTGCTGGGCTTATGGCCCGTAAAGCTGCGCAAGGCTGCGTCCAGCGGATATTCCGCGGTGAGTCTTGCGCGCAAGGCTCACGACGGGCAACTCCGCCGTGGTTTCTTATTATCTCGCTTAGCGCTTCTTGCGGTTGGCGATGTGGATGGCGCCGCCATTCACTGCCAACGCGGCTTCGTGCAACGCTTCGGACAGGGTCGGATGGGAGAAGACCATCATGCCCAGGTCCTCGGCACTGGTGCCGAATTCCATACCGATTGCGCCCTGCTGAACCAGTTCTGCTGCGCTTGGGCCAATCACGTGGACGCCCAATACACGGTCAGTCTTGGCATCAGCGATGACTTTGACAAAACCACCGGTGTCGTTGGCTGCCATGGCACGGCCAGAAGCGGCGAACGGGAAGGTGCCGACGTTAACTTCAACGCCTTCAGCTTTCAACTGCTGTTCGTTCTTGCCGACCCATGCAATTTCCGGGTGGGTGTAGATAACCGATGGAATCAGGTCGTAGTTCATCTGGGTTTTGTGGCCCTTGATGCGCTCGACAACCATGATGCCTTCTTCGGAAGCCTTGTGCGCCAGCATCATGCCGCGCACCACGTCACCGATGGCGTACACGCCTGGAACGGTGGTAGCGCAGTGATCGTCAACGTGGATAAAGCCACGCTCGTCGATGTTCACGCCGCTGTCGGCCGCCAGCAGGTCGGTCGTCACTGGACGACGGCCCACGGCCACGATCAGCTTGTCGAAGGTGATGGTTTGTTCGCCATCTTTGTCGGTGTAGGTCACGACCACTTCTTCGCCATTGACCTTCGAGCCGGTCACGCGAGCGCCCAGCTTGATGTCCAGGCCCTGTTTGGTCAGGGTCTTGAACGCTTCCTTGGAGACTGCGGTATCGGCAGCCAGCAGGAACGTGTCCAGAGCTTCCAGAACAGTCACTTCAGCACCCAGACGGGACCATACCGAACCCAGCTCCAGGCCGATCACACCAGCACCGATCACACCCAGGCGCTTAGGCACAGCTTGGAATTCCAGGGCGCCGGTCGAATCAACGATCACGTTGTTGTCGACTGGAGCAGGCGGAATGTCGATTGGGCGCGAACCTGGGGCCAGGATCACGTTTTCAGCTTCGATCACTTCAACCGAACCGTCAGGCTTGGTGATTTCGACTTTCTTGCCGGCCAGCAATTTGCCGTGGCCTTGCAGGGAAGTCACGCCGTTGGCCTTGAACAAGGTGGCAACGCCGGAAGTCAGGCCTTTAACGATGTTGGCTTTACGGCCGACCATTGCTGGCACGTCCATGGTCACGCCGGCGTGGTTGATACCGTGGATCGCGAAGCCGTCTTGGGCTTCGTGGAATTTCCAGGAGCTGTCCAGCAGCGCCTTGGAAGGAATGCAGCCAACGTTCAGGCAAGTACCGCCCAACGCCAGTTTGCCTTCCTTGTCAGTGTATTTTTCGATGCAAGCAGTCGAGAGGCCCAGTTGTGCGGCCTTGATGGCGGCAACATAGCCGCCAGGGCCCGCGCCAATCACTACAACGTCAAATTTCTGCGACATGAAAAAAATTCCTCTATTCAGCGACAAGCTTCAAGCGACAAGCTGCAAGCCAAGCTGCTTTTTCCTACAGCTTGTAGCTTGCAACTTGCAGCTGCGTCTTTAGATATCCAGCAGCAGACGAGCCGGGTCTTCCAGCAGGTTCTTGATGGTCACCAGGAAAGTCACGGCTTCTTTACCATCGATCAGGCGGTGATCGTAGGACAGTGCCAGGTACATCATCGGGCGGATCACGACTTGGCCGTTGATGGCCATCGGACGCTGGATGATGTTGTGCATGCCCAGGATCGCGGCTTGTGGCGGGTTGACGATCGGCGTCGACATCATCGAACCGAAGGTACCACCGTTGGTGATGGTGAAGGTACCACCGGTCATCTCGTCGATGGTCAGCTTGCCGTCACGGGCTTTCTTGCCGAAGGTGGCGATGCCGCCTTCGATTTCAGCCAGGCTCATCAGTTCGGCGTTACGCAGGACCGGAACCACCAGGCCACGGTCGCTGGACACGGCAACGCCGATGTCTGCATAGCCATGGTAGACGATGTCGTTGCCATCGATGGAAGCGTTGACTGCCGGGAAGCGTTTCAGCGCTTCGGTGGCCGCTTTCACGAAGAACGACATGAAGCCCAGGCGCACGCCGTTGTGAGACTTCTCGAACAGGTCTTTGTACTTCGAACGCAGGGCCATGACTTCGGTCATGTCGACTTCGTTGAAGGTGGTCAGCATTGCCATGTTCGACTGGGCTTCAACCAGACGCTTGGCCACGGTGGCACGCACGCGGGTCATCGGTACGCGCTTCTCGGTGCGGTCGCCGGCGGCGAACACAGGAGCAGCGGCAGCCGGGGCAGCAGGCTTGGCAGGTGCGGCAGCTGGAGCGTTTTTCTTGGCTTCAACCGCAGCAACCACGTCTTCCTTGGTCACGCGGCCGTCTTTGCCGGTGCCTTTGATGGAAGCCAGGTTGATACCGTTTTCTTCAGCCAACTGGCGCGCAGCCGGTGCAGCGATCGGGTCTTCAGCACCAGCGGCCGGAGCGGCAGCTGGAGCCGAAGCAGCAGGTGCAGCAGCCGGAGCAGGTGCAGGTGCAGCAGCGCCGCCCTCTTCGATCGAGCCCAACACCTGGTTGGACAGGACGGTAGCGCCCTCCTCGGCAACGATTGCGCCCAGCACGCCGTCAGCTTCGGCCAGCACTTCCAGCACGACTTTGTCGGTCTCGATGTCGACGATCAGGTCGTCTCGCTTGACAGCTTCGCCTGGTTTTTTGTGCCAGGTGGCAACGGTGCCATCGGCAACCGATTCCGGGAATGACGGGGCTTTGATTTCGATAGCCATTATCTGTGGGTCCTTAAAATTCGGTTTCAGTCAGCGCGAAGGCGTTAAACAGTGAAAGCATCTTGCAGCAGTTTTTCCTGCTGTTCGGCGTGCATCGACGCATAACCACACGCAGGTGCGGCGGAAGCATCACGGCCGGCGTATTCCAGGCCCAGGGCCTTGTTATGGTTGCCAATGCTGCGACGCAGGTGATGCTGGCTGCTGTACCACGCGCCCTGGTTCATCGGTTCTTCCTGGCACCAGACCACATTCGTGAGGTTGGTGTAAGGCGCGATGACCTCCATCAGGTCGTCTTCCGGGAACGGGTAAAGCTGCTCGATACGCACGATGGCGATATCTTCGCGGCCTTCGGCACGGCGTTTTTCCAGCAGGTCATAGTAGACCTTGCCGCTGCACAGGATCAGGCGAGTGACCTTGGCCGCGTCCAGCGTGTCGATTTCTGGAATCACGGTCTGGAACGAACCGTCCGCCAGATCTTCCAGGGTCGAGACGGCCAATTTATGACGCAGCAGCGACTTCGGAGTCAGCACAACCAGCGGCTTGCGCAGAGGACGAATCACCTGGCGACGCAGCAAGTGGTAGATCTGAGCCGGGGTGGTCGGTACGCAGACCTGAATATTGTGCTCGGCGCAAAGCTGCAGGTAACGCTCCAGACGGGCCGAGGAGTGCTCCGGACCCTGACCTTCATAACCGTGCGGTAGCAGCATGGTCAGACCGCACAGACGGCCCCATTTATGCTCGCCGCTGGTGATGAACTGGTCGATCACCACCTGGGCACCGTTGGCGAAGTCGCCGAACTGGGCTTCCCAGATCACCAGCGCATTCGGCGTGGTGGTCGAGTAACCGTATTCGAAGGCCAGTACAGCCTCTTCGGACAAGAACGAATCGTACAGGTCGAAACGTGGCTGGCCTTCGTACAGGTTCTGCAACGGCACGTAGGTGCTGGCGTCTTTTTGGTTGTGCAGTACCGCGTGACGGTGCGAGAACGTACCGCGGCCGATGTCCTGGCCGGTCATGCGGATCGGGTGACCTTCGAACGCCAGGGTCGCGTACGCCATGGTTTCGGCGTAACCCCAGTTGATCGGCAGGCCGCCGACTTGCATCTTCTGACGGTCTTCGTAGATCTTCGAGACCTGACGCTGAACCACGAAGCCTTCCGGAATTTCCAGCAGCTTGGCGGACAGTTCCTGCAGGGTCTTGAGGTCGAACGAGGTATCGTGACGCGCGGTCCAGGTGTGGCCCAGGTACGGACGCCAGTCAACGAACAGCTCTTTGTTCGGCTCTTTGACCAGGCTTTTCACTACATGCAGACCGTTGTCCAGAGCGTTGCGGTATTCGTCGACTTTCGCCTGAACACGCGCTTCGTCCACCACACCTGCCTTGGTCAGGCTTTCGGCGTACAGCTCACGGGTAGTGCGCTGCTTGGTGATCTGCTGGTACATCAACGGTTGGGTGCCGCTTGGCTCGTCCGCTTCGTTGTGACCGCGACGGCGGTAGCAAACCAGGTCGATCACCACGTCACGCTTGAATTGCATGCGGTAGTCGACGGCCAGTTGGGTCACGAACAATACGGCTTCCGGATCATCACCATTCACATGGAGGATCGGCGCCTGGATCATCTTGGCAACGTCGGTGGCGTACTCGGTGGAGCGCGAGTCCAACGGGTTGCTGATGGTGAAGCCCACCTGGTTGTTGATGACGATATGAACGGTACCGCCAGTCTTGAAGCCGCGAGTCTGCGACATCTGGAAGGTTTCCAGAACCACGCCCTGACCGGCGAATGCCGCGTCACCGTGGATGGAAATCGGCAGAACCTTTTCACCAGTAGTGTCGTTACGACGGTCCTGGCGAGCACGCACCGACCCCTCGACCACTGGCGAAACGATTTCCAGGTGGGATGGGTTGAATGCCATGGCCAGGTGAACTTCACCGCCGGAGGTCATCACGTTGGACGAGAAGCCCTGGTGGTATTTAACGTCACCGGAACCCAGCTCGACCTTCTTCTTGCCTTCGAACTCGTCGAACAGCTCACGCGGGTTCTTGCCGAAGGTGTTGACCAACACGTTCAAGCGACCACGGTGGGCCATACCGATCACGACTTCCTTGGTGCCGTAGGAACCGGAACGCTGGATCAGCTCGTCGAGCATCGGGATCAGGCTTTCGCCGCCTTCCAGACCGAAACGCTTGGTGCCCGGGTATTTGGTCCCCAGGTATTTTTCCAGGCCTTCGGCAGCGGTCACGCGCTCAAGCAGGTGGCTGCGAACGTCGGCGGACAGCGCCGGACGGCCGCGCACACCTTCCAGGCGATGCTGGAACCACTGGCGCTGCTCGGAATCGGTGATGTGCGTGAACTCAGCGCCGATGGTGCGGCAATATGTCTGCTGCAACGCCTCGTGAATTTCGCGTAGGCTCGCTTCCTCTTTGCCGATGAACAGGTCGCCGGCACGGAAGGTCGTATCAAGATCGGCATTGGTCAAGCCGTAATGATTGATCGACAGGTCAGCCGGTGCAGGACGCTGCCAGAGCCCCAGCGGGTCAAGCTGGGCCGCCTGGTGGCCACGCATCCGGTAGGCCTGGATCAGTCGCAGTACTTCAACTTGCTTCTTCTCATGCTCACTGCTCACGCTGCCGGCGGAAACCGGTTGGGCGCGGCGCTGGTTCTTTGCCAGCAGCACAAACTGATCGCGAATTGTTGCATGCGATACATCGGTGGCAGCGTTGCCGTCTGAAGACAACGTCTGAAATTTGGTGCGCCATTCTTCTGGCACAGCGTTAGGGTCGTGCAGGTAGAGCTCATAAAGCTCTTCCACATAGGCAGCGTTACCACCTGAAAGATAGCCGCTGTTCCACATGCGCTGCATCACGCTTTCTTGCATGCTTGGTCACCCTCGATTTGGGGACACCACCGGCGAAAACACCGAGTTTGCTTGCAAAAGGCCAAGTGCAGCGACCAAAACAAGCCACTTAGGATCACGCTGATAGTTCGGGTACCAACCCGAATGCCCCTGCTTGTCTCATTTCTTCAAAATAAGAGCCGCGGCTTTGTAAGTCGCTGCTCAAGTTAAAACTACGGCGCCGGTTGAAGCCTGCGCCGCAGCATTTACGGGCACAACGGTCCTGCTTTGTTACAACGTCAGTTACACGCCGCTTTGCAGCAGCATGTTACGGATGTGACCAATGGCCTTAGTCGGGTTCAGGCCTTTGGGACATACGTTGACGCAGTTCATGATCCCGCGGCAGCGGAATACGCTGAACGGGTCATCCAGCGAAGCCAAACGCTCGGACGTCTTGGTGTCACGGCTGTCTGCCAGGAAGCGGTACGCTTGCAGCAGGGCAGCTGGACCCAGGAATTTGTCCGGGTTCCACCAGAAGGACGGGCAGGAGGTCGAGCAGCAGGCGCACAGAATGCACTCGTACAGACCGTCGAGCTTGTCGCGCTCTTCCGGGGACTGCAGACGCTCGATGGCCGGGGCCGGCGTGTCGTTCTGCAGGAACGGCTTAACTTTCTCGTATTGCTTGTAGAAGATGCTCATATCGACGACCAGGTCACGGATAACCGGCAAACCTGGCAGTGGACGAACGATCAGCTTGTTGCCTTTCACCACGGCGGACAGCGGCGTGATGCACGCCAGGCCGTTTTTGCCGTTGATGTTCATGCCGTCGGAGCCGCAGACACCTTCACGGCAAGAGCGACGATAGGAGAAACCTTCGTCCTGCTCTTTGATCAGGGCCAGCACGTCCAGCACCATCAGGTCTTTACCACCGGTATCGACCTGGAATTCCTGCATGAACGGCGCAGCGTCCTGATCAGGGTTGTAGCGATAAACACTGACTTTCAACATGGCAGCCACCCTTAGTAAGTCCGAATCTTCGGTTCAAACGTCGGAACCGTTTTCGGCGAGAAGTTCACGGCACGCTTGGCAACGCGCTTTTCACCCGGGAAGTACAGGGTGTGGCACAGCCAGTTCTCGTCGTCGCGGTCTTCGTAGTCTTCACGAGCGTGAGCACCACGGGATTCTTTACGAACCTCGGCGGCAATCGCGGTCGCTTCGGCCACTTCCAGCAGGTTTTGCAGCTCAAGGGCTTCGATACGAGCGGTGTTGAACGCCTGGCTCTTATCGTTGATCTTGACGTTGGCGATGCGCTTGCGCAGGTCGGCCAGCTGGGCAATACCCTTCTGCATGTATTCGCCAGTACGGAATACACCGAAGTAGTTCTGCATGCAGCTTTGCAGCTCGCGACGCAGGGTTGCCACGTCTTCGCCATCGGTACGCTCGTTCAGAGCGGACAGGCGCGCCAGGGCGGCCTCGATGTTGGCGTCGGTGGCGTCGTCGTACTCGATGCCATCGCTCAGGGCTTTTTCCAAGTGCAGGCCAGCGGCGCGACCGAATACCACCAGGTCGAGCAACGAGTTACCGCCCAGGCGGTTGGCACCGTGAACCGATACGCACGCCACTTCACCCACTGCAAACAGACCAGGGATGATCGCGTCGACGCCATCGGCGTCCTGAGTGATCGCTTGACCATGAATGTTGGTCGGCACGCCGCCCATCATATAGTGGCAAGTCGGAACAACCGGGACCGGAGCAACAACCGGGTCAACGTGCGCAAATGTCTTGGACAGTTCGCAGATACCTGGCAGACGGCTGTGCAGCACTTCTTCGCCCAGGTGATCGAGCTTGAGCATTACGTGGTCGCCATTCGGACCGCAACCGTTGCCAGCGATGATCTCTTTAACCATCGAACGGGCAACAACGTCACGACCGGCAAGGTCTTTAGCGTTCGGAGCATAGCGCTCCATGAAACGCTCGCCGTGCTTGTTGATCAAGTAACCACCTTCACCACGGCAACCTTCGGTCACCAAAACGCCGGCGCCGGCAATACCGGTCGGGTGGAACTGCCACATTTCAATATCTTGCACCGGCACGCCGGCACGCAGGGCCATGCCCACGCCGTCGCCGGTGTTGATCAGGGCGTTGGTGGTCGATGCGTAGATACGGCCTGCACCGCCGGTTGCCAGCACGGTAGCCTTGGCGCGAATGTAGGTGGTTTCACCGGTTTCGATGCAGATAGCGATTACACCGACGAACTCGCCTTGGGCGTTCTTGACCAGGTCGACAGCGTAGTACTCGTTCAGGAACGTGGTACCGGCTTTCAGGTTGCCCTGATAAAGCGTGTGCAGCAGCGCGTGACCGGTACGGTCGGAAGCGGCGCAAGTACGGGCAGCCTGCCCGCCTTTACCGTAATCCTTCGACTGGCCGCCGAACGGACGCTGGTAGATACGGCCTTGCTCGGTACGCGAGAACGGCAGACCCATGTGGTCCAGTTCGAACACCGCTGCCGGGCCTTCCTGACACATGTATTCGATAGCGTCCTGGTCACCGATGTAGTCGGAACCCTTGACGGTATCGTACATGTGCCAGCGCCAGTCATCGTTCGGGTCGGCCGAAGCGATGGCGCAGGTGATGCCACCCTGGGCGGACACGGTGTGGGAACGTGTCGGGAATACCTTGGTGATCACGGCAGTCTTGTGACCACCCTGGGCCAGCTGCAGCGCAGCGCGCATGCCGGCACCGCCGCCACCAATAATGATGGCGTCGAAGGAAATAGTTGGAATGTTAGCCATGACTCAGATACCCCAAAGAATCTGCACACCCCAGACGAAGTAAGCGAACATCGCGACGCCGCATACTGCCTGGAAGAGGAAACGTACTGCAGTCGCGGACTTGCCCAGCGCCATCGGCGTGAGGTAGTCGGTCGCGATGGTCCACATGCCGACCCAGGCGTGAGCGCCCAGGGCTACAAGGGCCAGCAGACTGAAGATTCGCATCGCATTGTGGGAAAACAGGCCATGCCATTGCTCATAGCCGATGCCCGGGTTTGCGACGAGGTATCCGATCAGGAAAATGAAATAAGCCGCGAGAACAACCGCAGACACACGCTGCGCCATCCAATCATAGAGGCCCGAACGCGATAGGTTCGTAACGCTGGTTACCATATCCAAACTCCTGCGAGAACGATCAGCACCACGGAAATGGCGATGATGATTTTCGAGCCCAGGCGGCCGCCTTCCAGCGTCTCACCGATGCCCATGTCCATGATCAAGTGGCGCACACCGGCTACCAGGTGATACAGCAGAGCGGACAGGAGGCCCCATGCTACGAACTTGGCCAGCGGGCTGGTCAAGCATGCCTTCACCTCGGCGTAACCTTCCTCGGAACCCAGGGATTTGCTCAATGCATAAAGCATGATGCCCAAGCCCAGGAACAGGATGATGCCGGAAACACGGTGCAGGAACGACGTAACGCCGGTGATGGGGAGTTTGATGGTCCTTAGGTCTAGGTTTACAGGTCGTTGGCTATTCTTCACGGCTTTTTTTCACACTGAAGAGCCCCTAACAATCAGGGCAAAGTTGTAGGGGAGTGCACTGGTCAGGTAAGCACCACCCAGGGAGTGCGACCCCCAATGAAAGCAAGCCCAAAAGCCCTTGGCGGTCGGTGGCCGAGTATAGACAGTTAGGTTACTAATGACAACGCGCGCTCCTCACCCTAATAGCGGATTGCGCTGACGGGATAAAAGGCGTAAATGGCAGGCAATTTCGACGAAAAAGTCCGGTTAAAGCCTTCTGGAGCAAGACTTTAGGCAAATTGACATCTGAATTTATCTCACTATAGTGGTGCGGGCCCTGCGTGGGGGGTCTGTCTGATGATTTGAAGCATAAATAGGAGGCCACATGGCTGACAAAAAAGCGCAGTTGATCATCGAGGGCGCAGCCCCCGTCGAGCTGCCCATTTTAACCGGCACCGTTGGTCCCGATGTTATCGACGTACGGGGCCTGACGGCCACGGGCCGTTTCACTTTCGACCCAGGCTTCATGTCGACCGCCTCTTGCGAGTCGAAGATCACCTATATCGACGGCGACAATGGCATCTTGCTGCACCGGGGCTACCCGATCGAGCAATTGGCAGAAAAGTCGGACTACCTGGAAACCTGCTACCTGCTGCTCAATGGCGAATTGCCAACAGCCGAGCAGAAAGCCCAGTTTGTCAGCACAGTCAAGAACCACACCATGGTTCACGAGCAGTTGAAGACCTTCTTCAACGGCTTCCGTCGCGACGCCCACCCGATGGCCGTCATGTGCGGCGTGGTCGGCGCCCTGTCGGCCTTCTATCACGACTCCCTCGACATCAATAACCCGCAGCATCGCGAAATCTCCGCGATCCGCCTGGTTGCCAAGATGCCGACCCTGGCCGCAATGGTTTACAAGTACTCCATGGGTCAACCCATGATGTACCCGCGCAACGACCTGACGTACGCGGAAAACTTCCTGCACATGATGTTCAACACCCCGTGCGAGATCAAACCGATCAGCCCGGTGCTCGCCAAGGCCATGGACCGGATCTTCATCCTCCACGCCGACCACGAGCAGAACGCCTCCACCTCCACCGTGCGCCTGGCGGGCTCCTCGGGTGCCAACCCGTTCGCCTGTATCGCCGCCGGCATCGCCGCACTGTGGGGCCCTGCCCACGGCGGTGCGAACGAAGCCGTGTTGACCATGCTCGATGAAATCGGCGATGTCTCGAACATCGACACCTTCATCGCCAAGGCCAAGGACAAGAACGATCCGTTCAAGCTGATGGGCTTCGGTCACCGGGTCTACAAGAACCGCGACCCACGCGCCACCGTTATGAAGCAGACCTGCGACGAAGTGTTGAAGGAACTGGGCATCAAGAACGATCCGCAACTCGAACTGGCCATGCGCCTGGAAGAGATCGCCCTGACCGACCCGTACTTCATCGAACGCTCCCTGTACCCGAACGTCGACTTCTACTCGGGGATCATCCTCAAGGCGATCGGCATTCCAACCAGCATGTTTACCGTGATCTTCGCCCTGGCGCGGACCGTGGGCTGGATCTCCCACTGGAAAGAAATGCTCTCCAGCCCGTACAAGATTGGCCGCCCGCGCCAGCTGTACACCGGCTACGAGTCGCGTGATATCACCAAGCTGGAAGATCGCAAGTAAGCATCGCTTAGTTGCACTGAAAACGGCCTCCCCCAGTGGAGGCCGTTTTTGTTTGTGGCGTCTGGTCTACCGCCATCGGGGGCAAGCCTCCTCCCACCTTTGAAAAGTGTTCACAGATCAAGTGTGGGAGGAGGCTTGCCCCCGATGAGGCCATGAGCAGCAACCCATAAACCCCAGGCAAAAAAATGCCCCAGCCTTTCGACCGGGGCACTTCCTGATCCAGTTACAAGCTTAGTGGTTAACCGCCCCACTCGCCCCCAAGCCAGTCTGCGAACGCACAAACTGCGGGAAGTACAGCGCACGCTCTTTCTCTGCCGCCGCCGACTTGTCGGTGATGGAGAAGAACCAGATGCCGATGAACGCAATGATCATCGAGAACAACGCAGGGTACTCGTACGGGAAGATGGCTTTTTCATGGTGCAGGATCGAGACCCAGATGGTCGGGCCCAGTACCATCAGGCCCACGGCGCTCACCAGACCCAGCCAGCCGCCGATCATGGCGCCACGGGTGGTGAGGTTTTTCCAGTACATGGAAAGCAGCAGCACCGGGAAGTTGCAGCTGGCGGCAATGGAGAACGCCAGGCCGACCATGAACGCGATGTTCTGGCTTTCGAACAGGATACCCAGGCCGATCGCCAATACACCCAGGGCCACGGTGGTGATCTTCGACACGCGAATCTCATCCTTCTCGTTGGCCTTGCCTTTCTTGATCACGCTGGCATACAGGTCGTGAGACACCGCCGATGCACCCGCCAGGGTCAAACCGGCCACCACGGCCAGGATGGTGGCAAACGCCACCGCTGAGATAAAGCCCAGGAAGATGCTGCCACCCACCGCATTGGCCAGGTGTACCGCCGCCATGTTGTTACCGCCCAGCAAGGCGCCTGCCGCATCCTTGAACGCCGGGTTGGTGCTGACCAGCAGGATCGCGCCGAAGCCGATAATAAAGGTCAGGATATAGAAGTAGCCGATAAAGCCCGTGGCATACAGCACGCTCTTACGCGCTTCCTTGGCATCGCTCACTGTGAAGAAGCGCATCAGGATATGCGGCAGGCCGGCGGTGCCGAACATCAGCGCCAAGCCCAGGGAGAATGCAGAGATAGGGTCTTTCACCAGGCCGCCTGGGCTCATGATCGCCTCACCTTTAGGGTGAACCTTGATCGCCTCGGAGAACAGCGTGTTGAAATCGAAGTTGACGTGCTTCATCACCATCAGCGCCATGAACGACGCACCCGACAGCAACAGCACCGCCTTGATGATCTGCACCCATGTGGTCGCCAGCATGCCGCCGAACAGCACGTACAGGCACATCAGGATGCCCACCAGAATCACCGCCACATGGTAATCCAGGCCGAACAGCAACTGGATCAGCTTGCCCGCCCCCACCATTTGCGCAATCAGGTAGAACGCCACCACCACCAGCGAACCGCAAGCCGACAGGCTGCGAATCTGGGTCTGGCCCAGGCGGTAGGACGCCACGTCGGCAAAAGTGTATTTACCCAGGTTACGCAGGCGCTCGGCGATCAGGAACAGAATGATCGGCCAGCCCACCAGAAAGCCGATCGAGTAGATCAACCCGTCATAGCCGGACGTAAACACCAGCGCGGAAATCCCCAGGAACGAGGCCGCCGACATATAGTCGCCAGCAATTGCCAGACCGTTCTGGAAACCGGTGATCTTGCCGCCCGCCGCGTAGTAGTCGGCCGCCGATTTATTGCGCTTGGAGGCCCAGTAAGTGATGCAAAGGGTTGCACCGACGAAGACGACAAACATCACGATGGCCGAGACGTTCAGCGGTTGCTTGTGCACTTCACCGGTCAATGCGTCGGCCGCCCACAGGGCGGGAGCAAAAAGCGAAGCGCCGAATACTGCCAGTAGACGACGGATCATTGCGCAGCCTCCTTGAGAATCGCATTGTTCAAATCGTCAAATTCGCCATTGGCCCGACGCACATAAATGCCGGTCAAGACGAACGCGGAGACGATCAACCCGACGCCCAGGGGGATGCCCCAGGTAATCGACGAACCAGGGCTGAGCTTGGCCCCCAGCACTTGTGGCCCGTAGGCGATCAATAGGATGAAACCGGAGTAGAGCCCTAGCATGATGGCCGAGAGAATCCAGGCAAACCGCTCCCTTTTTCTCACCAGCTCCTTGAAGCGCGGGCTGTTTTGAATCGATAGGTAAATGCTGTCGTTCATTGTTTTTATCCTCGCAGCACAGCTTTTTTATTATTGGAACGTAGCCACTGTATGCGGCTGTGGCACAGGTTCCAGACGACCTTAGTAGTAGATCGAGTGTAGCGAGGGATTGACGACGCGAATGAAGATTTGCAGGAAACAGAAATTAATGTGGGAGGGGGCTTGCTCCCGATGGCGATGAGTCAGTCAGATCATTGAAAACTGACACTCCGCTATCGGGGGCAAGCCCCCTCCCACAGGGGTTGTAACAGGATCTCGGGGGTTATTTACCGGTCCACTCGGCTACGCGCTCAGGGTGTTTGGCAACCCAATCCTTGGCTGCGGCGTCAGGCTTGGCGCCCTCTTGGATAGCGAGCATGACTTCGCCGATTTCGTCCTTGGAGGCCCACTGGAATTTTTTCAGGAAGGCCGCAACTTCCGGCGCCTTGGCTTCCAGGCCTTTGCTGCCGATGCTGTTGACGGTCTCAGCAGCGCCATAAACGCCTTTTGGATCTTCGAGGAAGCGCAGTTTCCACTTGGCGAACATCCAGTGCGGCACCCAACCGGTGACGGCGATGGATTCCTGTTTGTCTTCGGCACGGGTCAGCTCGGCAATCATCGCCGCA
The DNA here is from genome assembly GCF_001029595.1 of Pseudomonas sp. ARP3. Lineage (NCBI taxonomy): Bacteria > Pseudomonadati > Pseudomonadota > Gammaproteobacteria > Pseudomonadales > Pseudomonadaceae > Pseudomonas > Pseudomonas sp. ARP3. Next base: position 71,626 of record NZ_LEKF01000012.1, read on the forward strand.
CCCGAGCTGGCTTGCAGCTTGTAATCGAGGCCGTACTGCTTGATGGCTTCGTCGGTCTTGAGCATTACGCCCGAACCGGCGTCGATACCGACGATTTTGTTCTTGAAGGTGGTGTCAGTCTTGAGGTCTTCGATGGACTTGGCCTTGACGTACTCCGGCACGATCAAGCCAATCTTGGCATCCTTGAAGTTAGGACCGTAGTCGACAACCTTGTCTTTGTTCTTGGCCCAGTATTCACCGTGAGTCACGGGCAACCACGCCGAGAGCATGGCATCGAGCTTGCCGGTTGCTACGCCCTGCCACATGATCCCGGTGGCAACCGCCTGCAGTTTCACGTCATACCCGAGCTTTTCCTTGATCACCTCGGCCGCCACATGGGTGGTGGCTACGCTGTCGGACCAACCGTCCACGTAACCGATGCTCAGGGTTTTGCTGTCGGCGCTGGCCAGTGTAGAGCTCATCGCAACTACCAAAGTGGCAGCTGCGCCCAAGAGTCGTCGCATCTTCATCGTACTTCCCCGAAAGTGCTGCGCTCGGCGGATGCCGAGCGACGTCAACCTGTTGTTGTGTAGTGCACCGCGCCCCTTTCACGCGCATCGATCCAGCGGCTGCGACATCAGTGGAGTGCTGACCCTTGGATCATCGGCCTGCGCCGGCCTTCGACCTGCTCTGTCAGCGACCTCTTACAAGCAGGAAACGACATCACATAGCCAGCAGGGCGCTTAGCTGAACGAGCGTTCAAAAACCCGCCCGAACTTTGCATGTCAAAATCGTGCAACCACCCTTGAGCCACACAATTGCGGGTAAGATGCGCGCCTTTGCTTTCCAGATAAGCCGACCATGACCGCGACTGCCCGCTTCCCTGCCCTGCCCTATGTATTCGCCCTGATCCTTGGCCTGCTGGCCCTTGTCGGCTACTGGTACGGCCTCGGCCGACCGGTGGTGCTGCCGGACGTCGCCAGCGCCAGCCACAAGCTGCAATGTGCGTCCTACACGCCTTTCGACAAAGACCAATCCCCCTTCGACCAGCCGTTCACGCTGCGCCCGGCGCGCATGGACGCCGACCTGGCCTTGCTGGCTACCCGCTTCGAATGCATCCGCACCTACTCCATGACCGGCCTGGAAGGCTTGCCGGCCCTGGCGCGCAAGCACGGTTTGAAGCTGATGATCGGCGCGTGGGTCAGCGCCGACCCGGTAGCCACCGAAAAGGAAGTCGATCTGTTGATCGCCGCGGCCAACGCCAACCCGGATGTGGTCAGCGCTGTGATCGTCGGCAACGAGGCGCTGCTGCGCAAGGAAGTCACCGCCGGGCAACTGGTGAAGCTGATCCAGAAAGTCAAAAGCCAGATCCAGCAACCGGTCACCTACGCCGACGTCTGGGAATTCTGGCTGCAACACCCGGAAATCGCCCCAGCGGTGGATTTTCTGACCATTCACCTGCTGCCCTACTGGGAAGACGATCCGTGCGGCATCGACCAGGCGCTCAAACATGTGGGCGATGTACGACAGACCTTCGGCAACAAGTTCGCGCCCAAAGACGTGCTGATCGGCGAAACCGGCTGGCCCAGCGAAGGCCGCCAGCGCGAGACGGCGTTGCCGAGCCGGGTCAACGAAGCCAAGTTCATGCGCGGCTTCGTCGCCATGGCCGAGGCCAATGGCTGGCACTACAACCTGATTGAAGCCTTTGACCAGCCGTGGAAGCGCGCCAGCGAAGGCGCTGTGGGTGGTTATTGGGGCCTGTTTGATGCCGATCGTCAGGACAAAGGCATCCTCGCCGGCCCAGTGAGCAATGTGCCGTACTGGCCGTTGTGGCTGGGCGTCGGCGGCGTGATCCTGCTGGGCACGTTGGTGCTCGGCGGTCGCGTTCGCAGCCCCCGTGCCGCGCTGGCCCTGCCTTTACTGGGCGCTATCGCGGCATGCTCGATCGGCACCTGGGCCGAGCTGACCCGCCTGACTGCGCGCTTCAACGATGAGTGGGTGTGGGCTGGGCTGCTGCTGGCACTGAACCTGCTGGTGTTGGCCCATGCCGCGCTGGCCCTGAGCGCTCGCGAAGGGTGGCGCGGGCGCATGTTCAATTGGTTGGAACAACGCGCGGGCTGGCTGGTGGCATTCGCCGGCTTCGCGGGCGCGGTCATGATGCTGGCGCTGGTGTTCGATCCGCGCTATCGCAGTTTCCCCAGCGCCGCACTGGTATTGCCGGCGCTGGTGTACCTGGCACGCCCGGTAACCGGCCCACGTCGGGAGATTGCGCTGCTGACCTTCATCATCGGCGCCGGCATTGCGCCGCAGCTATTCCGTGAAGGCTTGCTGAACCAACAGGCGTGGGGTTGGGCAGTGGTCAGCGGGTTGATGGTGGTCGCGTTGTGGCGGTGCTTGCGGGTGCGCAGGGCTTAATACTGCCATCGGGGGCAAGCCCCCTCCCACACTTGATTGGGTTTACACATTTCCAATTGTGAATACCGGCGAATGTGGGAGAGGGCTTGCCCCCGATTGACCCGATCAAACGCCCCGAGGCTGTCTGACCAACCGCAACCCCGCAATCACCACCGCAAACACCGCAAAGGTTGTGTTGTACAACGCCAGCGCCGGCAGCCCGAACACCAGCCCCGCTACCGCGAGGCCCCACCCAGTGCGACCCGCTACAAAAAATGCGAGCACCGAGGTCACCAGCGCTGCCCAGCCCAGCACTTTGAAATGGATCATCAAACCCAGGTTCGAGCGCAGCTGGCATTCCCAGCGACTGGCCTCGTCGACGCAAATACCGACCCACCGGCCGTCCTCCATAAAGCCATAACGCGCGGCATAGCTGGCAGCCAGCCAAAGTGGCAAGGCAATAAGCAGCAGAATCAATGGCAAACGACGGGACATGGAGCACTCCGAAAGGCAAAAACGGCGCTCAGCTTAATGCGCCAACGGCCGTTAGCAAGGTGCATACACACAATTAGTGTTCAGCAGGGGCTGGCAAAGTGTATCGTCTGGCTACTATTACCCCGAATCCGACGGTTTTTTACGACTTTTCGCACCGAGTGCTGGCACTTCGGTGGTACGGCGGTGGTCATAGCCTGCGAACTTCATTCAGCACGTTTCCTCTTAGGGATTAAGTCATGCTCCGTTCCTTGCGCTGTGCTGCCTTACTGGGCAGCCTTTTTTTGAGTGCGTCAGCACTGGCCGTCGATATCGACCAAGCCAGCTATGGCTACCCTTTGACCAACCCGTTCGAAGCGACCATCGCCACGACCCCGCCAGATCTTCGGCCTAAGCTGCCGACCGACGACGAAATCAACCAGTCCGACTACACCCTGAATATGCGCCCGGAGCGCGAGTTCAGCCTGCCGGACAATTTCTGGGCGGTGAAGAAACTCACCTACCGTATCGCCAAGCAAGACCGCGCCGCGCCGTTGATCTTCCTGATCGCCGGCACCGGCGCGCGCTATGACAGCAGCCTCAACGAGTACCTGAAAAAGCTGTACTACCAGGCCGGCTACCATGTGGTGCAACTGTCGTCGCCCACCAGCTTCGACTTCATCGCCTCGGCATCGCGCTTCGCCACCCCCGGCATCAGCCAGGAAGACGCCGAGGACATGTACCGCGTAATGCAAGCCGTACGCGCCCAGAACGCCTCGTTGCCGGTCACCGACTTCTACCTCACCGGCTACAGCCTCGGCGCTCTGGATGCGGCGTTCGTGAGCAAACTGGACGAGACCCGTCGCAGCTTCAATTTCAAGAAAGTGCTGCTGCTCAACCCGCCGGTGAACCTCTACACCTCGATCACCAACCTCGACAAATTGGTCCAGACCGAGGTCAAGGGCATCAACAACACCACCACCTTCTATGAACTGGTGTTGAACAAGTTGACCCGCTACTTCCAGCAAAAGGGCTACATCGACCTCAATGACGCCCTGCTCTACGACTTCCAGCAGTCCAAGCAGCACCTGACCAACGAACAGATGGCCATGCTGATCGGCACCTCGTTCCGCTTCTCGGCGGCCGATATCGCCTTCACTTCGGACCTGATCAACCGTCGCGGCCTCATCATCCCACCGAAATACCCGATCACCGAAGGCACCAGCCTGACGCCGTTCCTCAAGCGCGCGCTGCAATGCGACTTCGATTGCTACCTCACCGAACAAGTAATTCCAATGTGGCGCGCCCGCTCCGACGGCGGCAGCCTGTTGCAACTGGTCGACCAGGTCAGCCTGTACGCGCTCAACGACTACCTGCACGCCAGCCCGAAAATCGCCGTCATGCACAACGCCGACGACGTGATCCTGGGCCCGGGCGACCTGGGCTTCCTGCGTAAAACCTTCGGCGATCGCTTGACCGTCTACCCCCTGGGCGGCCACTGCGGCAACCTCAATTACCGCGTCAACGCCGACGCCATGCTGGAGTTCTTCCGTGGCTAAATATCTTCTGCTGCTCGCTGCCCTGATGTGCGCGGGCGTGGCCAATGCCGATAACAGCAAGGCTCACGAGCCGACGCAGCTGGGTGATGACGGCTTCAAGCAACCGCTGACCAAGCTTAAATTCAACCCCGGCCTGGACCAGCGCGAGTTCGAGCGCTCCTCGCTCACCGCCCTCAATGTGTATGACCCGCTGGAGTCATGGAACCGTCGCGTGTACCACTTCAACTACCGTTTCGACCAATGGGTGTTCCTGCCCGTGGTCAACGGTTACACCTACGTGACCCCCAGTTTCCTGCGCACCGGCGTGAGTAATTTCTTCAACAACTTGGGCGACGTACCCAACCTGTTGAACAGCCTGCTGCAACTCAAGGGCCACCGTTCCCTGGAAACCACCGGGCGTCTGCTGCTCAACACCACCGTCGGCATCGCTGGGCTGTGGGACCCGGCTACCGCCATGGGCCTGCCGCGCCAGAGCGAAGACTTCGGCCAGACCCTGGGTTTCTATGGCGTGCCTGGCGGCGCATACGTGGTACTGCCGATCTTCGGCCCGTCGAACCTGCGCGACACCGCTGGCTTGCTGGTGGATTACACCGCCGAGTCGCAGATCAACTTCCTCAACGTCTCCGAAGTCAGCTCCAACCACCCGGAAATCTGGGCCCTGCGCGCGGTGGACAAGCGCTACCAGACCAGCTTCCGCTACGGTCAGATGAATTCGCCGTTTGAGTATGAAAAGGTGCGCTACATCTACACCGAATCGCGCAAGTTGCAGATTGCCGAGTAAGTGACGCGCACAAAAAGGCCATTCGATTGAATGGCCTTTTTTGTGTCCGACCGTGGCTGAAATGACATGGTTTGGAACCTTTCTTACCGATTCGCCACGCAAAGTCCGGTATCACGACCAGACAGGCCTGACAACTATCCGGCCGAGGCTCTATTACCAACCTTGAACTTTGCAGTGGACATTCCCTATGACGTTATCCGTTAACGCCCTCAACACCTTCGCGCCAACCCCCTCCTTCGCACCGGCAACCGCCCCTGAGCCAGCAGCCCACATTGACGTGGGCACCCCACGAGGGGCTTATGGCCGGCCAGCCGGCGATAACCGCAGCGCGCAAGAGATTTTCAAAGACAACCCGATTCTGAAAGATGTGCTCAAACGAGACGGATCTTTCTCAAGCGATTTTCTCAACCAGCTCAAGCAACAGACTGGCGATTGGAGCTCCGCCAACACCAACCCCGAATCACGCGCGAATGCCGCCTATAACCTGGCCGAAGTGGTTAACTACGTCGACGGCCGCGAAGGACTCAAACGGCAGGACGCTTCGCAACAGCACGATCAACACCTGCAGGGGTTTGGCCAATTCGGCAGTGTTTCGGCAGGTTCCGAAGCGCAGCTATTCAAGGCATTCAGCGTAAAGGGTTACGCAGCGTTGAAATAACCTGACTCTGCAGCAAGCGTGTGGTGGGCGCTGAACTCATGCCTTCACGACTCGCCACAGCTTGCTTGCGGTCGACACCAGCGCCAGCACAATCGCCCCGGCAATAATTCCCGCCACCGCATTAAGCAGCGTCGGCATCAACCACGCCACGGCGCCCGTGCTCTGGCTGACCGTCTCGATCCAGTGATGCACCACCGGCACGCCATGGGTCAGGATGCCGCCGCCCACCATGAACATCGCCGCCGTGCCGATCACCGACAGGCTCTTCATCATGTACGGCGCCGCGCGCAGGATGACGCCACCGACGCTGCGGGCCATCTGGCCGGGTTTCTGGCTCAGCCAAAGGCCCAGGTCGTCCAGCTTGACGATGCCCGCCACCAGCCCATAGACGCCGATGGTCATGACAATCGCAATGCCCGACAGCACGACCACCTGCTGCATCAATGGCGCAGCGGCCACGGTGCCCAGGGTGATCGCGATGATCTCGGCCGAAAGAATGAAGTCGGTACGCACCGCGCCTTTGATCTTGTCCTTTTCAAAGGCCACCAGGTCGGTGGCCGGGTCTGCAACGGCCTTCGTCAGTTGTTCGTGCTCGGCCTGGTCTCCGGCCTTGCTGTGCAGAAATTTATGCGCCAGTTTCTCGAAGCCCTCGAAACACAGAAAAGCACCGCCCAGCATCAACAAAGGGGTGACCGCCCAGGGGACGAAGGCGCTGATCAACAGCGCGGTGGGCACCAGGATCAATTTGTTGATAAACGAGCCCTTGGCCACCGCCCACACCACCGGGATTTCCCGCTCGGCGCGCACACCGGACACCTGCTGGGCATTGAGCGCCAGATCGTCGCCGAGCACGCCGGCGGTTTTCTTCGCGGCCATCTTTGTCATCAGAGCGACATCGTCGAGTACCGTGGCGATATCGTCGATCAACACCAGCAAACTGCTTCCTGCCATGAAACGCACTTCCGTAAGAGAAAAGATGACGCGAGCATAGCGCGGCGCAGGGCATTGCGGACACATTGTTGAGGCTCGCGGATAGCCGGTGCTACCATGCCCGACCGCCTGCACTGGCAAGGAAAACCCTGGTTTATGAGCACCATTCGCGAGCGCAACAAAGAAAAAATCCTGCGGGCGGCCAGCGAGGAGTTTGCCGACAAGGGCTTCGCCGCGACCAAAACCAGCGACATCGCCGCCAAGGCCGGGCTGCCCAAGCCCAACGTCTACTACTACTTCAAATCCAAGGACAACCTCTACCGCGAGGTGCTCGAAAGCATTATCGAGCCGATCCTGGCTGCGTCCACGCCGTTCAACCCCGAGGGTGAGCCGGCGGTGGTGCTGAGCAATTACATCCGCTCGAAAATCCGCATCTCCCGCGACCTGCCCTTCGCCTCCAAGGTGTTCGCCAGTGAAATCATGCACGGCGCCCCGCACCTGAGCGCCGAACAGGTCGAGCAGCTCAACGCCCAGGCCAAGCACAATATCGACTGCATCCAGAGCTGGGTTGATCGCGGCCTGATCGCGGCAATCGACCCCAACCACCTGATGTTCAGCATCTGGGCCGCGACGCAGACCTATGCCGATTTCGACTGGCAGATTTCCGCGGTGACCGGAAAAGCCAAGCTGGATGAGGCCGATTATGAAGCGGCGGCGCAGACCATTATCCGGTTGGTGCTCAAGGGCTGTGAGCCCGACTGATACACCGCAGAGCCGGTGCCCATCGTGGGCAAGGCCCCTCCCACAATCAACATTGTGGGAGGGGCCTTGCCCACGATGAGGCCCTGAAAGTCACACACTGTTCAAGCCGACACCCCCGCATCCGCCATTAACCCCACCCCCTCGATCGCCGTGATCGCACACTGCTCGTCAATATCCGACGTATCCCCACTGATCCCGATCGCCCCCAGCACCCCACCGTCTTGATCGCGAATCAACACGCCACCCGGCGCCGGCACCACGCTGCCCTGCCCCAGGCTGTTCAGCGCTGCGATAAACGCCGGACGTTGTTGCGCGTCCAGCGCCAGCAGGCGCGAACCCTTGCCCAGCGCAATCGCGCCCCAAGCCTTGCCGATGGCGATCTGCGGGCGCAGCAGGCTGGCGCCGTCTTCGCGTTGCAGGGTGATCAAATGGCCGCCGCTGTCGAGCACTGCGATGGTCAGGGGCGCGGCGCCAATCATACGGCCCGCTGTAAGGGCCTGGCTGGCGAGTTGAGTGGCGGTTTTCAAGGTTAAAGCGCTCATGGTGCCGTCCTTCTTTTGTTATTGGGAAAGCGATGGAGGTCTGATTGATCAGAAGCTCGATCGCACAAATAGAACACAATGACCTACTTTTTTGTATACAATATTTTCCAACATACCCACCACACGTCGAAAAAAGGCGTTCCGCCGAGCATGATCGGTCACGAATAAAATGCGTTGACCTGCACAGCTCGCCGTGAATACACTTTGGACAGACACCACTTGTATACAATTACAAAACGCAAGAGGCACCAAAATCATGAGCAAAATGAGAGCAATCGAAGCCGCCGTCCTGGTGATGCGCCGTGAAGGTGTGGACACTGCCTTCGGTATCCCCGGCGCCGCGATCAACCCGCTGTATTCGGCTTTGCAGAAAGTGGGCGGCATCGATCACGTCCTTGCTCGCCACGTTGAAGGCGCCTCGCACATGGCCGAGGGTTACACCCGCACCAAGGCCGGCAATATCGGTGTGTGCATCGGCACGTCGGGCCCGGCGGGCACCGACATGGTCACCGGCCTCTACAGCGCCTCGGCCGACTCGATCCCGATCCTGTGCATCACCGGCCAAGCGCCCCGTGCCCGCATGCACAAGGAAGATTTTCAGGCCGTGGACATCACCAGCATCGTCAAGCCGGTGACCAAATGGGCGACCACCGTGCTCGAACCCGGCCAGGTGCCCTACGCGTTCCAGAAAGCTTTTTATGAAATGCGCTCCGGCCGCCCCGGCCCAGTATTGATCGACCTGCCGTTCGACGTGCAAATGGCTGAGATCGAGTTCGACATTGACGCTTATCAGCCACTGCCGCTGGCCAAGCCGCTGGCCACTCGCGTACAGGTGGAGAAAGCCCTGGCCCTGCTCGACCAGGCGGAACGCCCGCTGTTAGTCAGCGGCGGCGGCGTGATCAACGCCGACGCCAGCGAGCTGCTGGTGGAGTTCGCCGAACTGACCGGCATTCCGGTGATCCCGACCCTGATGGGTTGGGGCACGATCCCCGACGATCACCCGCTGATGGTGGGCATGGTGGGTCTGCAAACCTCGCACCGTTACGGCAACGCGACCATGCTCAAGTCCGACGTGGTGCTGGGCATCGGTAACCGCTGGGCTAACCGCCACACAGGCTCGGTCGAGGTGTATACCGAAGGCCGTAAATTCATCCACGTGGACATCGAGCCGACGCAGATTGGCCGCGTTTTCACACCGGACCTGGGCATCGTGTCCGACGCCGGTTCTGCCCTGACGATGTTCATCGAAGTGGCCCGCGAATGGAAAGCCGCCGGCAAGCTCAAGGACCGCAGCGCCTGGCTGCATGATTGCCAGCAACGCAAGGCCACCCTGCAGCGCAAGACTCACTTCGATGCGGTGCCGGTCAAGCCGCAACGGGTGTACGAAGAGATGAACCAGGTGTTCGGCAAAGACACCTGCTACGTCAGCACCATCGGCCTGTCGCAGATTGCCGGCGCGCAGTTCCTGCACGTCTACAAGCCGCGCCATTGGATCAATTGCGGCCAGGCCGGCCCGCTGGGCTGGACGATTCCGGCTGCGCTGGGGGTGGTCAAGGCCGACCCGAGCCGCAAAGTAGTGGCGCTGTCCGGCGACTACGACTTCCAGTTCATGATCGAAGAACTGGCGGTGGGCGCGCAGTTCAAACTGCCGTACATCCATGTGGTGGTGAACAATTCCTACCTGGGTCTGATTCGCCAGGCCCAGCGTGGTTTTGAAATGGACTACTGCGTGCAGCTGTCTTTCGACAACCTCAACGCCCCGGAACTCAATGGCTATGGCGTGGACCACGTGGCCGTCGCCGAAGGCCTGGGTTGCAAGGCCCTGCGCGTGTTCGAACCCAGCCAGATCGCGCCGGCCTTGCGCCAGGCCGAGGCCATGATCGAAGAATTCAAGGTGCCGGTGATCGTTGAGATTATTCTGGAGCGGGTGACCAATATTTCCATGGGCACCGAGATCAACGCCGTCAACGAATTCGAAGACCTGGCCCTGGTCGGCAACGATGCGCCGACTGCCATTTCCCTGCTCGATTAAGGAGAACCCTATGCCGCGCTTTGCCGCCAACCTGTCCATGCTGTTCACCGAACAGGACTTTCTCGCTCGCTTCAAAGCGGCCGCCGATGCCGGCTTCCAGGGGGTGGAGTACCTGTTCCCTTACGAGTTCAGCTCTGCCGAGATCAAGGCGCAACTCGACGCCCATGGCCTGACTCAAGTGTTGTTCAACCTGCCGGCCGGTGACTGGGCCAACGGCGAGCGCGGCCTGGCGTGCCATCCGGACCGGGTCGAGGAATTCCGCGCCGGGGTCACGTTGGCCATCGCCTACGCCCAGGTGCTGGGCAATACGCAAATCAACTGCCTGGCCGGTATTCGCCCCGCCGGTGTCGACGACCAACAGCTGGAAGACACCTTCGTCGCCAACCTCAAGTACGCCGCCGACAAACTGAAAGCGGCGGGCATCAAACTGGTGATGGAAGCGATCAACACCCGCGACATCCCGGGCTTTTACCTGAACAACACCGCTCAGGCCCTAGCGATCCGCGAGCGGGTGGGCAGTGACAATCTGTTCCTGCAATACGACATCTACCACATGCAAATCATGGAAGGTGACCTGGCCCGCACCATGGCCGCGCACCTGGGTGAGATCAATCACATCCAACTGGCGGACAACCCTGGGCGCAACGAGCCGGGGACCGGGGAGATCAACTATCGCTTCCTGTTCGAGCACCTGGACCGGATCGGATACACGGGTTGGGTCGGTTGTGAATACAAGCCGTTGACCACCACCGAAGCGGGTCTTGGCTGGCTCAAAACCCTGTGGGCGGAGGCTTGCACCCGATAGCGGCAGCTCAGTCAACACTGTTTTGCCTGGCACACCGTCATCGGGGGCAAGCCCCCTCCCACATAACAAGAGGATTTCATCATGGCTAAAATCGGCTTTATCGGCACCGGCATCATGGGCCAACCCATGGCCGCCAACCTGCAAAAAGCAGGTCATCAACTGTTCCTCTCCGAGCACCACGGCAAGGCCCCGCAAGCACTGATCGACGCAGGCGCCGTGGCGCTGGCCAGCCCGCAGCAAGTGGCTCAGGAGGCCGAGTTCATCATTGTCATGGTGCCGGACACTCCGCAGGTCGAGGACGTGCTGTTCCGTACCGACGGCGTGGCCGCCGGGCTGTCGCCGAACAAGGTGGTGATCGACATGAGTTCGATCTCGCCCACCGCCACCAAGAGCTTCGCCGCCAAGATCAACGAGCACGGCGCGCAGTACCTCGATGCGCCAGTGTCCGGCGGTGAAGTCGGCGCCAAGGCCGGTACTTTGAGCATCATGATCGGTGGCGAGCCACAGACCTTTGAGCGCGCCCTGCCGCTGTTCCAAGCCATGGGCAAAAACATCACGTTGGTGGGCGGTAATGGCGATGGCCAGACCGCCAAGGTCGCCAATCAGATCATTGTGGCGCTGAACATCCAGGCGGTGGCCGAAGCGTTGCTGTTCGCCGCCAAAAACGGGGCCGACCCAGCCAAGGTGCGCGAAGCGCTGATGGGCGGTTTTGCCTCGTCGAAAATCCTCGAAGTACACGGCGAACGCATGATCAAGGGCACCTTCGATCCGGGCTTCCGCATCAACCTGCACCAGAAGGATTTGAACCTGGCCCTGGCCGGTGCCAAAGAACTGGGGATCAACCTGCCGAACACTGCCGGTACTCAGCAGGTGTTCAGCACCTGTAATGCGCTGGGGGGCGGGAATTGGGACCATTCGGCGCTGATCAAGGGCTTGGAGCATATGGCGAATTTCTCGATTCGCGATCAGTAATGCCTTGATCAAATGTGAGAGGGGGCTTGCTCCCGATAGCATGTCTTCTGTAGCTGATAGACCGCTATCGGGGGCAAGCCCCCTCCCACAGGTGGCTCCATTTCAAAGTAGGCCCCATTTCAAAGTAGGGCCTATTCCAAAGTAGGGCCTATTCCTAGGCCAAGGCTGAAATAGCTGCACGTCTAATAACAAAAATATCCGGGAGCCCGCTTATGTCGGTCGATCCGCAACACCTGCTTCGCGAGCTGTTTGCCACAGCCATCGACGCCGCCCACCCCCGGCAAGTCCTTGAACCCTATCTGCCCGCCGACCGTAGCGGCCGCGTGATCGTGATCGGTGCCGGCAAGGCGGCCGCCGCCATGGCGCTCGTGGTCGAAAACTGCTGGCAAGGCGAAGTCACCGGCCTGGTGGTCACCCGCTATGGCCACGGGGCTCCTTGCAAGAAAATCGAAGTGGTCGAAGCCGCGCACCCGGTGCCCGATGCCGCCGGCCTGGCGGTAGCCCAGCGCGTGCTGGCGTTGATCAGCAACCTCAGCGAAAACGATCGCGTGATCTTCCTGCTCTCCGGCGGCGGCTCAGCCTTGCTGGCTCTGCCCGCCGAAGGCATCAGCCTGGCCGACAAACAGGCCATCAACAAAGCCCTGCTCAAGTCCGGCGCGACCATCGGCGAGATGAACTGCGTGCGCAAGCACCTCTCGGCGATCAAGGGCGGGCGTCTGGCCAAGGCCGCGTGGCCGGCCACGGTGTACACCTACGCGATTTCCGATGTGCCGGGCGACCAGGCCACGGTGATCGCCTCCGGCCCCACCGTCGGCGACCCGAGCACGTCGCAACAGGCGCTGGCGATCCTCAAGCGCTACCGCATCGACGCGCCCGCCTCGGTGCGCAGCTGGTTGCAGAACCCGGCGTCGGAAACCGTCAAGCCCGGCGACCCGGTGCTTGCCCGCAGCCATTTCCAATTGATCGCCCGCCCGCAGCAATCCCTTGAAGCGGTGGCGGTGAAAGTGCGCCAGGCCGGTTTCAGCCCGCTGATCCTCGGCGATCTGGAAGGCGAAGCGCGGGACGTGGCCAAGGTGCATGCCGGTATCGCCCGGCAGATCGTGCAGCATGGCCAGCCGCTGGCGGCGCCGTGCGTGATCCTGTCCGGCGGCGAAACTACCGTGACCATTCGCGGCGAGGGCCGTGGCGGGCGCAACGCAGAGTTCCTGCTGAGCCTCACCGATAGCCTCAAGGGCCTGCCCGGCGTGTACGCACTGGCCGGTGACACCGACGGCATCGACGGCTCCGAAGACAACGCCGGCGCGATCATGACCCCGTGCAGTTACGCGCGCGCCGAAGCCCTCGGCCTGTCGGCCAGCGACGAGTTGGATAACAACAACGGTTACGGCTATTTCGCCGCCCTCGACGGGTTGATCGTCACCGAGCCCACGCGCACCAACGTCAACGACTTCCGCGCCATCCTGATCCTTGAGACTGCCCACCATGACGCCTGACAAAAAGGTCAAAATCCTCGCCACCCTGGGCCCGGCCATCGACGGTATCGATGACATCCGCGAGCTGGTGGAGGCCGGAGTAAATATCTTCCGCCTCAACTTCAGCCACGGCGAGCACGCCGATCACGCCCAGCGCTACCAGTGGATCCGTCAGGTGGAGCGCCAGCTCAATTATCCGTTGGGCATCCTCATGGACCTGCAAGGGCCGAAGCTGCGGGTCGGGCGTTTTGCCGACGGCTGCGTGCAACTGCTGCGCGGCCAGGCGCTGCGCCTGGACTTGGATGAAACCCCGGGGAATGAGCGCCGGGTCAACCTGCCCCACCCGGAAATCATCGCGGCCCTGGAACCGGGCATGGACCTGCTGCTCGACGACGGCAAACTGCGCCTGCGGGTAGTCAGCAAACACAAGGATGCCATCGACACCACGGTGCTGAACGGCGGCGAATTGTCCGATCGCAAAGGTGTGAACGTCCCACAAGCGCTGTTGGAACTGAGCCCCCTCACCGCCAAGGATCGCCGCGACCTGAGCTTCGGCCTGGAGCTGGGTGTGGACTGGGTGGCGCTGTCGTTCGTGCAGCGCCCGGAAGATATCCGTGAGGCCCGCGAGCTGATCGGTGATCGGGCGTTCTTGATGGCCAAGATCGAGAAACCCTCGGCCGTGCAGCACCTGCGGGAAATCGCCCACCTGAGCGATGCGATCATGGTGGCCCGGGGTGACTTGGGGGTGGAGGTGCCGGCCGAGAGCGTGCCGCAAATCCAGAAAACCATCATTCGCACCTGCCGCGAGTTGGGCAAACCGGTGGTGGTGGCCACGCAGATGCTCGAATCCATGCGTTTCTCCCCGGCGCCGACCCGCGCCGAAGTCACCGATGTGGCCAACGCCGTGGCCGAAGGCGCGGATGCGGTGATGCTGTCGGCGGAAACCGCGTCGGGCGACTACCCGTTGGAAGCCGTGCAGATGATGAGCAAGATCATCCGCCAAGTGGAAAACGGCCCGGACTACCAGACGCAACTGGAGGTCAACCGGCCCAAAGCGGAAGCCACGGTATCGGACGCCATCAGCTGCGCGATCCGCCGCATCAGCAACATCCTGCCGGTGGCGGTGCTGGTGAACTACAGCGAGTCCGGCAGCTCCACCCTGCGCGCGGCGCGGGAACGACCGGTGGCGCCGATCCTCAACCTGACGCCGAACCTGTCCACCGCGCGGCGCTTGAGCGTGGCATGGGGCGTGCATTCGGTGGTCAACGATCGGCTGCGTCAGGTCGATGAGGTGTGTTCGACGGCGCTGGAGATTGCCCAGGCCCAGGGTATGGCAGAGCGTGGGGATACGTTGGTGATTACTGCCGGGGTGCCGTTCGGGCAGCCGGGGTCGACCAACTCGCTGCGCATAGAGGTGTTGATCTAGCGTCTGTAGCGGCCCCATCGGGGGCAAGCCCCCTCCCACATTGGACTGCATTCACAGCTATGACTTTGTGAACCCAATCAAGTGTGGGAGGGGGCTGGCCCCCGATGGGTTTCACCCCAGCCCAACTGAATACCCACCATGCACAACCCAACCTGCCCCGACTGGGCCGAAGCGTTGCTCAACGGCTTCAGCCAGATTTTCCTGCAACGCCATCCTCTGTGCGGCCTGCTCTGCCTGCTGGCGATCCTGATCAGTGCCCCGGCGTTGTTCGGCGGTGCGTTACTCGGTGGCGTCGCCGGTTTGCTCACGGCCCAGCGCCGCGGCTATCCCAAAGCCGAGCGCCAGGCCGGTTTGTATAGCTACAACGGCGTGCTGCTGGGGTTGCTGATCAGCCAGCACTTGCCGTGGTCGGCGATGCTGCCGCCATTGATCCTGGCGGGCGGCGGCGTCAGCGCTATGCTCACGCGGCAATGGTTGAAACACGCCAGCCAGACCGATGACCTGCCGGCCTACACCGCGCCTTTTGTCGGTCTAGGTTGGCTGCTGCTGGGCCGCGCGACGCCCGGCGAGGCGGCCACGCTCAGCGCCGACGCCTTCGGCCTGTTCAGCGCGCCTTTCACCGGCCTGGCCCAGGTCATGTTGCTGGATCAGCCATTGGCCGGCGGCCTGATTGCGTTGGGCCTGTGGCTGGCCAATCGGCGCGCCGTGTTGTGGGCGTTCATCGGTGCCGGCAGCGGCGCATTGTTCGCCCTGGGGTTGGGTGAAACCACACACGCCCTGCTCGGCCTGCACAGCTACAACCCAGCGCTGGTGGCCCTGGCGTTAAGTCAGATCAGTCGTCGGGCCTGGCTGCCCCTGGCCGGTATCCTGCTGGCGATCCTGCTGACGCCGGGCTTCGCCGCCCTGCACCTGCCGGTACTGACCGCGCCGTTTATCCTCGCGTGCTGGTTGGTGCTCGCCAGCCGCAGGATGCTTCGGAAACCGCGCATGGACAGCCCCTTCGAATCCCCCTAGGCTTGCTCGAAAATCGACTCGGGCAGGATTTATGGACAGCAACAACGATTGGCGTCAGCGTCTCTACGTCATGGTTTTCCAAAGCGACACCGTGGCGGGGCGGCGGTTTGACGGGATCTTGCTGCTGATCATTCTGGCCAGCCTGGTGATCGTGATGCTCGACAGCATCGACCAGGTGCACCAGAACTACGCCGACGTGCTGGCCTATATCGAATGGGGCTTCACCCTGATCTTCGCCATCGAGTACGGCTTGCGCCTGTACTGCTCGCCCAAGCCGTTGCGCTATGCGTTCAGCTTTTATGGGTTGGTGGATTTGCTGGCCATCGTGCCTGGCATCCTTGCCCTGTATTACAGCGACGCGCAGTACCTGCTGATTATCCGCATCATCCGTATGTTGCGGATATTCCGTGTGCTCAAGCTCAGTCCCTACCTCAAGCAAGCCAATTACCTGATGTCGGCGCTGCGCGGCAGCAAGCAGAAGATCGTGGTGTTCCTGGTCAGCGTGTGCACCCTGGTGACCGTGTTCGGCACCTTGATGTATGTGATCGAAGGCCCGGAACACGGGTTTACCAGCATTCCCAAGGGCATCTACTGGGCCATCGTGACCCTGACCACTGTCGGCTTTGGCGATATCGTGCCCAAAACCCCACTGGGTCAGGTGATTTCGTCGCTGGTGATGATCACCGGTTACTCAATCATCGCCGTGCCCACCGGGATTTTCACCGCCGAACTGGCCAGTGCCATGCGCGGCGAACAGCTGCAGACCGACTGCCCGGTGTGCCAGAAAAACACCCACGAACCCAATGCGGCATTCTGTTCGCGCTGTGGCAGCAATCTGTTTAAGAAAGTGGAATAAGTAAAGTTCTTTTTAATCTTTAAGCGACTATGCGGCCCCGGCTATAGTCGCTGGCATTGTGCCTGTCCCCTCTTCTCGAACAACAAGGAATGAGCAGTGAAAAAACTCCTTAGCGCCTCCCTCCTGGCCGCCGGAATTGCCCTGGCGAGTGCAGTGCAAGCCGCCCCCGTTACGCTGCTTAACGTGTCCTACGATGTGATGCGCGATTTCTACAAGGACTACAACGCGGCGTTCCAGAAACACTGGGACGCCGTGCACCCAGACGACAAGCTGACCTTGCAGATGTCCTTTGGCGGTTCAAGCAAACAGGCACGCTCGGTGATCGACGGCCTACCGGCTGACGTGATCACCATGAACATGGCCACCGACATCAATGCCCTGGCCGACAACGGCAAACTGGTGCCGGACAACTGGGTCACGCGCTTGCCGAACAACAGCGCGCCGTTCACCTCGGCCACGGTGTTTATCGTGCGCAAAGGCAACCCCAAAGCTTTGAAAGATTGGCCCGACCTGCTCAAGGACGGCGTGCAGGTGATCGTGCCCAACCCGAAAACCTCGGGCAACGGCCGCTACACCTACCTGTCGGCCTGGGGCTATGTACTCAAGAACGGCGGGGACGAAGAGAAAGCCAAGAGCTTTGTGGGCAAGCTGTTCAAACAAGCTCCCGTGCTGGACACCGGCGGCCGCGCCGCCACCACCACGTTCATGACCAACCAGATCGGCGATGTGCTGGTGACCTTTGAAAACGAAGCGGAAATGATCGCCCGCGAATTCGGCCGCGATCAGTTCGAAGTGATCTACCCAAGCGTATCCGCCGAAGCCGAGCCGCCGGTGTCGGTGGTGGACAAAGTGGTCGAGAAAAAAGGCACCCGCGCCGCCGCCGAGGACTATCTGAAGTACCTGTGGTCGCCGCAAGGCCAAGAAATCGCCGCGAACAACTACCTGCGCCCACGTGATCCGGCGGTGCTGGCCAAGTACACCGACCGCTTCCCCAAAGTCGATTTCCTGTCGGTGGAAAAAACCTTCGGTGACTGGCGCACGGTACAGAAAACCCACTTCAATGACGGCGGCATTTTTGACCAGATCTACTCCGGTCAATAACTAAACAAACGCACTAAAACTGTGGGAGGGGGCTTGCTGTGGTGAGCGGGCTTGCCCCCATCACCATAGCAAACCCACTCCCGCAGAGTTATTTCAGCCTTTGAGACTTGTGTAGCCCCCTACCACATTGGTTTTGCGCGGGGGGCTGGGTAGATGTTTCTGAATGTATCATCAGCCGACATAAGTACTATCATTCCAAGCGGCCTACTCGTCGCTGAGCCTTGCATTTACCCTCGCAGGCCATCTTCCTTCGCTTTTATGAGAACACCATGAACGCTACCCCACACCCAACGAGCACCATGACCCGAGGCATGGTGATGCTGTTTGCGTTTTGCTGCGGCGCCATCGTCGCCAATATCTACTATGCGCAGCCGATCATCGAACTGATCGCGCCGGATATTGGCCTCACCCCCGCCATGGCCAGCCTGATTGTGTCCCTTACGCAAATCGGCTATGCCTTGGGCCTGTTCTTTTTGGTGCCCCTGGGAGACTTGCTGGAAAACCGCAAACTGATGATCGCCACCACTGTGGTGGCCATTGCCAGCCTGCTGGGCGCGGCGGTTACCGAGCAACCGAACCTGTTCTTGCTGGTGTCGCTGTTGATCGGCTTCAGCTCGGTGTCGGTGCAGATCCTGATTCCCCTGGCCGCGCACCTGGCGCCCGCGGAATCCCGTGGTCGGGTGGTCGGCAGCATCATGGGCGGGCTGCTGTTGGGCATTTTGCTGGCGCGGCCGGTGTCCAGTGTGGTCGCCGATCACTTTGGCTGGCGCGCAATGTTTATGGCCGCAGCGGCGTTGATGGTGTTTATCAGCGTGGTGCTGATGCTGACCATCCCCAAACGCCAACCCGACCACAGCGCCAGCTATGGCCAACTGCTGCGCTCGCTGGGCACCTTGTTGCGTGAACAACCGCTGTTGCGCCAACGCGCCTTTTACCAGGGTTGCCTGTTCGCCACCTTCAGTTTGTTCTGGACCGCGGCCCCGCTGGAGTTGGTGCGCAACCATGGCTTGAGCCAGACCCAGATCGCGATTTTCGCGCTGGTCGGTGCCATCGGCGCCATCGCCGCGCCCATCGCCGGGCGCCTGGCCGATGCCGGTCACACCCATCGCGCATCGTTGCTGGCAATGCTATTCGCAGCGCTGAGCTTCCTGCCGGCCTTGGTGCATCCGCTGTACAGCGTGATCGGCCTGGCGGTCACCGGTGTGGTTTTGGACTTCTGCGTGCAGATGAACATGGTCCTCGGCCAGCGGGCCATTTACGCGCTGGACGCCAACAGCCGCAGCCGCCTGAACGCGCTGTATATGACCAGCATCTTTATCGGCGGCGCTTTCGGCTCGGCGATTGCCAGCAGCGTGTACGAACACGGTGGCTGGTTGGCGGTGATGCTGGTGGGCAGCGCGTTTCCACTGGTGGCGCTGCTTCGGTTTCTCAGTGCGTCACGTCAGGCCCCGGCACGGGCTGCGGCCTGACGCGCAGCGGCTGACCCAGATTCAGATGCGCTGGCCAAGGGCGCCCGATGACTGAAGAAAGCTTTGCATCCATTGCATCAACAGCCCTTGAACTACACCCTTTGCCCATTAGCCGGGATACATCCGCTCAAACTACCGATGCGCTGCCGGCGTTCATGCACAGGCTGAATGCCCTTGCTCCAGGCAACACAGCAAACGCTCCACGGTATGTTCCAGCGGGCCGGAGTTATCCAGCAGCAAAAGCCCCGCGCCGTCACCGGCCAGCATCTGCGCCGTGAACCGGGCATTACGCGCCAGGCGCTTTTCAATATCCGCCAGTGTTTCACGTCCCCGTGCCACCAGACGCTCGCGCAACACCGCCTGATCCACGGTCAGCAATAACACCAGCAACGTTGGATAGCGCTCGCGGGTCAGCGCCAGGTGTGCGCGCGAACCATTGACCAGCACGTCCTCGCCCGCCGCCAGCCAGTCGTCGATCACCTTTGGAATGCCATAACACAATCCATTGGCCTGCCAGCTCAGCGCAAACGCCCCTTGCGCCTCCATTACGGCGAACTGTTCGGGGCTCACACCCTGCGCCGCCTCGCCCACCGCTTCCGCCGAGCGGGTAATCACGCGACGCACAATGCGGCAACCGCGCTCGGCCAGACGCGCACGCGCGGCCTCCAACAGGCTGTCCTTGCCCGAACCCGATGGGCCGATGAGATAGATCAACCTGCCTGCCATTGAAACAGCCTCTGCGTATATCTCCAGCCGTATTGAGCGGCTGGCAGCACCTGGGAAATTGTCGCGGGACAGTATAGAGGGTGCACAGAGACTCAAAGCAACGTATCAGTGTGAGGTGAGGTAGATACCTTGGGCCTCAAGCAATCGGATCCGCTGATAATCCGCAGCGATCACTGCTGGATCAGCATGTACCAGGTACACCGTACCTGGCTGGCTGAATACATCTTGCGTCGCGCCCAGGGGTTGTCCCTCCTCAACGTAGAACACCGCCTCAAAGAATGACGCCAGCTTGAGCAGTTCCTCCACAAATCGCGCCTTGTGGAAGTAGCCGTCAGTGCGATTGATCAGGCACACATTGTAAGTGCACTGCAGGCGCTGATAATCGAAGTCCCTGGCCAGCAACTGCGCGAATGCCTCGGGTTCGGTGATGGACAACACCACCGCCTCGATCTGCCCCAGCCCGGTGGTCTGGCGGGATACGCCAGGACGAAGAATGCCATCGGTACGCGCGGCGATTTCCACCAGTTTCGGCCCTTCGTCGGTGAACATGACTTCCGCGTGGCTAGGGCCGTTGCGGATGCCAAGGCACTGCACCACGGCGCGGGTGTATTCCACCAACGGCAAGTAGAGTGGCGAGTCTGGCCCGATCAGTTCATCGATGTCATAAAGAATGCCGCCTCTCGGAGCGCGCTGTTTTTGATAGCGCACCACCTCGGTGACCAGTTGCTGGCCATCGACGGAAACCATGTTCACCACATACTCCAGGCCGGCCAGATACTCCTGAATCAACACCTGCGTATTGCGGCCGTTCAACCGGTTCACCGTGCCCAGCAGCGTTTGCACCGCCGCCTCGCAGGCCGGCAAATCCTCGCAGATAAACACCCCATCTGCCCCCGCGCTGTCGAGCGGCTTGACCACCACAGGAAAACGCCCGTGGGCGTTGATCCAAGCATGTGCAAGGGCCCAACTGCCGGCCACGCACTGTCGTGCTACGGGCAGTTGCGCCTGGGCGACCGTTTCGATCATGGCGAACTTGTTTCGACGGGCATGGGTGTTGTCGAAGTCATTGCGATACGGTAACTGAAGGCGCTCGTTCAACTGATCGGCGAGCAGCACACCGGTTTCGGCACCGGCGATGATGAACTGGGGCGCGAAATGCTCAACGCTGGCGAGCGTTACCTCAATATGGGTATTTGTGATCGTTTGGTCATACAGTGTTGGATCAAAACCTCTGTAATAATAACTGTCCAGACTGCCCGAGGAGGCCACGTGCATCAACACACACCCTTCCTCTTTCAATCGCTTCACGACAAATTTCCCGGATGAGAACCCATCAACGACGGCGATTCTGATCATAGTCTCTCTCTCCTCAATTCATATAAGGTCCGCCCCAAAAGCAAAAAAACGATGATACTTACGGCCAAGACACTGGCAACGGAAAACTCTATACGAGCATCAAAGTACTGAAGCAAAAGAACAAATACCGGGAGAGTCAATAGCACAAGCGACACATGGATGGGGGTGAGATAATAGATAGTTTTCTGGATCAGGTATATCGGTAGTAAATGACCCACCCCCACTAGAATTATCATGGGAATTAAAAGTTCTCTATCCAATGTAATACTCCCCCCTATTATTGAAACAACGAGAACGCAAAAACCAACCATCGCGATATTCCTAACGGCAAGAATTTCAAAAATAGACCAGTGCCGAGCAAACATTTGCTTTGAAAAAACTGTGTATATGACCGTTCCGAGCGCGCACAGCACCACACTGGCTATGCCCAACAACCGTTGCGCCGATGTTGTCGTAGCGATTCCACTATTCCCGGAAAAGGAATTGAAAAGCATGATTCCGACCGAAATTAGCACCAGGCAGGACACAAGTGCATCTGCGAAAGCAACCCTAGCGCTGCGCCTGTCAAAGAAAGAGATAAGTAAAGTTAGCGCTGGGCCGCAGGCTACAGCTGCCACTCCCACCACTGCTGGCTCAAGATACCGCAGGGCATAAAACAAACCACCCCAATTGAACAGCACAGCAAGATTAATAACAACGACCATTCCCCACTGCTCGCGCACTTTCGTAAAAAATGATCTCGAGTTACTCCAAAGCGCGCATACAACAAAAAAAGCTGTCGATACAATAAAACAATAAAAAACGACTAAAATCGTACTAACAGCTTGTGTCACAAAAGCAACATACACATCGAACGCCGCACTAATCAGACAAAATAAAAGCCCAAATAAAAAACCTTTACCCAGCATAATTTACACCACCAAGCAATTTAAAAATCCTCCCTAATTATACTCACACCCTTCTCATGAACGGATATCTTCATAAGCGTCTTTACAGAGACGCCCGTACTTCTATGAACATTATCAAAGCCATGATTCCCAACTTTTTCAACAGCACATAGAGCATCAACCAGCTCCGCCCCGCAGGCCCTTACAGCCTCTACTAATGCAATTACAGCCCCACCAGTACTTAATGTATCGTCAATAATAGCTACCCTATCGCCCGCTTTGATTCCATTGAGATACATC
The DNA here is from genome assembly GCF_001029595.1 of Pseudomonas sp. ARP3. NCBI lineage: Bacteria > Pseudomonadati > Pseudomonadota > Gammaproteobacteria > Pseudomonadales > Pseudomonadaceae > Pseudomonas > Pseudomonas sp. ARP3. The sequence continues at coordinate 94,118 of NZ_LEKF01000012.1, forward strand.
TTTCCTTGAAAGTACTCAGAGCTAATATCAACCACTTGCTCATTAGCATCTCCAAGATTATACGAATACCACCTTGCCATAGCCAACGGAATGCCTGTCAACAAGGAGATAGCAGTAGCCAATGCAGCACCTTTATCTTCCTCCGTTACAATTTTTGTGACACTTAAATCCATTAGCTTTATAATTCCATGAGCCACTTCCATTAGAACCGCAGGCCGTAGCGCAGGTATTTTATCAGTAAACTCATTCACTGTCGTTAAAGATTTTCCAGAGCTCACAACTTTTGCATTTCTATAAACCTCTTCGAGCAACATCATTGCACCTCGCTGTATTCCGGATAGTTCCCATCCCATCGACTTTTGTATTTCCAAGAGCTATCAAAAAACAAAGTAACAATATTCTTATTACTAAATGCAGCAGCGATTTCTTCACAAATAAGTATATTCGCTCCGCAAGTCGGACCGACTGCAAGTCGTTCTTCTGCTATAAACCTCTTCATTCGAGCCCAAGAGGCAGGACCATCAACCACTCTTATTTCATCAATAAGCGCGGACACAGTATTCGCCGATAGAACTCCAGCTCCAAGCCCCATGAGATTATGAGAGCAGTGTTTAAAAACCAGATCATTTCTTTTTGCATACAAAGGCGCTGAACTGTCAACCTCAATCCCAACAGTTTTTATATTCTTGTATTCGCGCTTTAATATTTCAGCAATACCGGAGAATGTGCCTCCAGTCCCTATAGAACATACGAAAAAATCAGGCACCACATCAAGCCCCTTCAGCGCTGCCACTATTTCCTTTCCACAGATATTCCAAGCCTCCCTATTTAAGATATTCTCGGACTGATCGAGAAAGTAGATACCACTTGAGAGATTTGTAGCGCGATAACTTTTAGCTCTTGCGACCGCTCCGGACAAAAACTCTTCTTTTGGAGTTTCAATTATTTGCGCCCCAAACGAGCGAATTTGCGTTTTTCTTTCTTCAGTCATCCCCTCAGGCATAAATATTTTTACACCGTAACCTTTAGCTCTACCTATCCAAGCAAGTGCCGCACCGCCATTCCCCGTGGAGCAGTCTACAAGGATCATACCCGGTTCAATTTCACCGCTTCGCTCCAACTCGCTAACAATATTCAAGTACGTTCTATCTTTATGGCTTCCTGAAGGATTTAGAAACTCACATTTGGAAAAAACTCTATTCCCGTTCAGAGAAATAGTCGCCAACTCGACAAACGGAGTATTACCGATATCTAGCAGATTCATCTGAAACCCCAAGACATTTGAATATCTTGAAGCTAACTGATTACTCACAGAAAAAATAGCTAGCCAAACAGATAGGTACTCAAGTGATTTCCACTACCCCATGTATAGGAATGGTCTGTCAGACCAAATATCGATAAACCACTTTAAAAACCAAGTCAAACTCTCACGACTTTTCTTACAAACTTGTTGGCTTACAGTTGCTATGAGGCATCGTTAGCCCTTAGCAATCGCAGCTCATCAGCGATCAGGCTTGGTTGCCTGGATTAGAATGGCGCATAGTGCCGCGAACGCGGCATTATCATTTTCGTGTAATGGCGAGCTGTGCTTGGGAGGGCTCACGCCCGGCGGGACTTCCATTCCCTGGTCGACCAACCTGAATACTGCTCGCCACTCTTCTGCATGGTCGCTGACGCGGTAAGCTCCAACTGAATGGAGATGTACTGCATGAAAAAGGTCACCCCCAATCCCCCCCGCCATCCGCTTCGAACGTGATTCCACAATCCACGCCGAATATGATCTTCACCCTCCACCTCGGCCTCAGCACCGAAGCGGCATTGAACAACCCCAGCGAGATGCTGGAATCCGCGACCGCCTGTGCCTACGATTGTGCCGAGAGCCTAGATGGCGCAAGTCGCAAGCGGGTGCTGGCGTTAGTGCAGATGGCTGAGAGCGCGTAGCTGTCGGTGAATGAAACACTGGAGCGGGAATATCCTGTGACTTGATGGCTGAGAAAACCTCTAGTGGTTGGGCAAGTTGAATCTTCGCAGCGCCCCTCCCGCACATGCTCTCCATGTTTCGAGGAATGGGTTTCAGGATGAAAAAGGCAACCCGAACATACGGTGTGAACAATTAACAATCTGCGCGGCGCTCAAAGAAATGCTCCGTATCGAAAGGTACGGAGCATTTTTCGTTATGGCCGACATCCAAGGAGAGCGAATGCTGGCGCATCCAGCAATGATGACCGCTCGGAGATCCATCGTTGCGCATCCGCTCGGCAACCTTGAGCAGCGGTTGTTTGGCAATGCTCGCCTCCTGCTGCGACAGCTTGAGGGTACAAGAGCCGAAATGGCGTTGGCCTTTTTCCGCTTGCTGTCTGCACAAAAGCAAACGCCCCGAGCAAGTCGGGGCGTTTGCTTGGAACCACCATCAGTGCGTTTTCACACAGTCTGCGAAGGTCGCCTTTTGTCACTGCGCGTATTGCTTACTCAACCCCGGCGGCACGCCGTGCACGTCCGTCTCCTCCCATGGCCCGTTGGGGCTGATGGAGCGGCTCCAGCCGTTGCTCCAGCGGTAGTAGGTGCGCTGGCGGTAGAAGGTATCGGGTTGTTCGTCCAGCACATACACCTGCATCTTGCCGTCCCAGTGGCTGGCGGCGCCCGGTGGTGGGGCGAAGGTCGGGGACTTGGTTGGCAGCGGCTTTGGCGGCGGGGTTACCGGGCCGGACGGTTTGGTGCTGGGCTGCGTCGATGGGCCCGACGGCGGGATGGTCGGGCCGGTCGGCGCAGGCGGTGGCCGGTGGACCGCACAAGCGCTCAGGCCCAATACCAGGCTGAGCAAGGTGATACGTGCGAATGCGGTCATGGCGTTTCCTCGAATTACTTGTCCGGACTGTCGATGGTCAGCTGCTGCAACGCAGTGGTGGAGCTGGCCAGGGGTTGGCTGCGGCCGATCCACTCGCCGGCGGTCGGTTGACCAGCCCGGGATATGCGCGCAACCAGTTGGACTTCGGGGAAGTTGGACAGTTTCAACTGCGGCATCATCGCGTCGGCATCGCCCAGTTCGACGGTGATCGGCAACTCGGCCACGGTGACGCGCTTGGCCGCCAACGGCGCCGGCGGGCCACTCACGGCACGGGCGAAGATAAACACGCTGTCGCCTGGCAGGGCCTTGGCCTTTACGTCAGCGGACACATCCACGCGCACTTTCAAGGTTGCCGCCTTAGGCGCCTGGGCGACGGTGCCGCCACTTTCCTTGAGTTTTTGCGTGGCGCGGTCGATGCCGCCTTGCAGCGCGACGCGGGAATTGTCTTCCGGCGGCAGTTGCGCGAGTAGACGCCCCCAGTAGTCGATAGCGTCCTGATAGCGCTCGCCTTCAAACGCGGCGATGCCGAGCAAGCCGAGGCTGGTGACTTCTTTCGGGTCGAGCTTCAACGCCTCGTCCGTCAATGCCTGGATCTTCGGCGACCATTGTTTGTTGTCGGCAAAATACTGGGCCTGGGCCCACTGGCCGAGCAGTTCCGGCTGGCGACCGGCCAGGGCCACGGCGCGCTCGAAGACCTTGGCCGCATCGGCGGAGCGATCCTGGGCCATGTAGGCGCGACCGAGGAAGTACAGGCCTTCGGCCGAATCCGGCTGGGCGGCGGCGGCGCGCTCCAAACGCTGGGTCATGTCTTGCAGCGACACCGGCGGCTGGGAGAATTCGCGGGTCAGTTCCACCTTGTCGCTGGCACCAAAGTGCAGGTACAAGCCCAGGCCCAGCACCGGCACCAGAAACGCGGCCAGCAACGGCAGCGGTTTACCCAGACGCGATTCGCGGGGGGCTTCCACACCTTCGGTGTCGGCCAGCAATTCGCGGGCGGCTTCGGCGCGGCCGGTGTCAAGTTGCGCGGCGTCGAGCACGCCTTCGGCCTGCTGGGTTTGCAGTTCGGCCACGCGCTCTTGGTAGAGCGCCACATTCAGTGCGGTGCGATCCTCCTCGCGCTGGGCACGGCGGCCACGTAACACAGGGATCAACAGAAAACTCAGGGCAACCAAAAGCAGCAAGCCTGCTGCGAGCCAGAAATCAATCATCAGAGGTTTTGTCCAGCAAGTGGTCGAGACGTTGGCGCTCTTGAGGGGATAGCGCGTCGGAGCCATCGGTGGGCGCGGCGCGGCGACGGCGGACGATCACAGCCATTACCACCACACCGGTCAGCAACAGCGCGGCGGGGCCAAACCAGAGCAACGCGGTCTTGCCGGTCAGCGCCGGTTTGTAACGCACAAAGTCACCGTAGCGGTCGACCATGAAGTCGATGATCTGCTGGTTGTCCTTGCCCTCCCCCAACATGCGGAAGATCTCTTTGCGCAGGTCAGCGGCGATGGGCGCGTTGGAGTCGGCAATGTCCTGGTTCTGGCATTTAGGGCAGCGCAGTTCTTTGGTCAGGTCGCGAAAGCGCTCGCGCTCGGCGTCATTGGCGAACTCATAGGTGTCGATGGCGGCGTGGGCCACGCCGGCCAAGCCCAGTGCCAGTACGGCAGCGGCTAACAAGCGCTTCATGGCTTGGCCTCATCAACCAGCGCCTGGTACTTGGCGGCCAATTGCTCGCGCCATACCACTTCGTCGATCACCCCGACGTACTTGTCGCGGATCACGCCCTTGGCATCGATGAAGAAGGTTTCCGGAGCGCCGTAGACGCCCAGGTTCAGGCCGAGATTGCCGTCTTCGTCGCGGATGTCCAATTGGTACGGGTTGTGGAACTCGGCCAGCCATTTAAGCGCCGCCGCGTTGTCGTCCTTATAGTTGATGCCGTAGATCACCACGCCGCGCTCGGCCAGTTTGTTCAGCACCGGATGTTCCACGCGGCATGAGATGCACCAGGTGCCCCACACGTTGACCAGCGCTGGCTTACCCAGCAGGTCGGCACGGGTCAGGGTTTTATCGCCCTGCACGGTAGGCAGGGAAAATTCCGGGAACGGCTTGCCGATCATCGCCGAGGGCAGTTCGGCCGGGTCCAGGTACAAGCCGCGATACAGGAAGACCGCCACCACCAGAAACGCCGCCAGCGGCAACACCATTAACCAACGCTTCATACCGCCGCTCCTTGCAGGCCGAGCGCTTCACGCACGCGGCTTTTGACCTTGACTCGATAGCGCCGGTCCAGTGCTGCCAGCAAACCACCGAAACCGGTTAGCAGGCCGCCGAACCAGATCCAGCGCACGAATGGCTTGACGTGCACGCGCACCGCCCACGCTCCCTCGCCCAGCGGTTCACCCAGGGCCACGTAGAGGTCGCGGGTGAAACCGGCGTCGATACCGGCCTCGGTCATCATCGAACTCTGCACGGTGTAGAGGCGTTTTTCCGGGTGCAGCACGGCGATTTCCTTGCCGTTTCGGACGACGCGCACGGTGCCTTTGTCTGACGTGAAGTTCGGCCCTTCGAAGTGCTTGGCGCCTTCGAAAATAAAGTGGTAACCGGCCAGGTCCATGGACTCGCCCGGTGCCAGGCGCAAGTCGCGCTCGGCGCTGTTCTGGCTGGAAAGCACTACGCCGAGGGCGCACACGGCAATGCCCAAGTGCGCGATCTGCATGCCCCAGTAGCTGCGGGTCAACGTCGGCAACCCTTTGATCAGGCCTTTGTGGCGGGTTTTGTCGAAGATGTCGCGCACGCCGGCCAGCAGCACCCAGGCTGCCAGCAGGAACGTGGCCAGCACCGCCCAGTTGAAGTCGCCGTAGGCGATACCCGCGATCACGGCGAGGGCCACGCTGCCCAGCAACACCGGCATCAACATGCCGAGCAACCATTTCACCGGGGTGTCTTTCCAGCGCACCAGTACGCCGACCGCCATCACCACCATCAACAAGCCCATCAACGGAATAAACAAGGCGTTGAAATACGGTGGGCCCACGGACAGCTTGGCGCCGCTCAAAGCATCCAGCACCAGCGGGTACAACGTGCCGAGCAGGATCATCGACGCAGCCACCACCAGCACCAGGTTGTTGCCCAGCAGCAGGGTTTCCCGCGACCACAGGTTGAAGCCCACCTGGCTCTTGACCACCGGCGCGCGCAGGGCGAACAGGGTCAGCGAACCACCGACCACGAACAGCAGGAATATCAGTATGAAGATGCCGCGCGCCGGGTCGGAGGCAAACGCGTGCACCGAAGTCAGTACGCCCGAACGCACAAGGAAGGTGCCCAGCAGGCTGAGGGAAAAGGCCGCGATGGCCAGCAGCACGGTCCAGCTCTTGAACACACCACGTTTTTCGGTGACCGCCAGGGAGTGAATCAGCGCGGTGCCTACCAGCCATGGCATGAACGAGGCGTTTTCCACCGGGTCCCAGAACCACCAGCCGCCCCAGCCAAGTTCGTAGTAGGCCCACCACGAACCAAGGGTGATGCCAATGCCGAGGAAAGCCCAAGCGACGATGGTCCACGGCCGCGACCAGCGTGCCCACGCCGCATCCAGCCGCCCGCCGAGCAAGGCGGCGATGGCAAAGGCGAAGGCCACGGAGAACCCCACGTAGCCCATGTAGAGCATCGGTGGGTGCACGATCAAGCCGATGTCCTGCAACAACGGGTTGAGGTCATGACCGTCCGCCGGAACCTGCGGCAGGATACGGCTGAACGGGTTGGAGGTGATGATCAGGAACAGCAGGAAGCCGATGCTGATCATGCCCATCACGGCCAGCACGCGGGCCAGCATGATTTGCGGTAACTGGCGGGAAAACACCGACACCGCGAAGGTCCAGGCGCCGAGGATCAGCGCCCACAGCAGCAATGAACCTTCGTGGGCGCCCCACACGGCGCTGAACTTGTAGTACCAAGGCAGTGCGCTGTTGGAGTTATTGGCGACATAGGCGACGGAAAAATCGTCGGTCATAAAGGCGTACGTCAGGCAACCGAAGGCGAACAGCAGGAACGCAAACTGCCCCCAGGCAGCCGGCTGCGCCAGGCTCATCCACAGTCGATCACCGCGCCAGGCACCGAGCAACGGCACCACGGCCTGAACAATCGCCAGGCACAGCGCGAGGATCATCGCCAACTGGCCCAGCTCGGGAATAAACAGTGCGGACGTCATGGCTTAGCCCTCCTTCGCGGGTGCAGGGGCGGACTGGCCGCTGTCTTTCAAGGCTTTGGTGACTTCCGGCGGCATGTATTTTTCGTCGTGCTTGGCCAGCACTTCATCGGCCACCACCACGCCGTCGGCGTTGAGTTTGCCCAGGGCGACGATGCCCTGGCCTTCGCGGAACAGGTCCGGGAGGATACCGCGGTAGGTGATGGTCACGGCCTTGTTGAAGTCGGTGACCACGAAGGTGACGTCCAGGGAATCGCCGGAACGCTTCAGCGAGCCTTTCTCCACCATTCCGCCGGCACGGATGCGTGTGTCCAGCGGCGCTTCGCCATTGGCGATCTGGGTCGGCGTGTAAAACAGGTTGATGTTCTGCTGCAAGGCGCTCAAGGCCAGGCCCACGGCAATGCCGACGCCCACCAGGATGGCAAGGATGATCAACAGACGCTTTCTACGCAGCGGATTCACTTATCGGTCTCCCGGCGCAGACGACGCGCCTCTTGTTGCAGGTAACGCTTGCGCGCCAGGATCGGCGCGACGACGTTGAGGGCCAGCACCGCCAGGCAGATGCCATAGGCCGTCCAGACATACAGGCCGTGATGGCCCATGGCGAGAAAATCGCCGAAAGAACTGAAACTCATCCCCGCGCCCCCAGGCAGCTTTGCACTTCGGCCTTGACCCAACTGGCGCGGGCCTCGCGCTTGAGCACTTCAAGGCGCATGCGCATCAGCAGCACCGCGCCGAAGAAACAATAGAACCCCAGCACCATCAACAGCAGCGGCGCCCACATTTCCACGGGCATCGCCGGTTTTTCCGTGAGGGTGAAGGTGGCGCCCTGGTGCAGGGTGTTCCACCACTCCACCGAGTACTTGATGATCGGAATATTGATCACACCGACAATGGCCAGTACCGCGCAGGCCTTGGCGGCGCTGTCACGATTGCTGATCGCATTGCCCAGCGCAATCAGACCGAAGTACAGAAACAGCAGGATCAACATAGACGTCAGTCGTGCATCCCACACCCACCACGAGCCCCAGGTGGGTTTGCCCCAGATGGCGCCGGTGACCAGCGCCACGGCGGTCATCCACGCGCCGATGGGCGCGGCGCATTGTAGGGCCACGTCGGCCAGTTTCATCTTCCACACCAGCCCGACAATGCCGCACACCGCCAGCATCACGTAGCAGGACTGGGCCAGCAGCGCGGTGGGCACGTGGATATAGATGATCCGGAAGCTATCGCCTTGCTGGTAGTCCGGCGGCGCGAAGGCCAGGCCCCAGACCAGGCCGATGCCGATCAGCGCTGCGGCGAAGAGGCTCAACCACGGCAGCAATTTACCGCTGATGCCATAAAACCATTTGGGCGAGCCGAGCTTGTGAAACCAGGTCCAGTTCATTGCTGTTTCCGTCACGGTTACCGCTTGTCGTGGCAAGCAGCTTAGGGTCTTTACTGGCGAAGGCATAACGCCCGGCCAGACCTCATTATTCGCCGACGCTGATCTTCAGGCCGGCGGCTATCGCAAAAGGTGTCAGGGTTACCGCCAGGGCGGTCAGGCTGCCAAGCCACAGCAGGTAACCGGTTGCCGGCATGCCCATGAGCGCGGCTTGCAAGGCACCGCTGCCGAGGATCAATACCGGGATGTACAACGGCAGGATCAATAGCGCCAGCAACAGCCCGCCGCGCTTCAAACCTACTGTCAGCGCCGCGCCCACCGCCCCCAGCAGGCTGAGGACCGGCGTACCGAGCAACAGGCTCAGCAGCAGGATCGGCAGGCATTCGACGGGCAAACCCAGCATCATCGCCAGCAGCGGCGAGAGCAAGACTAGCGCCAAGCCGGAAAAAGCCCAGTGTGCCAGTACCTTGGCCAACACCAGAAGTGGCAGGGGGTGCGACGAAAGGACCCACTGTTCCAGAGAACCGTCCTCGAAATCACTGCGAAACAGCCCGTCCAGCGAGAGCAGGACGGACAAAAGCGCCGCTACCCACACCAGTCCCGGCGACAAGGTTTGCAACAGTTTAGTCTCGGGACCGACCGCCAGCGGGAACAACGCAATCACGATGGCAAAGAACACCAGCGGGTTGGCCAATTCAGCTGGGCGGCGGCACAGCAAGCGCGCTTCGCGGGCGACCAGCAAGGCGAACACACTCATAGCGACCACCGCCCCAGGTCCAACTCACGGTAACCGGCGGGCACCCGCGTCAAACTGTGGTGCGTGGTGAGCAGCACCAGACCGCCCTGCTCGCAATGCCGGGCCAGGTGCTCTTCCAATTGGGCCACGCCTTGCTTATCCAGGGCAGTGAAGGGTTCATCGAGAACCCACAGCGGCGCGCCCGGCAAATACAGGCGGGCCAAAGCGACACGGCGCTGCTGGCCGGCGGACAAGGTGTGGCAAGGCACGTCTTCAAAGCCTTTAAGGCCGACAGCGGCCAGCGCCTGCCAGATCGCCTCGCGGGACGCGGGGTGATGCAGGGCGGTGAGCCAGCTGAGGTTTTCTTCGGGAGTGAGCACATCTTTGATACCGGCGGCATGGCCGATCCAGATCAGATTGCGCGCCAATTCGCCGCGCTGCTCGTTAAGAGGCTTGCCGTTGAGGCGCACTTCACCGGCCGTGGGTTGCATCAACCCGGCCAACAGGCGCAGCAGGCTGGTCTTGCCACTGCCGTTGGGGCCACTGACCTGCACCATGTCGCCGGCCGCCAGCCGCAGTTCGAGGTGCTCGAACAGCAGGCGCAGGTCGCGTTCACAGGCAAGCGCTACGGCTTCAAGAAGAGGGCTGGTCAAAAGATCGCGGGCCTTTACGGTTCAAGTCGGCGGTGCAGCGGCCGTTAAAGAGAGATGCACAATAACGGCTTTGGCGACCGATTTTAGAGAGCTGGATCAAATAGTTGTGAGGTTTTTACCGCTCTCTTTGCAGACGGGCGGCATTATACATGCGATGCCCTACTCTAAAGAGGGCAATTTCCCCAGAGACGGCGCACGCAATGACCGGTGAGATCAACCTTCCTACGTTACCTGCCAGCCCGGCGAGCGGCGCTCCATCGCTGCCGGCGGCCGGCGCACTGCTTAAACTGCTGGAGCCGCAGACGGGGCTGATCGACCCGGGGAAAACCGCCAATGCGGAAGTCATCGCCCTCAAACAAGGCGGCGAGGCTTTCCAGTTGCTGCTCAAGCTGACCCTCGATGGCGGTCGCCAGACCCTGGTGCAAGCCAGCAGCCCACAGCCGTTGCCTCTGGGCAGCAATGTGGCGGTCAGTCAGACGGCTGCAGGCAACCTGACCTTGAGTCTGCAGCAAGCGTTGAGCGCCAACGTCGCCGCCCTGACGCGCATCGATACCAGCAAAATCCCCGAAGGCACGCTGCTGCAGGCCAAGGTGCTGACCACCCAGGTGTTGCCCCAGGGCACCACACAGCCGGCGATCTACCGCTCGCTGGTCACAGTGCTCAACAGCGCCATGGCCGGCGCGACGCTGACCGTGGAGAGCCCGCAGCCGTTGCGCGTCGGCAGCCTGCTCAGCGCGGTGGTGCAGAACGCGCAAACCTTGAATTTCGTGCCGTTGAGCGGGCTCAAGGATCAGTTGGCCGTCACGCAACAGCTGGCGACCCAACAAAGCCGCCAAGGTTCGCTGGATGCAGTGTTCAACGCGTTGCAGAACTTACCGCGTGAGGGCAGTACCTCGGCGGACCTACGCGCCGCCGCCGACCGTCTGCTGGCCACCCTGCCGGACCTGGCCCAGGTGAGCAACCCGAAAGTGCTGGCCCAGGTGATTCAGAACAGCGGCGCGTTTTTGGAGGCCAAACTGCTGGCCGGCCAGAACCCGCAGGTACCGCCCCTGGATATGAAAGGTGCGCTGCTGCGGTTGGTCGCCGACCTGGTCCCCGCCCTGCCCGCCAATACCAACCTCAATGCCATCCTGGCCGCCAACACCCTGGCCCAGATGCTGCCGAACTTTGTGCGCAGCCCGCTGAATACCTTGGGGCAAGTCAGCGCACGCCAGGCACCGGTGAGCTTCCCTCTGCCCGAGCGCCTGATGGGCAAGCTGGAGGGCGAAGGCGATCTGGAAAACCTGCTGCGCCTGGCCGCCGGGGCGATCTCGCGCTTGCAGAGCCATCAGTTGTCGAGCCTGGAACAAACCGGCACTACGGCCGATGGCCGCCTGCAAACCACTTGGCAGTTGGAAATCCCCATGCGCACCCTGCAGGACATCGTGCCGTTGCAGGTCAAGTTCCAGCGTGAAGAACCGGCGCCGGACAAGGATCAGCCCGAACGCAAAGCCAATAAGGACGCCAAGCAGATGCTCTGGCGCGTTGAGCTGGCCTTCGATATGGAACCCCTGGGCCCGTTGCAGGTGCAGGCGCAGTTGAGCCAGGGCAAGTTGTCGAGCCAACTGTGGGCGACCCGACCGTTTACCGCGAGCCTGATCGAAAGCCATTTGGGCAGTCTGCGCGAGCGCCTGGTGACCTCGGGCCTCAACGTCGGCGACCTCGACTGCCACCTTGGCACGCCGCCACGGGGCCCCAAGACAGGCCTGGAACAACGCTGGGTGGACGAAACCGCATGAAGACCACCGAATCATCTCGCCAGGCGATTGCCCTCAAGTACGACGGCCAGCAGGCGCCGACGCTCACCGCCAAAGGCGATGATGCCCTGGCCGAAGCCATCCTCAAGCTGGCGCGGGAAAACGAAGTACCGATCTATGAAAACGCCGAGTTGGTAAAACTGCTGGCCCGCATGGAATTGGGCGACAGTATTCCCGAGGAGTTGTATCGCACCATTGCCGAGATCATTGCGTTTGCTTGGACATTGAAAGGCAAGTTCCCGGTGGGATTTGACCCGCATGCGGGACCGGTGGAGCGGGATGTGACCGAGCGCGGAGACGATTACTGAATAGCGAGCCGTCATCGGGGGCGAGCCCCCTCCCACATTTTGAGCCGGCTTTTCAGTTGATACCGGGGGAAGCAGTATGGTTCGCGCGGTGCTGCGCCGTATGATCCAGCCCAGGCAATGATTATCAAGGGTGGGAGGGGGCTTGCCCCCGATGGCAGTGATTCAGCCAGCCATTAGGTGACTGTTACTCCGCTATCAGTGTCCTCGCTCCCACACTCAGACTTTTTATTCAGTTGATGACTTCGCTCAGCGGAATGAAGTTGACTCGATCCCCCACATTAAGCGTTGTGCCTTCCAACACCTCCACAAATCCCTCTGCCCACGCCGCGCTGCGCAGCACACCGGAACTCTGGTTGCGATAGATGACCGCGCGGCCCTGCTCGATACGCCCGCGCAGGTACTCGCGGCGGTTGCCCGGCTTGGGCCATTCGAAACCCACCGGAACCTCGAAGCGCAACGGTGTCACGTCGAGTACGCCTAGACGCCGCAGGATGTACGGGCGCGCCAAGAGCGCAAACGTCACCAGGGTAGACGCCGGGTTACCAGGCAGACCGATCACCGGCACACCGCGAAAATGGCCGACCGTCAGCGGCTTGCCTGGCTTGATCGCCAGTTTCCATAACGCCAGCTCGCCCTCTTCACGCAGGGCGACGCCGAGGAAGTCCGCCTCCCCCACCGACACGCCGCCGGTGGACAGGATCAGGTCAACGCTGCCCAACCCGGCCAGACGCCCACGGGTCTGTTCCAGGTCGTCAGGCAGAATCCCGGCATCGATCACTTCACAGCCCATCCGCGCCAGCCAACTGCACAGCACGCGGCGGTTGCTGTTGTAGATCTGCCCCGGTCCCAGGGGCTGGCCCGGCTCGATCAGTTCGTCGCCGGTGGACAGCACCGCCACCCGCAGGCGACGCACCACGGCCAGGCCATCGCAGCCCAAGGACGCGGCCAAGCCCAGCTCGATGGGCCCCAGGCGCGTGCCCGCGTCGAGCACGGTTTCGCCGACGGTGGTTTCCTGGCCCTGGGGGCGGATGTTCTGACCCGTGCGCAGGGGTTCGCTGAAACTCACCCGTTCATCGGCGTGGACCACGGCGTTTTCTTGCATCTCCACGCAATCGGCGCCGGCGGGGACCGGCGCACCGGTGAAAATCCGCGCGCAGGTTCCTGCCGCCAGGGGCTGCGGCGCCTGACCGGCGAAGATACGTTGGCTAACCACCAGCGGCTCGCCGGTCCAGTCAGAGAGGCGCACGGCGTAGCCATCCATGGCACTGTTGGGCCAGGGCGGCAGGTCGAGGGTGGAGATCAGCGCATGCGCGAGTACGCGACCGTCGCAGCCGGCCAGGGGCAACGTCTCCTGCTCGCGAATCGGCGTGGCGTCGGCCAGGTCCAGCAGCTGTTGCAGCGCCTGCTCTACCGGCATGAGGGCGCCGGCCTTGCCGGGCTTACCCACGGGATTCACAAGGTTCAGCCAGTTTGAGGTGCGGGACGAAGTTGCACGGGCGATGGCGGTTGTCCAACTGCTCGGCGAGGATGCCGTCCCAACCGGTGCGCACCGCATTGGTGGAGCCCGGCAGGCAGCACACCAGGGTGCCGTTGGCCAGACCAGCCAGCGCGCGGGATTGCACGGTGGAGGTGCCGATATCAGCCACGGATATCTGGCGGAACAGCTCACCAAAGCCGTCGACCTGCTTGTCCAGCAGACAGCTCACCGCTTCGGGGGTGCTGTCGCGGCCGGTAAAGCCAGTGCCGCCGGTGATCAACACCACTTGCACCACGTCTTCGGCGATCCAGTGGGCAACCTGGGCGCGGATCTTGTAGAGATCGTCCTTGAGCAGCACGCGCTCGGCCAGGCGATGGCCGGCGGCGGTCAGACGGTCGACGAAGACTTGGCCCGAGGTGTCGGTATCCAGGGTGCGGGTGTCACTAACGGTCAATACAGCGATATTCAGGGGTACAAAAGGCGCATCAACCTTGGCTTTCATGGCACGGTCCGGTTGTCGAAGGAACAGCCCGGTGTTATATCACAGGCCCTCCTTTGCTTGCCGCTGCGGAACCACCATGTCCTTTGATTCGTGCCCTTTGCCCTGTTCGATTCTATTGCTGTCCGGTGGCCGCGGCCAACGCATGGGCGGCCAGGACAAAGGCTTGCTAACCTGGCGCGGACAGCCGCTGATTGCGCACTTGCAGGGCTTGGTGCGCGGGCTGACCGACGACTTGATCATCTCCTGCAACCGCAACCAAGACCGTTACGCGGCATACGCCGATCACCTAGTAAACGACGACAGCGCGGACTTCCCCGGGCCGCTCGCCGGTATCCGCGCCGGCCTCGCCGCCGCGCGCCATGAGCACTTGCTGGTGTTGCCCTGCGATGTGCCGCACATCGACGCGCGCCTGCTGGCCGACCTGCGTGACACGGCCCGACGCACCCCGCAGTCGCCGGTGATGGTGCGCCATGGGGAATTCTGGGAACCCTTGATCTGCATCATCCCAACGCACCTCAGGAACGCGGTAGAACAAGCCTGGCACGCTGGCGAGCGCAGCCCGCGCAAGATCCTCCTGCAACTGGGTGGCGTGGGCCTGGAATGCCCGGCGAATGATCCACGCCTGGCCAACTTGAACACACCCGAACTGTTGCACCAGAAGTCTGACGTGTCAGAATGAACTTTCGTACAAGGAACTTTGGCGACGCCTTACGCGTCACAAGGTCAGCAATTTCAAAGAATTCTCTTGGAGACACACCCATGACTCAACGGACCATCGCCGCTTTCATGCTCGCCCTGGGCCTCGCTACCCTCGCCGGTTGCGCCTCGCCTACCGTGATCACCCTGAATGACGGTCGTGAAATCCAGGCCGTCGACACCCCGAAATACGATGAAGATTCGGGCTTCTACGAATTCGAACAGCTGGACGGCAAGCACACCCGTATCAATAAAGACCAGGTTCGCACCGTTAAAGACCTGTAAGTCTTAAGCGTTTGCCCACAAGGCCCGCCTCGCGCGGGCCTTGTCGTTTCCGGGGCTTACCAATCGAGGGTGATGCGGCTGCGAAAGTCGCGCGTCTGGCCGGTAACCGGGTCGACAAAACGCACACCCTGGGCCAGCAGTTTAAGTGGGTTGGCGTAGTCGTCCACGGCGTCCTTGAGCACGTCGGGGTAAAACGGGTCATTGCAGATACTCGCCCCCAGCGCGGTCATGTGCACGCGCAACTGGTGCTTCTTGCCGGTGACCGGGAACAGGCCGTAACGCCATAGCTCGCCATGTTTTTCGCGAACCTCCACCGCGGTTTCGGTGTTGCTGACACCGGGACCTTCCTGCATGCGAAAGAAGGGCTCACCGTCCACCAGACGACTTTTGTGTACCAAGGGAAAGGTGAGATCCGGCAGCGCGGGGGCAATGGCTTCGTAAAATTTATCGATCTTGCGCGTAGGAAACAGCTGCTGATACGCCGCGCGGCTGTGGGGGTTGGCCGAGAACAGCACCAGCCCCGCGGTGTGCCGGTCGATACGATGCAGGGGCACCAGCGACGGGTTGTCCAGGCGACGAATCAGGCGGCGCAACAGCGTCTGTTCGACGTATTCGCCGGCCGGCGTCACGGGTAGGAAGTGCGGTTTATCGGCCACCACCAAGTGTTCGTCGGCATACAGAATAGTTTCCTGCACCGGGATGACCTTTTCGTTGGGCACCTCGCGAAAATAGTAGATGCACAGGCCTTCCCTGTAGGCCAGATCTTGCTGGATGGGGTCGCCGTTGATGTCCAGCACGCGACCGCGAGCGATGCGGTCCAACCAGTGTTCGCGGCTGATCGCGGGGAAGTGCGTGCACAGACAGTCCAGCACCGTAGCCCAAGGGCCCGGTGGCAGATACAAGGTGCTGGCCTGGTGCTGGGACGCGGAAAAACCGGAAGTGGACATGAAGACGCTCGAAGCCTGGGAAAATCGGCGGGCATTATCCCGCATGGAGCGGGATCGAGCCTAGGGCGGATCTCAGGCCTTGGCTAATTCAGCGCGCAGGATCGGCGAGGCACTGGCCGCTTCGGTGAACTCCTTGAGCCAACGCAACACGTCCACCGCCTCCCAACGCCCCGGATCGTAGAGGGCGTACAGCAAGCCTTGGTAACCCACCACGTCCAACTGCTTGTGATAGCCGGCACGCTGAAACAGCGCTTCGATCTCGGCAAAGCAGGTATTGAAATGCACTTTGTTGAACGGCGTCTTACCTTCCGTGACCAGACCGTCCAGGCGCAGCTCGTTCACTGCATCGCGCACGATGTCGGCGGACATGCGATTGACGCTGCTTTTCAGTTGTTCAACATTCACCACGGGCGTTCCCTCTATTCCATCGCTGTACAAACATACAGTAGCGCAATATTTGGAAACCCGCCATCGCCATGACGTCAGAGAAGGAAGGCGACCACCTGGTCGGTGTCGAACGGCCAGTCCAGTTCCGCGCCCGTGTCTGCCCGTCGAAGCACCGGAATCCGTAGGCCGTAGACCTCGGTCAAGTCCTCGGGATCGGTGATATCCACCAACTCAACCTGCAACCCATGTTCGACGAGCGGCATGATTTCGGCTTCGGCAAACTCACACAGGTGGCAACCCAGGGTGCCGAACAGCTGGCATTCAGGAAGCATGACGAATGGGCCTGATCAGAATAAGGTGGGTCATTCTAAGCCTGCTTACCGAGGGTGGCGAGTTGTGCATGCCGCCCCAAAAAGACCTGACCCAAGTCACCATGGCCTATAACTGATTCAGCCATTCTCGCGGCTTTTTGTCCGCTGACCCTGTAACGGAGAGGTTTGTGTTCGCCAACCTGCTGATCATTCTGGCGTCATCCCTGGTGGTGATCGCCCTGTTTCGCCGGCTGCAATTGCCGCCCGTGTTGGGCTATCTGTGCGTAGGCCTGGCCGTGGGGCCCACCGCGCTGGATTGGGTGAACGATAGCGAAGAGCTGCCCGATCTCGCCGAGCTGGGGGTAGTGTTTCTGCTGTTTTCCCTGGGCCTGGAATTTTCCCTGAACAAGATGCTCGCCCTGCGCCATGTGGTGTTTGGCCTGGGCAGCTTGCAGGTACTGGGGTGCGGCGCGCTGCTGGGGGCCACATTGATGCTACTGGGGGTGGCGCCCGGAATTGCGCTGTTGCTCGGCGCGGGGTTGGCGCTGTCGTCCACGGCCATCGTCAGCAAGGAGTTGGGCAGCCTTGGCGAGATTTTCAGCAGCCATGGCCAGAATGCGATTGGCGTGTTGCTGTTTCAGGACGTGGTTGCAGTGTTACTGCTGACGCTGGTGCCGGTGTTCGCCGGCAGCAGCGATCAGGCCTGGTACCTGGCGTTGCCGCTGACCTTGGGCAAGACCGTAGTGCTGTTTATCGGCCTGCTGCTTGCCAGCCGCTGGCTGTTGCCGCGCCTGTTCCGTGAGGTCGCCGCGTCCCACTCGGCGGAGCTGTTTGTGTTGCTGGCCCTGGTGATTGTGCTACTGACCGCTTGGCTCACCCATTTGCTCGGCCTCTCCCCTGCCCTGGGCGCGTTCCTGGCCGGGATGTTGCTGGGTGAAAGCCATTACCGCCATCAGATCGAAGCGGATATCCGACCATTTCGCGACATCCTGCTGGGCTTGTTTTTCGTCAGCATCGGCATGCTGATCGACCTGCAATTGTTCCTCAGCCACAGCCTGTTGATCCTCGGCATGACCCTCACGCTGATGCTGATCAAGGGCTGCGTGGTCGCCGTGCTGGTCAAACTGCGCGGCAGCGACATGGAAACCGCCTGGCGCAGCGGCCTGGCCCTGGCTCAGGGCGGCGAGTTCTGCTTCGCCTTGATGGCACAGATGCAGCAGAGCCGGCTGATCCCGGATCAATTCAACGGCCTGCTGCTCGCCGCAACGTTTTGCTCGATGCTGCTCACCCCCCTGCTATTGCGCGCCGCGCCGGCCATCGCCCTGCGCCTGCATCGCAAACCCAATCAGCAGGTGCAACTGGAGACCATCACCGCGCTCAATGCGCAGCTGCGCAACCATGCGGTGATCTGCGGTTACGGGCGCGTGGGACAGTCCATCGGGCGCTTTCTGCGTCGCGAGCAACAAGCATTCATCGCTCTGGATGATGACCCGGAACGGGTTCAGGAAGCGGCGACCGAAGACAGCAGCGTGCATTACGGCGACTGCCGGCGCGGCGCCCTGCTCAGCGCAGTGGGCATAGAGCGCGCGCGATTGGTGGTGATTGCTGTAGATAACAGCGATGTCGCGCTGGTGGTGCTTAAAGAGGCGCGCCGTATCAACGCCCAGGTGCCGATCCTGGTGCGCACCCGCGATGATAGCCAGTGGGCCGAACTGAAAGCAGCGGGCGCCACTGAAGTGGTGCCCGAGTTATTGGAGTCGAGCCTGATGCTCGCCTCCCACGCCTTGCTCCTGCTGGGCCTGCCGGATCAACAGGTGCAGGCGCGCGTTGATGAAGTGCGGCAAAACCGCTATCGCCTGCTGCACGGCTTTCACGCACCGCCCAGCGACAACGATGAGGCGCCGATCAATCCTGACTGACCGCACCGATCTTGTGGATCGACAGGTCCGCGCCGTAGTACTCCTGCTCCTGGCTCAGACGCAGCCCGTGCACGCGCTTGATCACGCCGTACACCAACAGGCCGCCGCCGAACGCCACCGCCACACCGAGGGCGGTGCCGATCAACTGGCTGGCCAGGCTCACGCCGCCCAGCCCGCCAAGGGCCGTCTGGCCAAAGACCCCGCAGGCAATTCCACCCCACACGCCGCACAGGCCATGCAACGGCCACACACCCAGCACGTCGTCGATCTTCCAGCGATCCTGGGCCGCGATAAAACACCACACGAACAAACCGCCGGCCACCACGCCGGTGACCAATGCGCCCACCGGGTGCATCAGGTCGGAACCAGCACAGATCGCCACCAATCCGGCCAACGGCCCGTTATGCAGAAAACCAGGGTCGTTGCGACCGATCACCAGGGCAGCCACGGTGCCGCCGACCATCGCCATCAGCGAGTTGACCGCCACCAGACCGCTGACGCCGTTAAGGGTCTGCGCGCTCATCACGTTAAAGCCAAACCAGCCGACGATGAGAATCCACGAACCCAGCGCCAGGAACGGAATGCTCGACGGCGCGAACGCCACCAGCCGCCCCTCGCGATAGCGACCGTTGCGCGGGCCCAGCAGCAACACCGCCGCCAGCGCCAGCCAACCGCCCATGGCATGCACCACCACCGAGCCGGCAAAGTCATGGAAACCGGCACCGAAAGTGCTGAGCAACCAGGCCTGCAGACCGAAATTACCGTTCCACACCAACCCTTCGAAAAATGGGTAAATGAAGGCCACGATCAACGCGGTGGCGCACAACTGCGGCGCGAATTTCGCACGCTCGGCAATGCCCCCGGAGATGATCGCCGGAATTGCCGCGGCGAATGTCAGCAGGAAGAAGAACTTCACCAGACCGTAGCCATGATCGGCACTGATCACCGCCGCCGGCTGCATAAAGCTCACGCCGTAGGAGATCCAATAGCCTATAAAGAAGTAAGCCAGGGTCGAGATCGCGAAATCGCTGAGGATCTTCGACAGCGCGTTGACCTGGTTTTTCTGACGCACCGTACCGACTTCCAGAAACGCGAAGCCGGCGTGCATGGCCAGGACCATGACCGCGCCGATCAGAATAAACAGGGTGTTGGAGCTATGGACGAGGGTGTCCACCGCACTTTGTAGAGTGTCCATGGAAGCTGGCAGGCCTGTAGTCAGGGCAAAAAGCACCAAAGCGGTTCAAGCCAGAAATCCGCGCACTAAATTGGAACCGGCGGAACCACCCCTCTGTTGGGGGCATGAACCGCTTTAGCGCAGCGAACATCACAATAGGCCGTTGCCGACAGGGTTTTTCCGCGGGTTTAAGTGTTTTAGGGTAAGGTTTTTCAAGGCATTGGCCTCGACCGCCCGGATTCAGCGCAGGCCGTGGGGCCCGCGCACCAAGCCAAAGCAAAAGCTGTACCAGGCAATCGCAATGAACCTTCACCGACGCCGGTGACTCGAAACCACACGCACCGATCAGCCAATCACGGAGATACCCATGGCCAGAACCACTGCAAAGACTGCTCAAGAAATACTGATGGCGGATTTTCAAACCCTGGTCAGCGACACCGAAAAGTTGCTGGACGACACCGCTATCCTCGCCGGCGACCAGGCCGATGAACTGCGCAGCAAGATTCACGAGAGCCTGCTCAAGGCCCGTGAAACCCTGCAATTGACCGAAGACTCCCTGCGCGAACGCGGCCAGGCGGCGGTCACCGCAACGGAAGATTACGTGCAGGCCAACCCTTGGCAGTCCATCGGTATTGCCGCCGGCGTGGGCTTTCTGATCGGTCTGCTGGCTACAAGGCGCTAAATTATGTCTATCGGCGAAAGTGGCTCGTCTACGGGCGCAAGTTCTACCTCACGACGCCTGGGCGCTGCCGTTCTAGGCTTGCTGCACAGCCACGTCGAACTGTTCGGCATCGAGTTGCAGGAACAGAAAGCCCGCACCGTCAGCCTGCTGCTGTTCGCAGGCCTTGCCCTGGTGTTCGCTTTGCTGTTGCTGGTGGGGTTGTCGACTCTGGTGATGATTCTGGTGTGGGACACCGGCTACCGCCTGACAGGGATCATCTGCCTCTGCGTGTTTTATAGCCTGGCCGCCGCGTTCTGCGGGGTACGCTTGAAAGCCGCGGTGTTCGATGAATCCACACCGTTCCATGCCACCCTCGAAGAGTTGGCCAATGACCGGGAGCGCCTGCTGCCATGAGCCTGACTGAAGTTCCGCAATCCACCACCCGGCGAGAAATGCGCAAGGCCTTGATCCGCCTGCGCATGGAAATGCACCGCCAGGAAATCCGCCACGAATCCCAGCAGTTGCTCACGCCCCTGCATAAGATGCGCGACATGCGGCATAACTGGCAGGAGAACCTGGGCATCAAGCACGCGCCGCTGTGGGGCGTGGCGGCGGTGACGCTGATGGGCTTCCTCACTGGCAAGGGCGCCAAGGGCGGCAGTATCAGCAGCGTGACGCGTCTGGTGCGCCTGGGTGCGGGTTTGATCCCGTTGATCAAACTGGCCATGCAAGGGCGTTCGCGCAAAGACTGAGCTGCGCCGGCCCTCGCTGGCTGCATTCTTGCTAACAGAATCGGCCCGGCCTCTTGTTCACGAGGGGCGGGCCTTTTTTTCGCCACCTCTCTTAAGGAGGCCTTGTGATCGACGGGCAACCGCTCGCCTGCTTCCAGCCTTTCATCGATACCGCCACCGGCCGCATTGCCGGCGTGGAAGCCTTGGGTCGCCTGCGCCTGGCTGACGGTCGCCTGCAGTCCGTAGGCCCGCTGTTCGCCGACCCGCGTACCTCCGGCGTAGCTCTGCGACGACTCGACCGGCAGCTGCGCGATAACGCCCTGAGCCGGCTGCATGAGGCGCCTGAAGACTGGTTCCTGAGCCTGAACATCTCACCGCGCTGGATCAACCGCCTGCGTCCGGGCCAGCCGTTGCCGAGCCTGAAACAGATCCACAGCCACGGCGTGGACCCGCAGCGCATCGTGTTCGAGATCACCGAACTGGGGGGCGACATCAGGCGCCTGGCAGAGGTTGTGGCGCGCTACCGTGAGGCGGGCGCGCGGATCGCCATCGATGACTTCGGCGCCGGCTATTCCCAGCTGGACCGGGTGCTCGCGTTGCAACCGGACATTCTCAAACTAGACATGCGTCTGTTTCAGGAGGCCGCGCGCGGCGGGCCAAGCAGCGAGGTGGTGCGCGCGTTGGCACAAATGGCGGAAAAGACCGGTTGCTGGATCATCGCCGAAGGCGTGGAAACTGAAGCGCAACTGAACTTCGCCCTGGAGTGCGGCGCCCGGTACGTACAAGGTTACTTGTTTGCCCAAGCCCAGTTGGACTGGTTCGCCACCGACGCCTTCGTGCCACGCTTTGCTCAACTGCGCACCGCTTACGTCCAACAGAAACTGGCGGAACGCGGGCGCATCATGCAGTTGCGCCAGCAAATGGCCGAGCTGATGAGCATCCTGCAAAGCTGGGCCCAGGCCAAGGCACCGTTGAGCCAGTTACCGCAATTGCCCGCATTCCCCTGGCTGCTGCGCTTTTATCAGTGCGACCGCCACGGCACCCAACTGACGCCCAATTTCGAGTGGCGCCAGGACGCCTGGCAGAGTGATAGCCGCTACCTTGGCCACAACTGGTCGTGGCGGCCGTACTTTTATCATCTGCTCGCCGAAGGTTGGGAGGAGCGCCGCTTGACGCTGTCTTCGACCTACCGCGATGCCACCACCAACCAGTACTGCCTCACCGCCGGACAATTCTTTGATAACGGTCAGCGCTTACTGTTAATCGATATCGACGCCGCCGGCCTGTAGATTTTCGCTTGCCCCGCCGCGGCGGAACCGGGAAGCTGGGCGGGTCATTCACCGCACGGAGAGTACCCGCCTTGGATTGGCCCACCCTGCTGACCCGCGAACGTCTTGGAAAACCACTGCACAGCCCGGAAGAATTGGGCCGCAGCCCGTTCCATAAAGATCACGACCGCATTATTTTCTCCGGCGCGTTTCGTCGCCTGGGTCGCAAGACGCAAGTGCATCCCGTGTCGAGCAACGACCATATCCACACCCGTTTGACCCACTCGCTGGAAGTCAGCTGCGTCGGCCGCTCCCTGGGTATGCGCGTGGGCGAGACCCTGCGCAGCGCCCTGCCCGACTGGTGCGATCCCAGCGACCTGGGCATGGTGGTGCAGTCGGCCTGCCTGGCCCATGACATCGGTAACCCGCCGTTCGGGCACTCAGGCGAAGACGCTATCCGCCACTGGTTTCAACAAGCGGCCGGCCGCGGCTGGCTGGACGACATGAGCAGCGCCGAGCGCAATGACTTCCTCAACTTCGAAGGCAATGCCCAAGGCTTCCGCGTGCTCACTCAATTGGAATACCACCAGTTCGACGGCGGCACTCGGCTGACGTACGCCACCCTAGGCACCTACCTCAAATACCCCTGGACCGCCCGCCACGCCGACTCCCTGGGCTACAAGAAGCACAAGTTCGGCTGCTACCAGAGCGAGTTGCCGATTCTGGAACAGATCGCCCACAAACTCGGACTGCCGCAACTGGAGGACCAACGGTGGGCGCGTCACCCGCTGGTTTATCTGATGGAGGCCGCGGATGACATCTGCTACGCCTTGATCGACCTGGAAGACGGCCTGGAAATGGACTTGCTGGAGTACGCCGAAGTCGAGTCGTTGCTGCTCGATTTGGTTGGCGACGACCTGCCGCAAACCTACCGTCAATTGGGGCCGCAGGACTCACGCCGGCGCAAACTGGCGATCCTGCGCGGCAAGGCCATCGAGCACCTGACCAACGCCGCGGCGCGCGCGTTCGTCGATCAGCAGGATGCTTTGCTGGCCGGCACCCTGCCCGGCGATCTGGTCGAACATATGCACGGTCCGGCCAAACGCTGTGTGTTGGACGCCAAAGACATGGCGCGCAAGAAAATCTTCCAGGACAAGCGCAAGACGCTGCACGAAATCGGCGCTTACACCACCCTGGAAATTCTCCTGAATGCGTTCTGCGGCGCCGCACTGGAGCAACATGGCGGGCGCACGCCGTCCTTCAAGAACCGGCGCATTCTCGATTTGCTCGGCAACAACGCACCGGACCCGGCATGGCCGCTGCACACGTCGTTCCTGCGCATGATCGACTTCATCGCCGGCATGACCGACAGCTATGCCACTGAAATGGCACGAGAGATGACCGGTCGCTCCAGCCCTCAATAACCGCCCGATCAAGCCGCCTGCCGATTGAGCAGAATCTGCCTACACACGGAACAGAGCGGCCTGATCGAATTCGCACAGATACACGGGGAATAATCGCGCCCGCTCCGGGCACAGTCATCGAACAGCTCCTACATGCCCCCCTTCGACGCTTGACTCATCGTGTACTTTTTATGCCCAGTAACCCTCTTTGCATCCTGTTGGTGGAGGATCATCCTTTTCAACTGCTCGCCACTCAGTGTCTGCTTCGCAGCTTCGGCTTCGAGCGGCTGACACCATGCGAAAACGCCGCGCAGGCCGTCCATCTGATGACCCAGGCGCACATGCCTTTCGACATCCTTCTGTGTGATCAATGCCTACCCGATCTACCGGGGCTGGAGCTGATTGAAATCGCCAGCCGTCAACGCTTTATCAACGCCGCCATCCTGCTCAGCGGGCTGCCCATCGCAGAGCTGTCGGCGTTGCATGTTCAGGCACTGGAGCGTGGTTTGCCCATGCTCGGTTACTTGTCAAAGCCATTGAACAAAGAAGAACTTTCACAGTTGCTCTTTCCATTACCCGCCTTATAAAAACAAGTCTTGCAACCCTGTAGACCGACCAAGATCATGGCACCTGCTCCTTCTAATCACCTGGTGCCCGGATTAAACCGAAATAACAGCGAAACGTTGTCATCTCGCTTCACAAATCCTTAGCAACCAGTAGGCTTTTACCTTTTTTGATGTAGGAACTTTCCTGTTTTATATTTGCTCCCCCTCCACTTCATGCTCCTGCATCCGCTTCTGAGCTAATGTGCCCGCTTTATTTGCACTTGCACGGAAACGTAAACATGAACACCGTTTTTATAATTGATGATCATCCGGTTATAAGGCTCGCCATCCGAATGTTGTTGGAGCACGAGGGCTACAAAGTAGTGGGCGAAACCGATAATGGATGCGACGCCATACAAATGGTCCGTGAGTGCCAACCGGACCTGATCATTCTGGATATCAGCATTCCAAAACTCGACGGGCTTGAAGTGCTCTGCCGCTTCAATGCCATGAACACTTCAATGAAGACCTTGGTGCTGACGGCTCAATCTCCAACCCTGTTCGCCACCCGCTGCATGCGCTCGGGCGCCGATGGCTATGTGTGCAAAGAAGGGGATCTGAGCGAGTTGCTCAGCGCCATCCGTGCCGTGTTATCAGGTTACAACTACTTTCCCAGCCAGGCTTTGAATGCCAATGGGGCGGACACCACGGTTTCAAAGGAACTTGAACTATTCAAAGCGGTAAACGATCGCGAACTGATGGTATTGCAACTTTTTGCACAAGGGCGGACTAACAAGGAAATCGCCAAAGGTATGTTCTTGAGTAACAAAACAGTAAGCACCTATAAAAAGCGGCTCATGCAAAAACTTCAAGCCAAATCCTTGGTAGAACTTATCGAGATGGCAAAACGAAACGCGCTAGTGTGAGAAAGCGGATGCCCAGGCGTATAAAGGACTATCTGATTTTATTGAGTGCCGGTTTGTGCTTCAGCATTGCCGTGCCTGCCGCCCCTCCAACGGGCCCGGAATATTTCAATTTATTGAGTCGTGCAGGCTCGGTACAACTGGAAACCCACCTGAACAAGGCTCAACGCCAATGGCTGCAGAACAAACGCGAACTGGTACTGGGCACTGCGGCCCCTGACTACCCCCCTTTTGATCTCACCTCCAGCGGCCGCGATTACGAGGGCCTCACCGCCGACTACGCCGGGCTGCTGGCCAAGGCGCTGGCATTGCCGATCAAAGTGGTGCGCTACCCCTCCCGAGAGGCGGCCATTCGCGCCCTTGAGTCCGGGGAGATCGACTTGCTGGGCTCTTCCAACGGGTTCGAAGCCGCCAACCCCAACCTCACCCTGTCAGAACCCTACGCGGTGGATCAACCGGTGCTGGTCACCCGCGAGGGCGAAACGCGCAGCCTCAGCGAGGGCTTGGCGGGGATGCGCCTGGCCCTGGTCTATCACTACTTGCCTCTGAGCGAAGTGGAAAAGCTCTACCCCAACGCGGTCATCCGCGCCTATCCCTCTTACCAGAATGCGTTGAATGCAGTGGCGTTCGAACAGGCGGACGTGTTTCTCGGCGATACCATTTCCACCCATTACCTGATCAACAAGGGCTACCTGAAGAACGTGCGCATGGCCAATTTCGGTAAGCACGAAGCCTACGGCTTCAGCTTTGCCCTGCCGCAGCACCAGCACATCCTGCTGAGCATCGTCGACTCCGTCCTGATGGCTGTGCCCATCTCCGAGCGAGAAACCATTGCCAAGCGCTGGAGTGCCGGCAGTGACATTCTGTTGACCGATCAGAAGCTGCAACTGACCCCGCGCGAGGAGCGTTGGCTGAAAGACAACCCAGTGGTCAAAGTCATCGCGAACGAAACCTTCGCACCGCTGACATTCTTCGATGCAGACGGCAACTTCCGCGGCATCACCGCCGACCTGCTGGAACTGATTCGCCTGCGCACCGGCTTACGCTTCGAGATCCAGCGCGGACGCAATGTGAACGAGATGATCGAGCAGGTGGAGGCCGGCGAAGCAGATGTCATCGGCGCGATCGCCCCCAGCCTGCAACGCGAAGGACAGTTGAACTTTACCCGCCCCTACCTGGAAAACTCCTACGTCATGTTGACGCGCAAGGAAGACCAGGCGCCCACCAGTCTGGAGCAAATGGCTGGCAAACGCGTGGCGGTAACTCAAGGCAGCCCGCCGATCAAATTCCTGCGCGAGCACTTTCCGCAGATTCAACTGGTAGAAACGGGGGACACGTTCAAGGCAACCGAACTCCTTGCACAAGGCCATGTGGAGGGTGCGGTCAATACCCTGGTGGTCGCCAACTATTTCCTGTCTTCACCGATATTCCAAGATAAGGTCCAGACCAGTTTCAGCATTGGCACCACGCCGGCCACCTTTGCCTTGGCAACGTCCCGGGGGGCCACCGAACTCAGCTCGATTCTCGACAAGGCTCTGCTCAGCATCGCTCCGGACGAGCTGGGGGTGATCAACAGTCGCTGGCGCGGCTATACCGCCGCCTCCGACAGCTACTGGCGCAATTATCATCAATTGATTGCGCGCATCATCATCGGCACCGGCCTGTTGCTGCTGATTTCCCTGACCTGGAACGCCTACATGCAGCGCCAGATCAAGCACCGCAAAATGGCTGAGCGCGCTCTCAATGACCAGTTCGAATTCATGCGCGCCCTGGTCAACGAAACGCCGCACCCAATTTACGTGCGCGACCGCAAGGGCCTGCTGCAGACCTGCAACGACAGCTACCTGCAGGCGTTCGACGTCAAGCGCGAAGAGGTGATCGGCAGGAGTGCGATGCAGATCAGCACCGCCATGGCGGAAGAGGCCGCGCAATACCACGCCGATTATCAGCGTGTGGTGGCTGAGGGCAACCCGCTGATCCTGGATCGCGCCCTGCACATACGCGGTAAAAAACTCACGATCTATCACTGGATCTTGCCGTATCGCGATTCCGTCGGCGAAGTCCAGGGCATCATCGGCGGCTGGATCGACATCAGCGAGCGACGCCAATTGTTCGACGAACTGCGTGCCGCCAAAGAACGTGCGGACGAGGCCAATCGCGCCAAAAGTACGTTCCTGGCGACCATGAGCCATGAAATCCGAACGCCCATGAACGCAGTGATCGGCATGCTCGAATTGACGCTCAAGCGCGCGGACCAGGGCCACCTCGACCGCCCAGCCATCGAAGTGGCCTATAACTCGGCCAAGGACCTGCTGGAGCTGATCGGCGACATCCTCGATATCGCGCGGATCGAATCCGGCCGCCTGAGCCTGGCGCCGGAACGTGTGAACCTGCGGGAAGTGATCGAATCGGTGGTACGTGTGTTCGACGGCCTGGCCCGCCAGAAAACCCTCAGCCTGATACTGGAGTTCAAAACTGACCTGGACGACACCGAAGTGTTGATCGACCCGCTGCGCTTCAAGCAGGTGCTGTCGAACCTGATCAGTAACGCGATCAAGTTCACCGAGCGCGGTCAGGTCAAAATCAAGGTGGACGTGCTGCCCACCGATCTTGCCCAGCAAGTCGAGATGAAACTGGTAGTGGAAGACACCGGCATCGGCATCAGCCGCGACGATCAGATGCGCTTGTTCGAACCCTTTGCCCAAGCCGACAACTCTGGGCAACTGGCCAGGAGCGGCGCCGGCCTGGGTTTGGTGATCTGCCGCAGCCTGTGCGCCATGATGGGCGGGCAATTGAGCCTGAGCAGCGTGCCCATGGTCGGCACCCAGGTGCATGTGAACCTCAAGATGACACGCCTGCAGCCTGAGCTGGCCGAGGACGAACACCAACCCGAAAGGCCGACCACCGCGCCAGTGCTCAATGTGCTGGTGGTGGACGATCATCCGGCGAACCGCCTGTTGATGTGCCAGCAACTCGGCTATCTAGGCCATCAGTTCACCGCAGCGCAAAACGGCGCGGCGGGTTTCCAGGCCTGGCGTCAGGAGCGTTTCGACCTGGTGATCGCCGACTGCAATATGCCCATCATGAATGGCTATGAACTGAGTCGTTCGATCCGCGAGTACGAACAGCGTGAAGGCCTGACGCCCTGTGTGGTACTGGGCTTTACCGCCAACGCCCAACCCGAGGAGAAGCAACGTTGCGCACAGGCAGGCATGAACGATTGCCTGTTCAAGCCCATCAGCCTCACGGCTCTGGAACGGCATTTGGCGCAGATCGGCACGCACCCTGCCGACCAGATCCTAGACCTCGGTAATTTCGAGGCCCTGACCGGCGGCGATCCACAGATGAGCCGACGCCTGCTGGAAGAACTGCTCAACAGCAGCCGCCAGGACCGTCAGGAGCTGATCGCCCTGATGAACGCGCAGGCCTCCTATGAGCAGATCACCGAACAGGCCCACAAGATCAAGGGCGCCGCCCGCATCGTTCAGGCCAATGCGCTGGCGTCACAGTGTGAAACCCTCGAACAGGCCTGCGGCCGCGATGATGATCGGTCTTCGATCGACGCCGGTGTGAAGGCCCTCGCAAAGCTGATGCTGGAGTTGGAGAGGATGCTGCAGGTGCAGCTTCACGCGCTGGATAACCCATAAGGGGGCGGGTTCGCCCCTCTGGCATCAGCAGTCGGTCAAGCGCAGAAAAATCGCCGCCAATTGCTCGATGCCCTGCTGGTCCTGTTGGGTAAAACGGGCCATCAAAGGGCTGTCGAGGTCAAGAACACCAATCAATTGGCCGTTCTTGACCAGCGGGACCACCAGCTCACTGTTGGAGGCGCTGTCACAGGCAATATGCCCAGGGAAGGCATGCACATCCTCGACGCGCTGGGTTTGGCGCGAGGCTGCTGCTGCACCGCAGACGCCCTTCCCGAACGGAATACGCACACAGGCGATCTGCCCCTGGAACGGGCCGAGCACCAGTTCTTCATTGCGATTGAGGTAAAAACCAGCCCAGTTCAAGTCATCCAGTTGGTTGAACAGGAACGCAGAAAACTGGGCACTGTTGGCGATAAAGTCGCGCTCATCGGCTAACAGCGACTCCAGCTGCGCGCAGAGCATGGCATAGCCATCCAGGCCAGTACCGGCGTGTTGCAAATCGATCATGGTTGACGCTCCAACAATTTGAGGCCCACCCAGTAACGGGCGAATTGATACGCGCAACGTCCGTTGCGGTTGCCGCGCCCGGTGGCCCAGCGCACGGCGAGAATATCGAGCGCTTCGTCACGCTGCCATTGCAAACCGGCTTTGCTGGCCAGTTCGCCGATCCAATGCTCCACCACATCCAGGAAATGTTCCTGGGTGAACGGGTAGAACGACAGCCACAAGCCAAAGCGGTCGGACAAGGCAATCTTGTCCTCCACGGCTTCGCTGGGGTGCAGTTCGCCGTCCACGCGCTTCCAGTTATCGTTGTCGCTCTGGTTTTCCGGCACCAAATGGCGACGGTTGGAGGTGGCATAGAGCAGCACATTTTCCGGCGCCTGTTCCAGGGAACCGTCCAGCACGCTTTTAAGCACGCGGTAGTCGCCCTCTCCGGCCTCGAACGACAGATCATCACAGAACAGGATAAAGCGCTGCGGCAGTTTGAGCAGTTGCTCGACTACACGTGGCAGATCGGCCAAGTGATCACGCTCGATTTCGATCAGGCGCAAACCGGCGTTGGCATGCTGGGCCAGCAGGGCACGCACCATGGACGACTTGCCGGTGCCGCGCGAACCCCACAGCAGCGCATGGTTGGCGGGCAGGCCGTCGAGAAACTGCTGAGTATTGCGCGCCAGTTGCTCGCGCTGCTTGTCGACGCCGATCAAGTCGGACAGGCGCATGTCCAGACTGACCTCCAGCGGCAACAGAAACCCGGTGCGCCCCTCGCGTTGCCAGCGCGCGGCCAGGCACTGGTTCCAGTCGATGGCCTGTCGGGGCGCTGGCAGCAGGGGTTCCAGGCGGGCAAGTACTGCATCGGCCCGCTCAAGAAAGGCATTCAATCGAGAATCCACGATTATTCCTCTGGCAAGTTCTTGCAAAAGATGGCGTATTGGCAACCCTGCGACAGACCGCAAGGGGCTGCGTATAAAACGATTTATGCCGGGCAGGCCAGAGCCTGTGGATGTTCAGCTATGCTTGCCGGGCGAAGGGAAACGTGAAGTGGTTCAACACTCGATGGATATCAAGTTCGCCCACCGCTTGTCTTATAAACAAGCCCGATTGACTGTGCTGGTCGGTTTCGTCTTGGGAACCTTGCTCAGTCTGATCCAAATCGGCATTGATTATGCCAGCGAAGACGCATCCATCAACCGTGAAATTCGCTCGCTGATCGAAATCAGCCATAACCCGGCATCGCGTATTGCCTACAACATCGACGCCGAGCTGGCGCAGGAACTGACCTTGGGCCTGCTGCACTCCCCCGCCATCATTCGCGCGCAGTTGATCGACAACAACGGCCTGGTGCTGGCCGATGTAAAACGGCCGCGCAAGGAAAGCACCTACCGCGCCCTCAGCGACCTGATGTTTGGCGCCAATCGCCAATTTGAGGACCGGCTCTACCTGAGCCATATGCCCAACGACTCACTGGGTGTGCTGCGTCTGGACGTCGATACCTACGCTTTCGGCAGCCGCTTCCTGCGGCGCGCCGAGATCACACTGCTCAATGGCTTTGTGCGCAGCCTGCTGCTGACCGGCATCCTGTTGGGGCTGTTCTATGTGATGCTGACCAAACCACTGGTACGCATCATTGGTGAATTGAGCACGCGCAAACACACGCGTCTGGACTGCCCGCCCGGGCACGAAAATGACGAAATCGGCGTACTGGTCACCGTGGCCAACCAGCAATTCGAAAACATGCAGACTGAAATCCAGCAGCGCCGCCACGCCGAAGACCGGCTGACCGAATACCTGGGCCAACTGGAAGATATCGTCTCCGCTCGTACCCTGGAACTCAAGGCCAGTAACCAGCGGCTGAGCCAGTCCAACGACGAGTTGGAGGCGGCCAAAATGCATGCCCTGGGCATGGCTCAGGCCCGCGCGGCGTTCCTGGCGAACATGAGCCACGAGATCCGCACCCCGCTCAACGGCTTGCTGGGCATGATCGCGCTGTCGCTGGACAGCAGCTTGAACGCCGAGCAACGTCAGCAACTGTCCATCGCCCACGATTCGGGCAAAGTGCTGGTGGAGTTGCTCAACGATATCCTCGACCTGTCCAAATTCGATGCCGGCCAGTTGGAACTGGAGCGCATTCCATTCGATTTGGGCGCGCTGGTGGAAGACACCGCCAACCTGCTGTCGCAGAACGCCGCGCCAAGCGTGGAGCTGACCTGCCTGATCGACCCGAGGTTTCCGGCCCAAGTGCTGGGCGACCCGACGCGCGTGCGGCAGATCGTCAGCAACTTGCTGTCCAACGCCCTCAAGTTCACCCGCTTCGGGCGCGTAGATGTGCGTCTCAGCGTTCAGGAGGGCAAGGTCCACATTGAAGTCTGCGACACCGGCATCGGCATCGCGCAGGAAGCTCAGGTAAAAATTTTCCAACCGTTTACCCAGGCCGGCGCCGGCATCACTCGCCAGTTTGGCGGTACGGGCCTGGGCCTGGCACTGACGCGAAACCTGTGTGAAGCCATGCAGGGGCGCTTGAGCATCAGCTCGGAGGTCGGCTTTGGCAGCCAATTCTGCGCCGAGCTGCCGCTGCCGGCACATTTGCCGGCGGTGCAGCCGCCGCCGCTCAGCGGTGACGTAATCGCCATCACCAACGCCAGCAGCGGCCTCACAGAACTGCTGACCACGCTCCTGCCCTACTGGGGGCTGACGCCGCGCTGTTACGCCCAGGACCATGATTTGAGCGGAGAAACCCCGGACCTGCTGATCACTGACTGCCCGGAGTGCCTGTTCCGACTGCGGCCGGGCATTACCGCACCGATTCTGGTGGTAACGGCGTACGGCAACTTTATGCCCAGCGAAGAAGTGGCCGCACTCGCGCCGTTGCAGCAACAGGCCCGCCCCTTGAGCCGCAACGCGCTGTATCAGATTCTGCGACGCACCTTGCGCAGCGATGGGCACCTGATCCTCGATCCGATCCAAGTGGAAGCCGCGCCTGTAGCGCACCGCGCGCGCATCCTGTTGGTGGAGGACAATCCGGTCAACCAACTGGTGGCCAAGGGCATGCTCAGCAAGCTGGGCTGTGATGTGGTCGTGGCCGGCCATGGTGGCGAAGCGCTTAAGTGCCTGGAAGAGCAACACTTCGACATGGTGCTGATGGATTGCAATATGCCGGTGATGGATGGCTACGAGGCCAGTCGGCAGATACGCAGCAGTGGACGCTGGCCGGACCTGCCGATCGTAGCGTTGACCGCCAATGCTATGTCAGAAGAACGCGAACGCTGCCGCGCCGCCGGGATGAACGACTACCTGGCCAAGCCTTTCCGTCGCGAAGAACTCAATGCCCTGCTGGATCTGTGGGTGCCGAAGACGACAGCGCTCTGATCTGCCCCAGCAATTGGTCCAGGCCATCGCGCAGGTCGTCCGCCTGGTTCAGGTCGATGCCGCTGTCGCACAACAGTCGCGTCTTCATCTGGTAAGTCCGCTCGCGCAGATGCACGCCGGCCTCACTCAAGCTCAAATGCACTTCCCGCTCATCCCTGGTACTGCGCTGACGCTGCACCCAAGCCAGTTGTTCAAGACGTTTGAGCAACGGCGTGAGGGTGCCCGAGTCGAGCATCAGACGGTCCCCCAGCGCCTTGACCGTAGGCTGCGCCGGAGGGGCGTCATGCCACTCCCACAGCACCAGCATCACCAGGTATTGCGGGTAGGTCAGGCCCAATGGATCCAGCATCGGCTTGTAGGCACGGGTTACCGCCCGCGAAGCCGCGTAGAGCTTGAAACACAATTGGTTGTCCAGGGCCAGGGACACAACGGGTGGGTTAGTCATTTGAGCAGGGCTTCGATCTCTTGGGTCAAGTCCTGAGGTTTGGTGGTCGGGCCGAAGCGCTTGACCACCTGACCATTGCGACCGATCAGGAACTTGGTGAAGTTCCATTTGATGCCCTTGGAACCCAGCAAACCGGGGGCCTGCTGTTTCAATTGCACAAATAAAGGATGGGCATCGCTGCCATTGACGTCGATTTTCTTGAACAGCGGAAAGCTGACACCGTAGTTCAGCTCACAGAATTCTGAAATCGCCCCTTCGTCACCCGGCTCCTGCTTGCCGAACTGGTTGCAAGGGAACCCCAATACCACCAGCCCCTGATCCTTGTACTGTTGCCAGAGTTGCTCAAGGCCCTTGTACTGCGGGGTGAAGCCGCATTTGCTGGCGGTGTTGACCACCAGGACGGCCTTGCCGGCGAAATCGGCCAAGGTCTTTTGCTCACCCTTGATGGTGGTGCAGGGAATACTCAGCAGGTTGTCGCTCATGGCTGTGCCTCGTGTCGGGGGAAGAGCCCACAACATAGCGAGCGATTCAATTGCACACAACTTAATTGAGCGCATTGATCATGCTCGATCACGTTTATGACTGGGAGCGAGCCATCTCGCCACTCACTCCCGACGCGCTACCTACTCACTTCAACGAGGCACCAGATCCAGGCACACCGAATTGATGCAGTAGCGCAAACCGGTCGGTGGCGGACCATCGGGGAACACATGCCCCAGGTGCGCATCGCACTTGGCGCAGGTGACTTCGGTACGGATCATGCCGTGGCTGACGTCCCGGATCTCGATCATGGCGCTGTCGGCGATCGGCTCATAGAAGCTGGGCCAGCCGCAGCCCGAGTCAAACTTGGCCTTGGAATCGAACAGCGGCTCATTGCAGCAAATGCAGTGGTACACGCCGTCCGTTTTGGTGTCGTTGTACTTGCCGCTGAAAGGTCGCTCGGTACCTTTGAGGCGACATACGTTGTACTGCTCCGGATCGAGCATCGCTTTCCATTCTTCAACGGTTTTCTGCAACTTATCCATCGGTACACCTCGGCAACTGAAAAACCCTGATCTGTGTCTTTTCCATGGATCAGGCGGCACGTATGATTGCGCCTCTTCAAAACGCCAGTCTGGCACCCGCGCTACCGGCATTCAAACGTATTTCTGGGTGCGGGCCTCGCAGCCTTCACAGTACGGTAGTGCCCACACCGTCTGGATCGTTCATTTTCAGGATCACATCGCCATGCAGGTCAGCAAATCGAACAAGCTCGCCAACGTCTGCTACGACATTCGCGGCCCAGTGCTCAAGCACGCCAAACGCCTGGAAGAGGAAGGCCATCGCATCCTCAAGCTGAACATTGGCAACCCGGCGCCGTTTGGTTTCGAAGCGCCGGACGAAATCCTCCAAGACGTGATCCGCAACCTGCCCACCGCCCAAGGCTACAGCGACTCCAAAGGCCTGTTCAGCGCGCGCAAGGCGGTGATGCAGTACTACCAGCAGAAGCAGGTGGAAGGCGTTGGCATCGAGGACATCTACCTGGGCAACGGCGTGTCCGAGCTGATCGTGATGTCCATGCAGGCCTTGCTCAACAACGGCGACGAAGTGCTGGTACCTGCGCCTGATTACCCATTGTGGACCGCCGCCGTGACCCTGGCCGGCGGCCACCCCGTTCACTACCTGTGTGACGAAGGCGCCGACTGGTTTCCGGACCTGGCCGACATCAAGGCCAAGATCACCCCGAACACCAAGGCGCTGGTGATCATCAACCCGAACAACCCTACCGGCGCGGTGTATTCCAAGGAAGTGCTGCTGGGCATGCTCGAACTGGCGCGCCAGCACAACCTGGTGGTGTTCTCCGACGAAATCTACGACAAGATCCTGTACGACGATGCCGTACATGTGTGCACCGCCTCCCTGGCGCCGGACCTGTTGTGCTTGACCTTCAACGGCCTGTCCAAGTCCTACCGCGTGGCGGGTTTCCGCTCCGGTTGGATCGCCATCTCCGGCCCCAAGCACAACGCCCAGAGCTACATTGAAGGCATCGACATACTGGCCAATATGCGCCTGTGTGCCAACGTACCGAGCCAGCATGCGATCCAGACCGCCCTGGGCGGCTATCAAAGCATCAACGACCTGGTGCTGCCACAAGGCCGGCTGCTGGAACAGCGCAACCGCACCTGGGAGCTGCTCAACGCCATCCCCGGCGTCAGTTGCGTCAAACCCATGGGCGCGCTGTACGCCTTCCCACGGATCGATCCGAAAGTCTGCCCGATTCTCAACGACGAGAAATTCGTGCTCGACCTGCTGCTATCGGAAAAACTGCTGGTCGTACAGGGCACGGCATTCAACTGGCCATGGCCGGATCACTTCCGCGTCGTCACCTTGCCGCGCGTGGATGACTTGGAGATGGCCATCGGTCGTATCGGCAACTTCCTGAAGTCTTATCGCCAGTAGTGAAACGTAGCTGTACGGCCGAGATCCGGTCGTACAGCGAGCATCTGGCAACACTTCTATTCCGCCACCCTCCCTACTTACTACGTTAACCTCTCATTTGCCCCCATCCCCCTATAATCATGGGAAAATACGGCAACTAAGGACAGATATCGAGCGGTGTTTCATGTGGGAAAATCCCTTCAAGGCTCTACATTCATGCTGTAGGACACAGTTTGAAATAGTCGCTCGGTTGAATAGCCCCATGACGCACCTTATATACCCCGCAGTACGCAACATATTAAGCATGAGGAGAACTCTACAACCATGATGCGCATCCTGCTGTTTTTGGCCACTAACCTGGCGGTCGTGCTGATTGCCAGCGTCACCCTGAGCCTTTTTGGCTTCAACGGGTTCATGGCGGCCAATGGGGTTGACCTGAACCTCAATCAGCTGCTGATTTTCTGTGCGGTCTTTGGTTTTGCCGGCTCGCTCTTCTCGCTGTTCATCTCCAAGTGGATGGCGAAGATGAGTACCAGCACCCAGGTCATCACTCAGCCCCGTACCCGCCACGAACAATGGTTACTGCAAACCGTTGAACAGCTGTCCCGCGAGGCGGGCATCAAGATGCCTGAAGTCGGAATTTTCCCGGCCTATGAAGCCAACGCCTTCGCGACCGGCTGGAACAAGAACGACGCGCTCGTTGCCGTGAGTCAGGGCATGCTCGAACGCTTCTCGTACGATGAAGTGAAGGCCGTGCTGGCCCACGAGATCGGCCACGTGGCCAACGGTGACATGGTCACCCTTGCACTGGTCCAGGGCGTGGTGAACACCTTCGTGATGTTCTTCGCACGGATCATCGGTAACTTCGTCGACAAGGTGATCTTCAAGAACGAAGAAGGCCGTGGCATTGCCTACTTCGTGGCGACCATCTTCGCGGAAGTGGTACTCGGCTTCCTGGCCAGCGCCATCGTGATGTGGTTCTCGCGCAAACGCGAATTCCGCGCGGACGAAGCCGGTGCACGCCTGGCCGGCACCGGGGCGATGATCGCAGCGCTGCAACACCTGCGCTCCGAACAGGGCCTGCCGGTGCATATGCCGGACAGCCTGACCGCCTTCGGCATCAACGGCGGCATCAAACAGGGCCTGGCTCGCATGTTTATGAGCCACCCACCGCTGGAAGAGCGCATCGACGCCTTGCGTCGTCGCGGCTGACGGCAACCGGCAATACCGAAAAGGGGCGATCTGATCGCCCCTTTTTAGTGGGCGCGATTTACACCCTGGTCAGTCGGTATGCGCGTTCGTCCAGGCGCGGCACGCCGTCCTGCACGAATTTCCAGCTCTCGCCCAGAATGTCTTGCTCCTCCAGCACTTGCAGCGTCCAGTGCGACGCGAGCAACACCCTCACCTCATCCTGCGTGACCGCAAAGGGCGGACCGGCTTTCAGCGCCTGGTCGTAATCCAAGGTGATCAACAGGCCCTCACAGCCCGCACGCAGGCAACGATTCAAGTGCGCTGCATAACGTGCCCGCATCAACGGCGGCAAAGCGATCAACGCGGCACGGTCATACAACGCAGCGCAGTCGGCCAACACCTCGGCGTCCAATGCAAAGAAGTCACCGCACCACACCTCGATCAACCCAGCCTGATACACCGTGAACGCACCATGCTGATGAATTCGCGGGTGCAGCCCCTGCTCACTGAAGAACGTCTGCACAGCCTGTTCCGATAGCTCCACCCCAAGCACCCGATGCCCCAGACTGGCCAGCCATATCAGGTCCAGGCTCTTGCCGCACAGCGGCACCAACACCTGAGCACCGTGAGCTAGGGCCAGTGAGGGCCAATGCCGCAGCAAATAAGGATTGATGTCGGACTGATGAAAGCCGATCTGGTTGGTCGCCCAACGGTCATGCCAAAACTCAGGTTCCATGGATCACCCCAAAAATTCGATCAAATACTGCTAAAACTTATATTAGATTTAGATCAATGATCTGATTGAAGATGGGCCCATGTTA
Organism: Pseudomonas sp. ARP3; assembly: GCF_001029595.1. Classification (NCBI taxonomy): domain Bacteria; kingdom Pseudomonadati; phylum Pseudomonadota; class Gammaproteobacteria; order Pseudomonadales; family Pseudomonadaceae; genus Pseudomonas; species Pseudomonas sp. ARP3. Next base: position 131,647 of record NZ_LEKF01000012.1, read on the forward strand.
ACGCTCAGGACCCTTCAAATGCTCCCTAGCCTGTTTATCTCCCATGGCTCGCCCATGCTGGCCCTGCAACCTGGCGCCAGCGGTCCTGCCCTGCAGCGCCTCGCCGCGCAATTGCCCAGACCGAAGGCCATTGTAGTTGTGTCGGCCCACTGGGAAAGCGAGGAATTACTGGTCAGCGGCAGTGCCGCCCCGCAAACCTGGCACGACTTCGGCGGTTTTCCCCGCGAGCTGTTCGCCGTGCAGTACCCGGCGCCAGGGGACCCGCAGTTGGCCAGCGAAGTTGTCGCATTGCTCCACGCCGACGGCTTGAATGCGAGAGTCGATGAGCGCCGCCCTTTTGATCATGGCACTTGGGTGCCGCTCTCGCTGATGTACCCGGCAGCCGACATTCCCGTGGTGCAAGTTTCCCTGCCCAGCCGTATGGGCCCTGCCCTGCAAACTCGCATTGGCCACGCCCTTGCGGGCCTGCGCAGCCAAGGCGTGCTGCTGATCGGTTCCGGCAGCATCACCCATAACCTGGGTGAACTGGCCTGGCACGCGGGACCGGAGAGTATCGAGCCCTGGGCGCGGGAGTTCCGCGATTGGGTGGTGGATAAACTGGCGGCCAATGATGAAGCGGCCCTGCATGACTACCGTCGCCAGGCGCCCTATGCCGTGCGCAGCCATCCGAGCGACGAACACCTGTTACCGTTGTTCTTCGCGCGTGGCGCCGGCGGCACGTTCGGTGTGGCGCACCAAGGCTTCACGATGGGCGCGCTCGGCATGGACATCTACCGATTCGACTAACCGTAAAGTCAGGCAAAAAAAATCCCCGAACCAGTCGGGGATTTTTTATTTTCGATCAATCAGCCCAAGGGCCGATCAATCTTCGCGGTAGCGACGCAGCTTCAGCTGCTTACCGGCAACGCGAGTGTCTTTCAGCTTGGCCAGCAGTTTTTCCAGACCGTCTTCCGGCAGCTCCACCAGGGAGAAGCTGTCACGGACCTGAATGCGACCGATAGCCTCACGCGCCAGGCCACCCTCGTTGAGGATAGCGCCCAGCAGGTTCTTGGCAGCGATACCGTCACGCGCACCCAGCGCGGTACGGCAACGGGCACGGCCTTCGGCCAATGGCACCGGAGCGCGACGCTCACGATCACCACGGTCCGGACGGTCGCCGGAACGCTCTGGACGATCACCGCGCGGGGCGCTGTTCGGAACCAGTGGGCGTTCTTTCTCGATGGCGGCCAGGGTCAGGGCCTGACCGTTGGTGGCCTTGCGCAGCAGTGCGGCGGCCAGAGCACGCGGGGTGCAACCGATATCGGCGGTCAGGCGGTCCAGCAAGTCGCCGTGGGTCGATTCAGCGTCAGCCACCAGGGGTGCCAGGCTGTTGGTCAGTTTCTTGATGCGGGCATCGAGAACGGCCTGGGCATCCGGCAGGCGTACTTCGGCCACCTTCTGACCGGTCACACGCTCGATCACTTGCAGCATGCGGCGCTCACGCGGCGTCACCAGCAGCAAGGCACGACCTTCGCGACCGGCACGGCCGGTACGGCCGATACGGTGAACGTAGGATTCCGGATCGTACGGCATGTCAACGTTGAACACGTGGGTGATACGTGGAACGTCGAGGCCGCGAGCAGCAACGTCGGTCGCCACAACGATGTCCAGACGGCCATCCTTGAGGGAGTCGATCACGCGCTCACGTTGGTTCTGGGCGATGTCACCGTTCAGCGCAGCGGCCTTGTAGCCTTTGGCTTCCAGGGCACTGGCCAGATCCAGGGTCGCTTGCTTGGTGCGCACGAACATGATCAGGGCGTCGAAGTCTTCGACTTCCAGCAGGCTCAATACAGCCGAGGTCTTCTGGTCAGCGTGAACCAACAGGTGAGCCTGTTCGATCGCGGTAACAGTCTGAGTCTTGGTCTGGATCTTCACGTGCTCCGGATCGCGCAGGTGGCGTTCGGCAATGGCACGGATCGACTGAGGCAGCGTGGCCGAGAACAGTACGGTCTGACGGGTGGCTGGCAGAGCCTTGAAGATGACTTCCAGATCGTCCATGAAGCCCAGCTTCAACATTTCGTCAGCTTCGTCGAGAACCAAGTGGTTCACGGTCGACAGGACTTTCTCGTCACGACGCAGGTGGTCGCACAGACGGCCCGGGGTGGCGACAACGATCTGTGCGCCATTACGGATGGCTTTCAGTTGTGGGCCCATCGGCGCGCCGCCGTAAACGGCCACAACGGTTACACCAGGCATTTGCTTGGCGTAGGTTTCAAAAGCGGTTGCTACTTGCAGCGCCAACTCACGGGTTGGCGCCAGGATCAGGGCTTGCGGTTCGCGCTTGGCAGGATCGATGCAATGCAGGATAGGCAGGGCAAACGCGGCGGTTTTACCGGTACCGGTTTGCGCCTGGCCAATCATGTCCTTACCGGCCATGATGATTGGGATCGATTGCTGCTGAATAGCCGAAGGTTCTTCGTAGCCGGTCGCTGCGACGGCTGCAAGAATGTTCGGATTAAGATTAAAAGCGGCGAAGCCGCCGGTTTCCTGGGTCATGGGTCTGCCTCTGAGTGCATCCGCAAAGACCCATGCTCCAAAGCTGCGCATGCCGTGTTGAGACTCAAGAGTCGCCCTGGCTGCTTTGTCGGCGGGGATTTGCGAAAACGAATGAATGAAAAAGATTCGTCAAGGGAGAGTCCGCTGTGCGGACGTGCAGCCGAAGCTGACTTCGGGGAATTGCGCTACCTAAACGCGGCCCGGTTAAAGGCCGGCGCGCACTATACCGGAAATAGCCGAAAAAGGGAGCTTTTTTTATCGGCGGCCGCCGATAAACGCGCGGCTGCAACGCTTTTAAAAACCAAATCGATCGGGTTTGTTTTTACAAAGGCCCGGCCCCGCAGGCTAACGCGCTTAAACGTTTCACTTAACTTTTAAGACCCTTTGGTTTGAAACCTGCCCGTTACCGGACGAATTCAGCAAGAGAATGATCCCCCACCGGGGCCACCTTCCCCCACAAGAGCGCGGACGGGCGCGCTCAGCCTACTAAGTGGCCGACCTAATCGCCTTGATCAGTGGCTGCAACGAGTAGCCCAGTTGCGCTGCCAGTGCTTCGGCACGAGCCGAAAGTGCGTGCAGGTCGAGCTCTTGATCCAACTCCGACGGCACCAACAGGATGACGTTGCCCTCCTTCACCGGCAATTCCCAGTAATGCCGGTGATACAAACCGCGCAGCAACGCCGCGCCCAACGGTTTGCCATCGTCGGTGGCCCACTGGTTGATTACCAACCAGCCGCCGGGGTTGAGTTTCTTCTGGCAGTTCTCCAGGAAAGCCCAGGCCAGGTGCCCGACGCCGGGGCCCACATCGGTATACAGGTCGACGAACACCAGATCGGCCGGTTCGGCGCTTTCCAGCAACTCCAGGGCATCGCCGATGCGGATATACAGGCGCGGATCGTCGTCCAAGCCCATGTATTCGATGGCCAGGCGCGGCACGTCGGGGCGCAGTTCGATGGCTTCGACATCCTCCAATGGCAGGAACTTGAGGCATGCCTGGGTCAGCGTACCGGCGCCCAGGCCAAGGAACAGCGCGCTCTCGGGCTGCTCGTGGCACAACGCGCCGATCAGCATGGCGCGGGTGTAGTCGTACTCCAGCCAGCTCGGGTCGGCGGTGAACACACAGCTTTGCTCGATGGCATCGCCGAATTCGAGAAACCGGTAGTCGGCCACTTCGAGCACTCGGATCATGCCGAAGTCATCATGGACCTCGGCCAGCACGCGCTCGACACGCTCCTCTGTCATCACTGCTCCTAAAGGGTTTACCGCTGGGCAAAGGCGCGATTGTCGGCCAACCGGCGGCAACAGGTCACGCACTAATTGCTGATAACATTGGCGCCCGACCGTCAATCAGCCAATCGAGTTCAAGATGAGCCAACCGTGGAGCCCCGAGAGCTGGCGCGCCCTGCCGATCCAGCAACAACCCCAGTACCCGGATGCAGCGCACCTGTTGCAAGTGGAGCAAAGCCTGGCCAGCTATCCGCCGCTGGTGTTCGCCGGGGAAGCCCGCGAGTTGCGCCGTCAGTTTGCCGAAGTGACCCAAGGCCGCGCCTTCCTGTTGCAGGGCGGTGACTGCGCCGAAAGTTTTGCCGAGTTCTCCGCCGCGAAAATCCGCGACACCTTCAAGGTGCTGCTGCAGATGGCCATCGTGATGACCTTCGCTGCCGGTTGCCCGGTGGTGAAAGTCGGGCGTATGGCCGGTCAATTCGCCAAGCCGCGCTCGGCCAACGATGAAACCATCGATGGCATCACCCTGCCCGCCTACCGAGGCGATATCGTCAACGGCATCGGTTTCGACGAGAAAAGCCGCGTGCCGGACCCGGAGCGGCTGCTGCAGTCCTACCACCAGTCCACCGCCACCCTCAACCTGCTGCGCGCCTTCGCCCAGGGCGGGTTTGCCGACCTGCACCAAGTGCACAAGTGGAACCTGGACTTCATCGCCAACTCCGCGCTGGCCGACAAATACAGCCAACTGGCCGACCGCATCGACGAAACCCTGGCGTTCATGCGCGCCTGCGGCATGGACAGTTCGCCGCAACTGCGCGAGACCAGCTTCTTCACCGCCCACGAAGCGCTGCTGCTCAATTACGAACAAGCCTTCGTTCGCCGTGACAGCCTGACCAACGATTACTACGACTGCTCGGCCCATATGCTGTGGATCGGCGACCGTACCCGTCAGTTGGACGGCGCCCACGTCGAGTTCCTGCGCGGGGTGAACAACCCGATCGGTGTCAAGGTCGGCCCAAGCATGGACCCGGACGATCTGATCCGCCTGATCGACATTCTCAACCCGGACAATGACCCCGGCCGCCTCAACCTGATTGCGCGCATGGGCGCCGGCAAGGTCGGCGACCACCTGCCCAATCTGATCCGCGCCGTGCAGCGCGAGGGCAAACAAGTGCTGTGGAGTTCCGACCCGATGCACGGCAACACCATCAAGGCCAGCAGCGGCTACAAGACCCGGGATTTTGCGCAGATCCTGGCGGAGGTGAAGGCGTTCTTCCAGGTGCATCAGGCCGAGGGCACCTATGCCGGCGGGATTCATATCGAGATGACCGGGCAGAACGTCACCGAATGCATCGGCGGCGCCCGGCCGATCACCGAGGATGGTTTGTCGGACCGCTACCACACCCACTGCGACCCACGGATGAATGCCGATCAGTCGCTGGAGCTGGCGTTTCTGATTGCCGAGACGTTGAAGCAGGTCAAACGCTGAGACTGGGCTGACGCCCTCGTGGGCAAGCCCACTCCCACAGGGAATGCATTGCAATCGAACCCTGCATTCCAATGTGGGAGTGGGCTTGCCCACGATGAGGCCCTAACGGCCAACATCCAAGCCGATCATCGCGCTGCGCAATCGATCGGCACTGGGCCTTTGGCAATTGAGCTGTACCTGCTGCAACCCCAGCCAGTCGGCCATCTGGCGCAAATTCACCGCCAACGCCCGCATCCCCTCCTCATCCAGACCTGGCGCTTCTTCGTGCACCGCATGCACCGCAAGGCGTGAGTGGGCGCGTTCGGCGCGCAGGTCAACCCGCGCGGCGATGCGTTCATTGTGCAGAAACGGCAGCACGTAGTAGCCGTACACGCGCTTATGTTGCGGCGTGTAGATCTCCAAGCGGTAGCGGAAGTCGAACAGACGCTCGGTGCGGCTGCGCTCCCAGATCAGCGAATCGAACGGCGACAGCAAGGCACTGGCCGGTACTTTGCGCGGCACGGTTGGGGCTGGCAGGCAGTACGCCGGTTGCTTCCAATCCTGCACCCGACAACTGAGCAACTGGCCCGCTTCCACCAGTTCGGCAAGGCGAATGCGGCTGTCGACGGGGTCCAGACGAAAGTAATCGCGCAGGTCTTTTTCAGTACCTACCCCCAGCGCGGTGGCGCTATGCAACAACAGGCCACGTTGCGCCTCGGCTTCACTCAACTGGGTGTTCAGGATGGCGTCGGGGATCACCCGTTCAGGCAAATCGTAGAGGCGCTCGAACCCACGCCGACCGGCAACGGTGACCAGGCCCGCAGCAAACAGCCATTCCAGCGCGTGCTTTTCGTCACTCCAGTCCCACCACGGGCCGGCGCGCTCCTCGCGGGTCGACAGACTGCCAGCACCCAGCGCACCCTGTTGTTCCACCGTCTTCAGCACGCGCTGGATAACGGCTTGCTGTTCGCGGCCAAAGCGCGCCATCTGCGCATAAATGCCCTGCCCCTGCTGAGCCCGTGCCATGCGCCAGCGCAGCAATGGATACAACGCCATGGGCAGCAATGAGGCTTCGTGCCCCCAATATTCGAACAGCGACCGTCGCCGCCCCTGGCTCCAGGCGGCGTGCTCCAGCAACGCCGGTGAGTACTGGCCTAGCCTGGAAAACAACGGCAGGTAATGGGAACGCACCAGCGCATTTACCGAGTCGATCTGCAACACCCCGAGTCGCTCGATCAAGCGATTGACATGGGTGGCCTTGACCAACGCCGGCGGCTGACGCCCGGAAAACCCTTGGGCTGCCAGCGCCAGGCGTCGCGCTTGTTTGAGGGAGAAACACAGGTCGGCAGGCATGGCAGTCTCCGTGAGGGCTCGCCGCCTACCCTACTGCATCCATGGTTATTTTCGCAGCGGGTCCTGCCAGAAATGCTGATGACGCTCGCGCTCCACATCGGCGCGGTTGAGGCCGATGTCCTTCAATGCGTCATCGCTCAAGCTCGCCAGCAACCGACGCTCCTGATGCAGTACCTGCCAACGGCTCATCACCTGAAATAGCCCGGCAAACGGGCGTTTCGCCAACAGCACAAAACCTTTCTGACCTTTCATCTCGTCACCCTCCCTTGGGGATGACGCCAGTGTGTGCTTGGCCCTATGATCAATCCAACGAATGTTTCTTATGCAATCCATCTCGGAGATTGATCAATTGTCCGGTTACCCAAGCATTGATACGGACGTGCTGCGCACCTTCGTCGCCATCGCCGATCACGGCGGGTTCACCCGCGCTGGAGAGTTGGTCAACCGCACGCAGTCGGCGGTGAGCATGCAGATGAAACGCCTGGAGGAAGACGTGCTGCAGCGCAAACTGTTCGAGCGCGATGGCCGCCAAGTGCGGTTGACGCCAGAGGGCCAGGTGTTGCTGGGGTATGCGCGACGCATCCTCAAGCTGCACAGCGAAGTGTTCAACACCTTGCGCGAGCCGCATATGGTGGGGCTGGTGCGCATCGGCACGCCGGACGACTACGTAATGCGTTTCCTGCCGGGCATTCTCAAGCCGTTTTCCAAGGCATACCCGTTGATCCAGATCGAGATGCACTGCGAGTCGTCCACGGTGTTGATGCAGCGCCGGGACCTGGCATTGACCGTGGTCAGCCGCGAGCCGGGCCATGAAATCGGCGAGCTGCTGCGTACCGAACGCATGGTGTGGGCGGCATCGCCGTGCTTTTGCGTGGACGAACATGATGCGCTGCCGCTGGCGGTCTCCGGCACCGATTGCGTCTATACCCAATGGACCTGCGCCGCGCTGGAGGCGGCCGGACGGGACTACCGCCTGGCGTATCACAGCTCCAACGTCGCGGCGATCCAGGCGGTAGTGAATGCCGGGCTGGCGGTGATGATCTGCATGGAAAGCCTGGTGACCGAGGAACTGCGCGTACTCGGCAGCGACGAAGGCTTCCCGCCGCTGCCGTCGATGAACCTGCACCTGTTACGCAACGCCAACATGACCTCGCCGATCACCGAGTGCCTGGCCGATTACATCCGCGAGGGCTTCAGACTTTAAACGTCAGCATCACCGCGCACACCACCAGGAAGGCGCAGAACAGGCCGCGCAGCAGGCGTTCCGGCATGGCATGGGCGACCTTCACGCCCCAACTGATGCTGAGCAGGCCGCCGATGGCCAGCGGCAAGCCGATCATCCAGTCCACTTCGTGGTGCCAGGCGTAGGTCACCAAGGTCACGCCAGTGCTGGGCAGCGCCAGCGCCAGGGACAATCCTTGGGCGACCACCTGCGTGGTGCCGAACACGCTGGTCAGCACTGGCGTGGCGACCACGGCGCCGCCCACTCCGAACAAGCCCCCCATGGACCCGGAAGCCGCGCCCAGCACGCCAAGCCAAGGCCAGGCGTAGCGCATCTGCGCCGTGGCTGGTGCGTTGCGCGTGAACATTCGCACCAGGTTGTAGGCCGACAGCACCAGCAAAAACACGATAAAGCCGATGCGCATCGCTCCGGCATCCAGGCCGACCGCCCAGATCGATCCCAGCCAAGCGAAGATAAATCCCATTACGCCCAAGGGTAAGGCGTGGCGTAATTCGATGCGATTGCGCTGGTGATAGCGCCACAGCGCCAGCATCACATTGGGCACCACCATGACCAGCGCGGTGCCCTGGGCAATCTGTTGATCCAGGCCGAACAGCACGCCGAGCACCGGGATAGCAATCAGCCCACCGCCAATGCCGAACAACCCGCCGACCGTGCCGAGGGCTGCGCCCAAGACCAGATAAATCGCTAAATCCAACACCGCGCATTACTCCACCAACCCAAGACCTCGCATGCTACGCAGTCGCGCCTGGCGCGGAAACGCACAGCAACGCACAATGGCTGTGCCAATCTCGCACAAGCAGCCGCCATGAACCCGAACATCTTGACCGACCAACTGAGCCTGTTTCTCGACGTATTGGAGACCGGCAGCTTCTCCGCCGCGGCGCGTCGCCATCCGCTGACGCCGTCGGCCGTGGCCCGGCGTATCGACAGCCTGGAAAATTCGGTGGGCAGTCGTCTGTTCCAGCGCAGCACCCACGCGGTGGTGCCGACACCGGCGGGCCTGGCTTTTGCCGAACGGGCGCGGCGAATTGTCAGCGAGCTGCAACTGGCAAGAGCCGAAGCGGTGTCCCTAAGCCATGCGCCGGAAGGCTTGATTCGGGTGGATGCGCCGGCCGCTTTTGGGCGACGCCACCTGGCACCGGTGATTGCCGACTTCCTCAACGTATACCCCGGGCTGGATGTGCACCTGCATCTGATCGATAGCTTCGTGGACATGCAGGGCGCGCACCTGGGCAAAGTCGATCTGGTGTTGCGCGCCGGGCATATCGTCGATACGCGGCTGATCGCCACCCCATTGGCCAGCATCGTGCGCATCGCCTGCGCCAGCCCGGCCTATCTGAAAAGCCGCGGCACGCCGACCCATCCTCGGGAACTGAGCGACCACGATGGCTTGGACTGGGACGGACTGGCGCCTATGTTTGCCTGGCGCTTCGAGCTGGATGGGCGCCGCGCCACCTACCGCCCGCAGCGCATCCGCATGAGCGCCAATAACGCCGAAGCCTTGCTTTGCGGAGCGCTCGCCGGGCTGGGTATCGCCCATCTGCCGACATGGTTGGCCAGTGAGTACCTAGTGCGCGGCGAACTGTTACCGCTGTTTTGCGAAAACGGTTTGCCCAGTCCGGAAACCACCGGGATCTACGCCTTGCGCCTGGAGCAACAACCCAACGCCCGCAGTCGTCTGCTGCTCGAATACTTGAAAACGCGTTTCAGCCCAGTGCCACCGTGGGATCTGGCACTGCAGAGCGGCTTGATCTGACCGTTAGGGCAGAATTACCTGGCGCATTAAAGATTTGCCCGCTAGATTCCAGAGCAGACACGTTTTTAAGGCGCCACCATGAGCAAGAACCCTGCCCCCTGCGAATCCCTGATGCTGGACAACCAGCTGTGTTTCGCCCTGCATTCCACCTCACTGCTGATGACCAAGGTCTACAAGCCGCTGCTGCAAGCGCTGGGCCTGACCTACCCGCAGTACCTGGCCATGATGGTGTTGTGGGAAGAGGACGGTTTAACCGTCGGCGAAATCAGTAGCCGACTGTTGACCGATCCCGGCTCCCTCACTCCCCTGCTCAAGCGTCTGGAAGCCGAAGGTCTGCTCAGCCGCACCCGCAGCCGCGAAGACGAGCGCGTGGTGGTGGTGGAGTTGACCGATGCTGGCCGCGCCTTGCAAGCCAAGGCCATGGGGATCCCTCAATGCATTCTCGGCGCCAGCGGTCTGGAGCTGGACCAATTGCGCAAGCTGCAAGCGGATCTGCTCGCGTTGCGCGGCAACTTACAAAGCGCGATCTGAAAACAGCAAAGTCATGAGGGAGGGGGCTTGCCCCCGATTGCGGCAGCTCGGTCAAAAATTTGTCGACTGATAAACCGCCATCGGGGGCAAGCCCCCTCCCACAGCGATTTAGAGCGGGACGAAAATATTTTTAACTTTTATCTTGCGCGCTAAACATTAGCGCTATACATTTGCCTTCACCAACTACTTAGCGCACAAAACTTTAGCGCTAAACAAAACGAGGGCTCCACCATGCAAACGCTCTATACCGCAGTAGCCACCGCCACCGGCGGCCGTGATGGTCGTGCTGTTTCCAGCGATAACATCCTCGACGTCAAGCTCTCCACCCCGAAAGAACTCGGCGGTGCCGGCGGCCAGGCCACCAACCCGGAACAACTGTTCGCCGCCGGTTACTCGGCCTGCTTTATCGGCGCACTGAAATTCGTTGCTAGCCAGACCAAACGCAAAATCCCGGATAACGCCGCGATCACCGCTCACGTCGGTATCGGCCAGATCCCCGGCGGTTTCGGCTTGGATATCGACCTGCACATCAGCCTGCCAGGCCTGACCCAGGCGGATGCGCAAAGCCTGGTCGACGCCGCTCACCAGGTCTGCCCGTACTCCAACGCCACCCGTGGCAACGTCGATGTACGTCTGCATGTAACCGTCTGATCAACTCTGTCGCCTAAGGAGAAGCACATGAACACCATTGGTAAAGCACTCACCGGCACCCTGCTCGCCCTGTCCATCGGCAGCGCCTTCGCGGCGACCGGCGAGGTGGAGCACAACACCCAGGCTTTTCTGGATGCGTTGAATGCCGGTACCGGCAAACCCATCGAACAACTGACGCCGAAAGACGCCCGTGCGGTGCTGGCCGTCGCTCAGGCGGGGGTGAAGCTGACGCTGCCCCAGGCGGACGTGAGCCACAAGACCATCCAGGTCGATGGCCAGCCGCTGGAGCTGACCATCGTGCGTCCAGCCGGGGTCAAGGGCACATTGCCGGTGTTTATGTTCTTCCACGGTGGCGGCTGGGTGCTGGGGGATTACCCTACCCATGAACGCTTGGTGCGGGATCTGGTGGCGGGTTCGGGAGCCGCGGCAGTGTTCGTCAACTACGCGCCTTCACCCGAGGCCCATTACCCGGTGGCGATCAATCAGGCCTATGCCGCCACGAAGTGGGTGGCCGAGCATGGCAAAGAGATCAACGTCGACGGCAAGCGCCTGGCGGTGGCCGGTAACAGCGTCGGCGGCAACATGGCCGCAGTGGTCAGCCTGATGGCCAAAGACAAGGGTACGCCGGCAATCAAGTTCCAGTTGCTGTTATGGCCGGTAACGGACGCCAACTTCGAGACAGCGTCCTACAACCAGTACGCCGAAGGGCACTTCCTTACCAAAAACATGATGAAGTGGTTCTGGGACAACTACACCACCGACGCCAAGCAACGCGCCGAAATCTACGCCTCACCGCTGCGCGCCACCACCGCGCAACTTAAGGGTCTACCACCAGCAATGGTGCAGACCGCCGGCGCCGACGTGCTGCGCGACGAAGGCGAGGCGTATGCGCGCAAACTGGACGAGGCCGGCGTGCCGGTGACGGCGGTGCGTTACAACGGCATGATCCACGACTACGGGTTGCTTAACGTGGTCAGCCAAGTGCCGGCGGTGCGTTCGGCCCTGTTGCAGGCGTCCGATGAGCTCAAGCAACACCTGAAGTAACCCACCGCCCACGAAAAAGCCCGACGCTAGGTCGGGCTTTTTTTCGTATCGGCGAAGCCAGAATTACTTCTTGGCGCGACCTTTGTACGAACCACCTTCACGGGTGTCGATTTCGATCAGGTCGTCGATTTCGATGAAATCGGCCACTTGCAGTTCGGTGCCGTTGCTCAGTTTGGCAGGCTTCATCACCTTGCCGGAAGTGTCGCCACGGGCGGAACCTTCGGTGTAGGCAACCTTACGCACGATAGTGGTCGGCAGCTCTACGGAAACCAGGCGCTCTTCGAAGAAAATCGCTTCGCAGACGTCTTCCATGCCTTCTTCGATGAACGGCAGAACGGCTTCGATATCTTCAGCGTTCAGCTCGTACATGGTGTAGTCGGTGGTGTCCATGAACGTGTAGGTGTCGCCGCTGATGAAGGACAGGGTCGCTTCTTTGCGGTCGAGGATCACGTCGTCCAGTTTGTCGTCGGCGCTGTAGACGATCTCGGTCTTGTAACCGGTCAGCAGGTTCTTCAGCTTGGTCTTCATGATTGCGCTGTTACGACCAGACTTGGTGAACTCAGCTTTCTGAACCAGCCAAGGGTCGTTTTCGAGACGGATCACTGTACCGGGTTTCAGTTCTTTACCAGTTTTCATTACGTATATCCGAAATTTGGATGGGATTTACAAAAATCAAGGTCGCGTATCATATCCAACTTTCATAAAACTGTACCAGCGCCGTCGCAAGATCGTCCTGCAATGCCTGTTCCAGACACCACGACTCGGCATGCCGGGCTACCTCGGGCCAGTGTTCCAGCAGCATTTTCCAAGCGCTGGCCATATCGCCCTCGGTGTTCCAGGCTTGCCAGAGAGCCACGAGCGCAGTTTTCGCCGCCGGAGAAAGCGCGGCGGTGTAGAGGTCTAGAAACGCGTCAAGTTTGTCCAGATGAATGTCTTCGTCCTGGCGATAGATATGCCACAACAGCGGTCGGCCAGCCCACTGGGCGCGCACGAACGAGTCTTCGCCGCGCACGGCATTGAAGTCGCAGCACCAGAGCAGACGGTCGTATTGCTCCTGGCGCACGAACGGCAGCACCTGCACGGTCAGGGCGTTGCGCCGATGAATATCCCCGGCGGCCAGCCCATCCACGCCGAGCCAGCGCTGCACATCGCCGAGTATGCGCCCCTCGGGCACCAACAGATGAGTGGCGGTCCCATCCGTCGATAACACGTCCAGCCATGGGGCCAGCCCAGGGTTTTCGTAAGCAAACAGTGAGATCAAACGCGTGCCAATGGTCGGAAATACGCCCATCGCATGCAGGAATTGTCGCTGCGCCTCGGCGTCTTGCTGAAAAGCCTGACGTTGCTCCAGCAACCCCGCCTCTCGCAATAACCCTCCAGTGCCTTCACGGAACCCCGGAAAGAAGAAGTACTTCTGCACGCCCTTGAACTTCACCGACGGCAAACGATGGCAACCCACTACCCACTCTTCGGCGCTGAGGTAATCCAGGTTCATCCACAGCGGAGTCCGTTCGCACGCGGCCATGGCTTCCATATAGTCCGGCGGCAACTGACATGCGAACGCTGCGATCACCACATCTGCCGCCGAAGCCTGTGCCCACTCGGCCGGCCAGTGGCGCACGTCGACGCCCTCTTGCCATTGCTGGTCGAGCCGAATGTCAATGTCAGGGCACATACGTTCGAAGGCGCGCAAGTCATCGACCCACAAGCGCACGGCACAACCGTGCTCCACCACCAATTGCCGGGCCAGGCGCCAGGTCACGCCGATGTCGCCGTAGTTATCGACGACGCTGCAAAAAATATCCCAGCGGGCTTTCATTCCGGGCTCCATCGATCAAATGGGCGATTGTCCGCATAAATGCACGGATGCAGAAGTCTTGATCGTGATTATTCTGCACAGGGGCTGTGCGACAATCGCCGCCATGCCGTCAATGCCCGCCAGGAGGCCGCCATGTCTGACCGTCCGTTATCGCTGCCCAAACTTATGCTCGCCATCGCCCTGGGCCTATGGCTGGGGTTCGTCGCCATTGTGCTGACCACTTGGCTGGCCTCGCGCTACCTCTTCCCTCAAGCCTTGGCTCCAGTGGCCCAGGCCGTCCAGCATTGGGGCACGCCCGCCGCCGCTGTTGCGCCGGAACCGCCCAACCGAATGTTCGAGCAGTACCAGCAGAATTTGCAAAAACAGGAGCAGCAACAAGCCCTGGATCAGGCGCGCAACAATGCGCGCAACCTGTCCAACCCCAAATGTCAGTTCTGGCTGCAACAGGACCAGAACGCCCCGACCGAGAAGTCCCGCGCCAACGTCCTGCAATTCTGCGATTGATGAACATGAATAAATACGCTGTCCACACGCTCATCCTGGAAAAACTCGGCGTCGATCTCGACATCGCTCAACGTGCCGCGCAGACCGCCTACGAAACCGCGACCCACGAAGAAAACATCGCCGAGAACAAATACGACACCCTCGGGTTGGAAGCCTCTTACCTGGCGACCGGGCAAGCCAGACGCGTTGAGGAAATCAAGCAGGCCCTGACACTGTGCCAGAACCTGCCAGTGCGGCCCTACGATGAGCAGCGTGGTATAGAAGTCGGTGCGTTACTGGGCCTGGAAGACCAGAACGGTCGCCAGCAGTGGCTGTTCCTGGCGCCCGATGCGGCGGGATTGAAAGTGGATGTGGTGGGCCAGCCGGTAACCGTCATCACCCCGCGCTCGCCCCTGGGCAAAAGCCTGCTGGGCAAGTTCGAAGGCGATGAGGTGGAAGTGCTGGTGGCCGGCGCCCGGCAGTACTTCACGGTTACCGACGCCAAATAATCGGTAGGCGCGCTTGTTCGTATAGGACGCCATGTTAACCCTGGCGCCCTGCGTGATCCTGAGTACCAACGCCTAAGGTCAGTGAACCGGCAGTTCCACGCCGTCGAACAGTTCTTCCAGCTCCTGCTTGTTATGGCACTGGATGGCCTTGGCCATCACTTCGCGAGTCAGGTGTGGGGCGAACTTCTCGATGAAATCGCACATGAACCCGCGCAGGAACGTACCGCGACGGAAACCGATCTTGGTCACGCTGGACTCGAACAATTCGCTGGCATCCAGCACAACCAAGTCTTTATCGAGGTTGGTGTCCACCGCCATCTTGGCGACGATACCCACCCCCAGTCCCAGGCGCACGTAAGTCTTGATTACGTCGGCGTCGGCGGCGGTAAACACCACTTTCGGCGTGAGGCCACGATGACTGAAGGCTTCATCAAGCTTGGAACGGCCGGTGAACCCGAACACGTAGGTGACGATCGGGTATTCCGCCAGGGCTTCGAGGGTCAGTTTCGGCAGCTTGGCCAACGGGTGGCCCTGAGGCACCACCACGCAACGGTTCCAGCGATAGCACGGCATCATCACCAGATCGCCGAACAGCTCCAGCGCCTCGGTGGCGATGGCGAAATCGACGGTGCCGTCGGCGGCCATCTCGGCGATCTGCATCGGCGACCCTTGGTGCATGTGCAACGCCACGTCCGGGTACTGTTTGATGAAGTCGCGAATCACCGGTGGCAGTGCATAACGGGCCTGGGTGTGGGTGGTGGCGATCGACAAGGTGCCTTTTTTCTCGTTGGAAAATTCCTGGGCGATCTGTTTGATGCTTTCGACTTTACGCAGAATCTCGCCGGCGGTGGTGATGATGCGCTCACCGGCCGGTGTCACGCGGGTGAGGTGCTTGCCGCTGCGCGCGAACACTTCGACGCCCAACTCGTCTTCGAGCAGGCGGATCTGCTTGCTGATACCCGGTTGCGAGGTGTAAAGGCTTTGAGCGGTAGCGGAAACGTTGAGGTCGTGGTGCGCCACTTCCCAGATGTAGCGCAGTTGTTGAAGCTTCATATGTGTCCCTCAAAGCAGATAGACGCCACGGGTATCAGCAGCGATATATAACTATATTAAAGGTCAGAAGGATAAATCTAGAACTTTTTATCCCTTCTCCCATTCACACGTCATCACTGCGTCGACGTTGTAGCGACGGCACCAGGTAAACCGGCACCGTAGACAGCTGCACCACCCGCGTGGCAGTACGGCCCAATGGCGTGGCCTGCGCACTGGTAGAGCTATGACTTCCTACGATCAACAAGTCGACGGAAAGTTTACGCAGTTGGTCGAGAATCACCTCGCACGGGTCGCCCTGAATCACGCGCACCGAGCGGATCCACTTCAAGTCCTGCTCGCCCTCCCCCAACTCCTCACGAAAACTCTCCAGTACACGCTGCTCGATCGTTGCGATCATGGTACTCAGGCCCTGGCTTTGCCATTCAATCAAGGCCTTTTCATCAAGGTAGCTCTGCAACACCGATTCGGCGAACAGACCGATAGGTTCAACCAC
Organism: Pseudomonas sp. ARP3; assembly: GCF_001029595.1. Classification (NCBI taxonomy): domain Bacteria; kingdom Pseudomonadati; phylum Pseudomonadota; class Gammaproteobacteria; order Pseudomonadales; family Pseudomonadaceae; genus Pseudomonas; species Pseudomonas sp. ARP3. The sequence goes on from NZ_LEKF01000012.1 coordinate 147,812, forward strand.
ATGAATCACGTACAGGTCAGCCTTGAACGTCCGCGCCAGCGCCAAGGCATGTTGCATCACATACGGCGCATACAGGCCGAGGTCCGTGGCGTACAGCATCGAACGAATCATAAAAACCTCCTGGACAGCCAGGATGGCGGAGATCAAAACAGCTTAGCAGCGCCGTGCGGAGTTGGACTGGCTCAGACCGGGCTCTTCAGTTCATTGCTAATGCCATGGGGCACATGCCCGGTGGCGACCACCTCCCTGGCTTTCTCGCAATGACCAGCCTGATCATCAAAAAACACATCGGCGGCGAATGCCTCAAGAAACGCGGATTTCTCCAACCCGCCGAGAAACAGCGACTCGTCCAGCCGGATGTCCCACTCTCGCAAAGTGCGGATCACCCGCTCATGGGACGGCGCCGAACGCGCGGTCACCAGTGCGGTACGGATTGGACAAGCCTCATCCGGAAACTCACGTTGCAGCAAGTTGAGCGCCGCCAGAAACCCTTTGAAAGGCCCACCATGCAACGGCTGGCGTGCCGATTCGCGCTCGCTGGCCTGGAATGCTTCAAGCCCTCCGGCCTGGTACACACGCTCGGATTCATCGGAGAACAGCACCGCGTCGCCGTCGAAGGCGATGCGCAATTCCTCGCTGCTGGCCCGACGCGCACCGCCGGACAAAATCGTCGCCGCCGCGAAACCGGCATCCAGGGCGCTGCGCACATCTTCGGCATGGGTGGACAAAAACAGATGGCAACCAAATGCCGCCAAATAAGGATAAGGACTACGTCCCCCGACGAACGCGGCGCGAGAAATATCCAGGCCGTAATGCTGGATGGAATTGAACACGCGTAGGCCGGTGTCGGCGCTGTTGCGCGACACCAGCACCACCTCGACACGGGCACGGCCCAGGCTGGCGTTGAGGCTCAGCAGTTTCTTGACCAGCGGGAAGGCATCCCCGGGTTCCAGGATCTCTTCTTCATGCGCGATCTGGTATTTGCGATAAGTCTCCACGCCTTCGGCCAGGTAGATTTTGTGACTTTCGCTGAGGTCGAACAGCGCCCGCGACGAAATCGCCAGCACCAGTTTGTCACCCAATCCCTTTGCCATCTGCGCTCCTCCCGATCAGCGATTGTGCCGATCAATAAAACTCAAAGCCTGGTGCAGTGCCTGCATACGCGGCAGCTCGCACCCGGCGGCCTTGGCGGCGGATAACGGCCGTGCATAGATCGCCGCCAGTTCCAACGGGCGCTTGTGCATATAGTCGTGATACATGCTCGGCAGGTAGTCCTCCATGGTCTCGGTCATGGCGAACATCTGCTCGGCATAGCTGGCCGGGATTTCGTGGCCACACGCATGGGCGCCCTGTATCACTTCGGCCATCAGCGCCTGGATCAGCTCGCGGCTGGAGGCGTCGGCCATCAGGTTGGTGGTGCCAGCCTTCAATAAAACCGAGAGGCCGTTGAAAGGCACGTTCCACACCAATTTATGCCAGCGCGCCTGATGCACATTGGCCATGGCCTGTGACTCGATACCGGCCTTATGAAACAACGCGGCGCCGGCCTCGACAATCTCCTTCTGACGGTTTTCATCGTTGGCGGCCGAGCCGCTGTGATAGCCGAGATTAACCCGCCCCAGGGCCTGGTGCTCGACCACACCGGGGCCGGAACGGTGTACGCCGATGTAACACAAGCCGCCCAGCAGGTGCAGCGATGCCGGCAAGTGTTCACGCAGGCTGTCCTCAACGTCGAGGCCGTTTTGCAACAACACCACCTTGGCATCCGGCGCCGCAACCTGGGCCAGGGTCGGCGCCAGCTCCACATTACCGGTGGACTTGGTGCCTACCAACAACCAATCGCAGGGCGGCATATCGGCTGCCTGGGCGTAAGCCTGCACGGGGTGCAGATGCAAAGCGCCATGCACACCGCTGTTCACGCGCAACCCCTGCTCGCTGACCACCGCATATTCGCTGCGCAGCAGGAAGTGCACATCAAACCCGGCGCGCGCCAGCATCAAGCCATAAAAACCGCCAATGGCGCCGGTGCCGATGATGCCAATGCGAGGCGACTGGGGTGTAACTGTGGTCATGGCAACTCCTCCGGTGTGCGGGTAAGCGCTTCATTTACAGCCTCGCCAACGGCCGCAGGTGTAAGACGTGTCTGCAATTGCCCAAGGAATTGACCCTCGCACACCACGAACAACGCCGGCAAATGAAAGATCTGGTAACGCTCGACCGCACCGCCGTTATGCCCGGCATCCACCCAGCACACGCGGTCCACCGGCAAGCGCCAGCCCGGCATTTGCTGACGCGCCCAGCGGCAACTGGAACAGCCGGCGCTGACAAATACCACCAGCGAAATTCCTGGCAATCCCAGCAATTGCTGGTCAATATCCAGGTCGGTCAATTCCAGTTCCTTCACTATACTGCTGCCATCGCCGTCAACTGGACGGTGCTCGGAGTCCGTGTACATGGGTCGTTTTTTACCTCACCCTGATGATGTCGCTGTCGAGTTAATCCAACGCCCCTCTCCCGCCATTCCCCGTCAACGCCTCCTCACTGCCGGCTTGGGCGGCATTGCTTGTCATTGGCCGCGCGCCTGGCGACAAGGCACGGCGGTGGATCTGCACATCCCATCCTTGGGCGCCAGCGCCCGCTATCCGGGGTACGTGGCCTGGTGCCGCAAGGTTGAAGGTGGCTATCGTGTGGGCATCTCGTTCACCGATGAACATGCCCTGTTCGGCGCGCGCATGGGCGAGCAAGCATGCCGGATAGAACGCTACTGCCGCCAGCACGAAGATGCCGAGCCCTCCCCTCAGCAGTTCGAGGCCCTGGCCAGGGAGTGGGTTGCGCGGCACGCGTTAGAGTTCTCCCGCGACGCGTTTGTGCAGCCCGTGCGGGATTAAACCCGCGCCGCCCATTGTCGCGGGCCCGTAATACGCGCTAAGGTTCCTCCCCCCTGCATCCAAATCATGCTGTGCACCGCCGCACGGGAACGGCTGGCGGCCGGCACCCGTGACCCTGACGAGTAACACGATGGCTGATTTACCGATCAATGACCTTAACGTCGAATCCAACGAGACTCTGATCACCCCCGATCAGCTCAAGCGCGAAATCCCTTTGAGCGAGACTGCCCTGCAGACCGTTACCAAAGGCCGCGAAGTCATTCGTAATATCCTCGACGGCACCGACCATCGCCTCTTCGTGGTGATCGGCCCTTGCTCGATCCACGACCTCAAGGCGGCTCACGAATACGCCGAGCGCCTCAAGGTATTGGCGGCAGAAGTCTCCGATACCCTGTATCTGGTCATGCGTGTCTACTTCGAAAAGCCGCGCACCACCGTCGGCTGGAAAGGTCTGATCAACGACCCGTACCTGGACGACTCGTTCAAGATTCAGGACGGTTTGCACATCGGTCGTCAATTGCTGCTGGATCTGGCCGAAATGGGCCTGCCCACCGCCACCGAAGCACTGGACCCGATCTCCCCGCAATACCTGCAGGATCTGATCAGCTGGTCGGCCATCGGCGCACGCACCACCGAATCCCAGACCCACCGCGAAATGGCATCCGGCCTGTCGTCGGCCGTGGGCTTCAAGAATGGCACCGACGGCGGCCTGACCGTAGCGATCAACGCGCTGCAATCGGTCTCCAGCCCTCACCGCTTCCTGGGCATCAACCCGGAAGGCGGCGTTTCCATCGTCACCACCAAGGGCAATGCCTACGGCCATGTGGTGCTGCGGGGCGGCAACGGTAAGCCCAACTATGATTCGGTCAGTGTCGCGTTGTGCGAACAGGCGCTGAACAAGGCCAAGATCAAGCCGAACATCATGGTCGACTGCAGCCACGCCAACTCCAACAAGGACCCGGCCCTGCAGCCGCTGGTTATGGAAAACGTTGCCAACCAGATCCTGGAAGGCAACCAGTCGATCATCGGCCTGATGGTCGAGAGCCACTTGAACTGGGGCTGCCAGGCGATTCCCAAGGACCTTGCCGACTTGCAGTATGGCGTGTCGATCACCGATGCCTGCATCGATTGGGCGGCCACCGAGAACACCCTGCGCAGCATGCACGCCAAGCTCAAGGATGTATTGCCCAAGCGCCAACGCGGCTGAACCCGGCTCGGGTTTACGCACACAAAAACGCCGGGCTGAGCCCGGCGTTTTTTATGCTGATCTGAATGCCTTACAACTTGGCGGCATGGCGCTGGTGGCGCTCCATATAACGCTCTACGTAAGAGCAGGACGGGATCACCGTGTAGCCCGCCGCCTCGGCGAACTTCAAGGCCTCCTCGGTCAGCGCTGCCGCGATACCACGCCCTCTCAATGCGTTAGGCACGAAGGTGCGATAGATATCCAGGGTCTGTTTACCAAGGTCCATATAGGTCAAGTAGGCACGATGACCGTCCACAGTGGTCTCGAACTGATGACCCGTCTGGTCATGGTGGATGGACAACGCCTCGCTCATCACTACTCCTCGCGGGTCTTGGTTTCTGACCCCTACCTTACCGATGTTTTTCCGGCGAAGGAACATCTACGCCAACCCGTGCCGGTTTCGACAACGAGAATACCTCTAGCGCTCGCAACCAGCCCGTAGGGAATAGTAGGCACCAATCCTGCAATTGCTCAAGGCGCATGCACCATCCCCCGCTGCTGGTGGATACAGAAAGGGCTTCGACCCATCGATGATCGAAAGCCTGAACATTGCCGGCAGTTGAACCTTGAGACGAACAGGCGCTCTTAAAGTCACCACTACATGCTTAAAAAAGATGCCAGGCCATGCACCGTCAAGCGCAACGGAAGTGCTCGGATAGTTATATAAATTTTCATCTATGTACAAGGCCCAACACAGGCGGCATGGCCCTTTCAGCGAGGCTCGATGCGGGCCCAGTGAAAAAAATTGGACAGTTTTTATACAAACCCACGCAAGGTTAGCCAAAACAGATTCGCCGCAAGAATTTTTTTTGCTTCTTGCGCTGCGTCAGTTTACTTACTACAAGTAATGGGTAGTATGTACGCCGGCTATAAGCTCAATCTGAGAAGTAGCCATTTAATAGAAAGTCCTTGAAGGGGAACACGATGAACAACGTTCTGAAATTCTCTGCTCTGGCTCTGGCCGCAGTTCTGGCTACCGGTTGCAGCAGCGTCTCCAAAGAAACCGAAGCTCGTCTGACTGCAACTGAAGACGCAGCAGCTCGCTCCCAGGCTCGTGCAGACGAAGCCTACCGTAAAGCTGATGAAGCTCTGGCTGCTGCTCAAAAAGCACAACAGACTGCTGACGAAGCTAACGAGCGCGCTCTGCGCATGCTTGAAAAAGCTAGCCGCAAGTAATAACCCTTCGGGGTTGTTATCAAGCCGATCCATTTTTGGATCGGCTTTTTATTGCCTGGGATACACCCGTGCCCCGGCCAATAAAAAACCCGCCGCGGCACCAGGCCGGGGCGGGCTTGGCAGGTTGCAGGCTTACTGCTGCAGATCGATCGGCGTACTGGATACCATGGGCGCCGCGCCTGGCACACCGATTTCAGTGGGCAGACCGTCTTCCGCCGCCACCACGTCACGCACCTGATCCCAATTGACCCGCAGGTTATTGGCCAGGTCTTCGCGCTTGAGCAAGGCGTTGATCACCGCCGTATGTTTGTCCACCACCGATGGCGTGCCGTCATCGTTCAGGGGTGTATGCGCCTCCAGGTACACCTTGCCGCCACTGCTGCCGAACTTATAGGCATCGTTGATGATGCGCACCGAGGTGCCGACCGGCACCATATCGGCCATCTCCAACACGTTATTGTTGAACATGCGGAAGCAGCCATGGCTGGTACGCGTGCCGATGCCGAACTTCATGTTGGAACCGTGGATCAGATACCCCGGCGTTCCCAGCGTGAACTTGAACGGCCCCAAGGGGTTGTTCGGCCCAGCCGGCACCACGTTGGGCAGCGGGTCGCCATTGGCGGCGTGCTCGGCCTTGATCGAGGCCGGCGGTGTCCAGGTCGGGTTGGGCGTCTTGGCGATAATGCTGGTGTGGGCAATCGGTGAGCCCCAGCCTTCACGACCGATCCCCAACGGGAACGTGTAAACCACGTTCTGGCCTTTGGGGTAGTAGTAGAGCCGGTATTCCGCGAGGTTGATCACAATGCCTTCGCGCGGCCCGGGCGGCAGGATGAAGCGCGTCGGCAGCACGATCTCGGTGCCCGCGCCCGGCAACCAGGCATCAACGCCCGGGTTGGCCGCGACCATCTCCGAGTAGCCCAGGTCATACGCAGTGCCAAGATCGGCAAAGGTGTCTTCGTACTTGGCCTTGATCACTTGGACTTGGCCGACGATGTCTTCCCCCGGGGGTGGCAAGGGCAACTGCAGGGCCGCTGCCGAACCGGCCGCACACAGGGCAGCAAGCGACAGGCAGCAGGTAACGACGGAAAGGCGCGACAACATCCGAAAAATCCTTCGCAGAACGACGGGTAAGTTAAAAGCCAATTGCTAGCTTACAGCTTATAGCTTGACGCTTGCAGCTGCTTCTAGAGTTCAAAACGCAGCTCCGGCCAGATCGGCGGCGTGCCGCGCTTCTGAGACTCAAGGATAGCCCGACAGAGGGGGCACAAACGCTGGTCCTGGAAAATCGACCGATCCACCAGCGACCAACGCGGCTGCGCCGGCAATAACGTGCCGCACAGCGTGCGATCGATGGAGCCGCCCAGTTCCAATTGACGCGTCACCAGATGCACCCGCACTTCCTGGCAGGCGAACAGATCCAGCTGCTCGTCCGGCTCGATCAGTTGGTAGTTAAACAGGGACCAGGCAGGACGCGACATCGAGGGCTCCAAATCAAGGGGGCGCCACCTTAGCCGAAAGCCTGCCGGTAGAAAAGCGTCATAACAGCGGTTTGAGCGATGGCCAGACATTTTCCAGCAACTTGTCCTGAGCACCGACCGCCGGGTGCAGACCGTCGGCCTGCATCAGCTCGGGATGCCCCCCCACGCCCTCCAGGAAAAACGGCACCAGCGGCACCTTTTTTTCCTGCGCCACATCGCCGAACACCTTATTAAAGGCTTCGACGTAGCGTTTTCCATAATTGGGTGGGATCTGCATGCCGAGCAGCAACACTTTTGCTCCACTGTCCCGAGACTGCTGAATCATCGAAGCAAGATTTTGTTGCAATTGCGCCGGCGGCTGACCGCGCAGCCCATCGTTGCCCCCCAGCTCAATGATCACCACCTCCGGCTTATGCGCTGCAAGCGCCGCCGGCAGCCGCGCAAGCCCTCCCGCACTGGTATCGCCACTGATGGAAGCGTTGACCACGGTATCGTCAAACCCTTCGTTCTTGAGCCGTTGCTCCAGCAGCGCCACCCACCCTTTGCGGGTATCCAGGCCGAAACCGGCACTGATACTATCGCCAACGATCAGGACTGTACCCGCCGCTGCGTTCTGGGCCATGCACATCAAGGCCAGGCCAGCACTCAAAAACCACATTCGCATCGGATTCTCCATGGGCGCAAGCATTCTCACCGCGCGGAACCTTAGCAAAGTGGTTCCCAGCGCGGAAGGTGAACTGACTATCCTGCACGAACTGAGCCTGGAACTGAACAAGGGCGACAGCCTGGCTATCGTCGGCAGTTCCGGTTCCGGCAAATCCACACTCTTGGGCCTGCTGGCCGGCCTCGACCTGCCCAGCGGCGGCGAAGTCACCCTCGCCGGGCAAGCCCTGAGCCGCCTGGACGAAGATCAACGGGCGCGCATCCGCGCCGAGCATGTGGGCTTCGTCTTCCAATCCTTTCAATTGCTCGACAGCCTCAATGCGCTGGAAAACGTCATGATGCCGCTGGAACTGGACGGCCGCAAAGACGCCCGCGAACGCGCCAGGCACTTGCTTGAGCGCGTGGGCCTGGGGCAACGCCTGACCCACTCTCCCCGTCAGTTGTCCGGTGGCGAACAGCAACGGGTGGCGATTGCTCGAGCGTTCGCCGCCGAGCCCGACGTGCTGTTCGCCGATGAACCTACCGGCAACCTCGACAGCCACACCGGCGAGCGCATCAGCGATCTGCTGTTCGAACTCAATAAAGAGAGCGGCACGACCCTGGTGCTGGTCACCCACGACGAGCGCCTGGCCCACCGTTGCCGACGCTTGATCCGCCTTGAAGCCGGCCTGATGGTCGCGCCCCTGGAGCCTTGATGGCACGTTTGCCGCTGTTGCGTCTGTTCAGCCTTGCCCTGCGCCAATTACTGCGCGATGCCCGTGCCGGCGAATTGCGCGTGCTGTTCTTCGCCCTGCTGGTCGCCGTGGCCGCCAGCACCGCCATCGGCTACTTCGGCGCCCGCCTCAACGGCGCCATGCTACTGCGCGCCACCGAGTTCCTCGGTGCCGATCTGGTGCTGGAAGGCAGCTCGCCCGCCCGCCCTGAGCAAATCAAGTCCGGTACCGAGCTGGGCCTGGATCATGCCCGGGTGGTGGAATTTTCCAGCGTGATTGCCACCGACAATGGTATCCAGCTCTCCAGCATCAAGGCGGTCAACGAGCAGTACCCGCTGCGTGGCGCGCTCAAGAGTGCCGCCGCGCCCTTTGCCGAGGAAACCCCAGGCGGCGGCCCGAAACCCGGCGAAGCCTGGGTAGAAGCGCGGCTGCTGACGGCCCTCGACCTAAAAGTCGGCGACAGCATCGACGTGGGCATGAAAACCCTGCGCCTGGCGCGGGTGCTCACCTATGAACCGGACCGCGCCGGCAATTTCTACAGCCTCACCCCCAGGGTGATGATCAACCTCGCCGACCTGCAAGCCACCGGCGTGGTACAGCCCGGCAGCCGCGTCAGCTACCGCGAACTGTGGCGCGCGCCCCAGGGCGGTACGGCGCTGCAAACCTATCGTGACCTGATCAAGCCCGGCCTCGCCGCCAACCAGCGCTTGCAGGATTCCCGCGATGGCAACCAGCAGATCGGCGGCGCCCTGGGCAAGGCCGAACGCTACCTGAACATGGCCAGCCTGGTGGCCGTTCTATTGGCGGGGGTGGCGGTGGCCTTGTCGGCCAACCGCTTTGCCACGCGACGCTTTGACGCCAGCGCGCTGTTGCGTTGCCTGGGATTGTCGCGCCGCGAAGCCATGTTGTTGTTCAGTCTGCAATTGAGCGTACTGGGCCTGCTGGCCAGTCTCGCTGGCGCTCTCCTCGGCTGGCTGGCGCAGTTCGGTCTGTTTTATTTTCTGCGGGATCTGCTGCCGGCGGATGTGCCACCTGGCGGGCTGTTGCCGGCCGTGGCAGGAATCGGCACCGGGCTGGTCGCGCTCGCGGGCTTCGCCTTGCCGCCGTTGGCCGCGCTAGGGCGCGTCCCGCCGCTGCGGGTATTGCGCCGCGATCTGCTGCCCATCCCGTCCAGTACCTGGATGGTCTACGGTGCTGCGCTGTTCGCCTTGGGCCTGATCATGTGGCGTCTGAGCCTCGACCTGGTGCTCACCTTCGCCTTGCTGGGAGGTGGCGTGGTGGCCGCATTGGTGCTCGGCGGCTTGCTCTTGCTGCTGTTGCAAAGTCTGCGTCGGCTGTTGGCCGGTGCGACTCTGCCCTGGCGCCTGGGCCTGGGCCAATTGCTGCGCCACCCGCTGGCCGCAGCCGGTCAGGCCCTGGCATTCGGTCTGATCCTGCTGTCCATGGGCTTGATCGCCCTGCTGCGCGGCGAGTTGCTCGACACCTGGCAAAACCAGTTGCCCAAAGATGCACCCAATTATTTTGCCTTGAACATCCTGCCGGCCGACAAAGATGCTTTCGGCGCACGCCTGCTGGAAGTCCAGGCGCAATCGGCACCGCTGTACCCGGTGGTGCCGGGGCGGCTGATCAGCATCAACGGCGAACCGGTGCAGGAGATCGTCAGCAAGGACTCCAGTGGCGACCGCGCCGTGCAACGCGACCTCAGCCTGACATGGGCCGCCAACGTGCCGCCGGGCAATGCCCTGACGGCGGGCGCTTGGTGGTCCCAGCAACCCTCCGATGGTATTCCCGGCGTCTCGGTCGAGGCCAAGGTGGCCGAAAGCCTCAAGCTCAAACTCAACGACCACTTGGTCTTTACGATAGGTGGGGAAAATCGCGAAGCGCGGGTCACCAGTCTGCGCACCATCAACTGGGATAACTTCCAGCCCAACTTCTTCATGATCTTCCAGCCTGGCACATTGAAGAATCTGCCGACCACGTACCTGACCAGCTTCTACCTGGCCCCCGGTCATGATCAGCAAATCGTCGACCTGTCCCGCGCCTTCCCGGCCGTGACCATCCTGCAGGTAGAGGCGCTGCTGGAGCAATTGCGCAGCATCCTTGCGCAAGTGACGCTGGCCGTGGAGTACGTGCTGTTGTTTGTATTGGCCGCCGGGATGGCCGTGCTGTTCTCCGGCCTGCAAGCGACGCTGGATGAGCGCATCCGCCAGGGTGCGCTGCTGCGCGCGCTGGGAGCCGAACGCAAGTTACTGGTCAAAGCCAGGCGCATTGAATTCGGGTTACTGGGCGCCGCGAGCGGACTGTTGGCGGCACTGGGCACTGAACTGGTGACCTGGGCGCTATACCGCTATGCATTCGACCTGGTCTGGCAGCCTCATCCGTGGCTCTTGCTGCTGCCCGTCATCGGTGCCGTGTTGATTGGCGGTGCAGGCGTCTTCGGCACCCGCCGCGCACTCAATGCCAGCCCGCTGACTGTGCTGCGCGAAGGCTGAGACAACTCAGGCCCGCTCGGCGGGCCTGTTATTTTCACTTCTCATACTCGATCGCGGTGATCCACCAGCACACCTCGCCCGTTGGCGTCTGCACGATGGCCTCATCGTCGACTTGCTTGCGCAACAGAGCACGGGCCATCGGCGAATCGATGGAGATGTAATCCATCCGCTCATAAATTTCGTCATAGCCGACAATGCGAAAACGCTTGGTTTCGCCCTGCTCGTTTTCAATCTCAACCCAAGCACCGAAGAACACCTTGCCTTCCTGCTCCGGTGCGTATTCCACCACGCGCATGTCTTCAAGACGCTTGCGCAGGTAGCGCACACGGCGATCGATCTCACGCAGCAGTTTTTTGTTGTACTGATAATCGGCGTTTTCGCTGCGGTCCCCCAGCGACGCCGCCCATGTCACTTTGCGCGTGGTATCCGGGCGCTTCTCGCGCCACAGGTAATCCAGCTCTTTTTTCAGCGCCTCATGACCTTCTTTGGTGATCAGCTTGGTACTCAAACGCTCGCATCCCCAGGCAATATCCATAAACACCGATGCACCAGGGGATGGCCCTGGCGTCGGCGGGCTGCGCTTGATGATAAATGAACCGAAGAAAGTAGCCAGGGCCGTTCACTCCTAGCTATCCAACGCCTGATCCAATTCATGCAACATGCCCCGCAGCGTATGACGCAGGCCCGACAATTGCGACTTCAACGCGGCCAGCGTCTCGGTCTTGCGTTGGATGTCCTGCGACTGATCACGCAGTTGAAATGTGCGCTGCTCCAGATCCTTGACCTGCTCGCCGATCTGGTTCTGCTCCTGCAACAATCGATTCTGCCACTGCTCCAACGCGGTCTCTCGCTCAGCCGCGGCGAGCTTCTGTTGAGTCAACTCATGGGCGACCCGGGCCAGACTGGACAATGTGCTGTCCACTTCAAACAGTGCGCTTTGCTCCATCGGCGCAGGCAGTTTCGAAGGCGGCGGCGACGACGGCTCAGGTTCTTGCGCGTTGGCGATGGGCGCCTCAGCCTGAACGACTGTTTCGGGAGGCTCGACAGGCAGCGGTCGAGGTTCTTCAACAGAATGTTCAAGCACCGATTGAGCATCCGCTTCGGATGAGCTTGCCGCTTTGGGCGGGGAGATCATTTGGGAGGAAAAGCGAATGGAAGGCACGATCAATGAGGTGCTTTCGATCGCCGGCAGTGTGGAGGCATTCATGCCTAAAGTGATCACCTTCATCACCAGCGCCTTCTTGATGGTCACCGAATGATGGTCTTCAGGCCGCGCGGGCGGCAATTTACACCCCCTCAGATCGACAAAATGATAAGGCACCTGGGTTTCGGTGACCCCGGCCGCTTTCGTACCTGACGCCGCAGCCAACATAAGAATCTGCTTGAACACATGCATGGCTATTTGCAAGTCTTCCTTGGATTCAACACCGCTGAGGAAATACCGTTCGAGTTTCTTGCGCAGCGCCGCGATATAAACCCTGGAGCTCCCAGGTTCAACTTCCTCATCCAGACTATACACAAGGAAGTTAGAGGCGATCTGCCCTACCGCGAACCCACAGAGCAGCGCGCCGTTGACCGGAGCATCCTGACCGTTGCGCTCAAGAACAAGGGTACGTAGAAGCATCATAGTAATCGGACCTCATTTAAAAAAGTCGGATGTTTATATAAACATCAAATAAACACCTACCAACACAAGCATCTAAAACACAAAACAATTGTTTCAGTGACTCACCTGGCACGCACGTAGGACTTTTCTTATTAACGCGGACCGTCGTTCCCAAGGACGAGTATTAACCGTACCCTTTTTGAATCCTAGCCCTACGTCACGCCAAACTTATTCGGTAAAAAAATGATCGAAATAAGCAATCTGACAAAAACCCTGAACAAGAAAAATATCATCAGCGATTTTTCATTCAACGCCCGTCAGCAAGAGTGCCTAGGATTATTTGGCGAGGGGCCTGATGTTAAGACCATGCTTTTGAACCTGCTATCCGGTTCGACGCAACCCACCGGCGGGCACATACACATCGACGGCATCAACGCGCAAACCTATCCACATAAAGCCAAGCAAGTTATCGGCTACCAACGTTTTAAGGACCTCAGTCACCCGACGATGTCCGTTAAAGCATTTCTCAACTATATCGCCGCCATACGTGGTTACCACGGAGCCGAAAAACGCGCTCGGGTGGAACAAGCGGTGACACGACTGGATTTGTACCCAGCCCTCAATGCACCCCTCGACGCGCTCTGCGCATGCACCAAACGTAGGGTGTCCGTCGCCCAGGCCATCCTGCATTCGCCCGCAGTGCTGCTATTGGACGAGCCGACTGCGGGACTTGCGGCGGATCAGGCACTATCACTCAAGGCGTTTATCCGTTCGCTCGTGCAGGAGATGACGGTCATCATCTCCTCTCGCAACAGTGAAGAGTTGGCCGAACTCTGTACGCGAGCATTGCTCATCGCTGATAGTCGCTTGGTAGCCGACACGCCCCTGCCCGATTTGCAACGCAGTTCCCGTCACTTCCAGGCCGTCACCCTCTCGGCCGACACCCCTTTGGACTTACTGGCCTTGGCGGTATTACCCGGCGTCGCCGGCATTGAGGAACATCGCCACGCGCCTGGCACGGTCACCGTTCTGGCCATGCCTGGGCATGCCATCTATCCCCATATACACACGCTCATTGCCAACCGCCGTTGGAAAATCAACACATTGAACCTGGAGCCCGGTCGCGTGAACGATGTGGTTCAGCAACTGAGCCAGGAGAGGTCCCATTGAAGCTGCTGCCGGTTATTTTCAAGCGCCAACTCGCCAACTATGCCTCTTCGCCCGCGACCTATCTCATCATTGCGCTGTTTCTAGCCCTGTCCACCATGGCGGGGTTGTATCTTCACCGCTGGGTGGAACAGGACAGTGGTGACCTGCTGGTGTTTTTCCAGTGGCACCCCTGGCTCTATCTATTGCTGATACCGGCGTTGACCATACGACTCTGGTCAGATGAGGCCGATCCCGGTTTTGCCGACCTTATGAGCGCATTACCCATCACGGCCGCCGAACGGGTGATCGGCAAGTTCATCGCCGCCTGGGTCGTGGCAGGCACGGCATTGATCCTCAGCTTCCCTCTGGTCGTCGCCGCCAATTACCTGGGTAGCGCCGATAATGGCCTCATCGCCTCGCAATTCGCGGCGAGCTGGTTATTGGCGGGAAGCTACCTATCCGTCGGTTGCTTTGTGTGTACGTTGGCACGTCAACGTGTGGTTATTTTTATATTGACGATAAGTTTATTACTGGCAGCCACTGCCCTTTCTTCATGGGTAGACGCTCTGGAGCGCCAAGCCCCTATTTGGATTATCGACAGTTTAAGCGCCCTTAATCCACAGTCGAGATTCAGCACAATCGACCATGGAAAGTTTACGCTTCATGACAGTCTTTATTTCGTCAGCATGATCGTTGCCTTTCTCACTGCGACGATTGTCACACTCAACTACAAACTCCGCTGAGAAGGAAAGCCCTGCATGCGTTCCACTCTGCGCACCGGCATGACACTCGTCGTCATTTTTTTGTTATTTCTTGCATTAAACCTGGTTTGGACAGCCAAACTTCCCGAGCTTCGCTGGGACTTTACGCAACACAAAATCCATACCCTATCGCCACCAACGCAGGATTTACTTGTGTCATTGGAGGTGCCGTTGGACTTGTATTATTTCAATGCACACAACAACCCCAAACGAACGTATGCGTTGAATCGTTACGGCAAGCGTATCGAAGACTTGCTCCGCGAATATGAAAAAGCCGCAAGAGGCATGATCAACCTGCACCTGATTGAGCCTGCGCCTTTTTCAGAAGACGCCTACAAAGCCGCGTTATATGGTCTCGACGACCAAAGTGGGTTTCTGGGGTTGATCGGCAACCGAGCGGGTCATGGCGCACAACGAATCGGAGCATTCAGCCTGGACCGTGAGCCATTGCTCGAATATGAAATCAACCACCTGATCTACCAGCTGCAGCATCCAGAGCCCCGGACAATCGGGCTGCTCAGCGGATTGGACATGGGCGAATCCGCAGGGCGTCTAATGGGGGAACTGCAGCGCCACTTCGACCTGATCAGTCTGGAGCCGACCCTTGAACAGGTGCCTGCAAGCATCAAGACACTGATGGTGGTTCAACCCCGCGCACTGTCTTACCGCACGCTGTATGCGATAGACCAATTTACGTTGAGGGGCGGCAGATTATTGATGTTTATCGACCCCATCAGCGAGTACGGCGCTGGTGCCCTGCCCACCAACTCTCGCCTGGACGAGATGCTCACGGCATGGGGCATTCAAGTATTCCCCGACAAACTGCTGATCGATCATCTCTATGCTTCCTCGGTGGTCACCGGCCCCGGGAAACCAGCCGTGCGCCATCCGGCTAGATTGAACCTGCCGCATGAGGCAATGAACCCCAGTGATATCAGTAGCTGGAAACTCAATACGGTGACGGTATCAAGCAGCGGTGCCCTTTCGCCGCGTATGAAAAGTCGCACCACCTTCACCCCTCTCCTGCAAAGCTCCTGGCAGTCAGCATTGCTGGAAACCGACCGATTCGCCTCGGCGCTCAAATTCGATGCACTGACCGACGAAATGTCTCAGCACGCCCAACGTCATACCCTTGCAGCACGTATCGAAGGTCCGGCCTATTCGGCATTTCCCAATGGCATCAAGGGACAACCACCCGGTTTGCAAAAAGCCGAGCGCATCCATGTGGTGGTGGTGGCGGACACCGATTTACTGATGGATGAGGTCAGCACGGCGCCTGGCGGCAACATGATGTTTATTTTGAATACGCTGGATAACTTGTCCATGCTTGAACCCCTCGCCAGCCTCCGCCCTCGGGTGGTGACGAACCCCGCGCCAAGTGCGTTGCACACGATGCGCGATAGGGCCGCACAGTCTTACCGCGAGAAAGCGACCGAATTGGAACGACGCCTTCAGCGAACCGAGCAGGAGTGGCAACTGCTGACCCCTCCCACAACCAGCCTCGGCACCCAAGCGGTGGACCCTAACACCCAGCTGCAAGCCCTCAACAAGGAGCGGCTGCGTCTACCCATGGAATTGCACGCGCTGAAAATCCAGGCATACGAGTCAGTGCATCGCCTGGAACTCATGATCAAGCTGGGGTTGATCGTTACGGTGCCCGTGACGCTATGTCTGATAGCGTGGGGTCTGTGGTTACGCCAACAGCGTCGTCGCACTCAGCCACGCTCGCTGCTCTACTGAATACTTACCGCCGCGCAATCAACCCCTGCCGGGCGATCCGAGTCAATTGACGGATGACTTCTTCAGCGTTATCGGCATTGGGGGCCTGAATGACCGCGAGATCGAAGCTGTCACTGGCAAACCTAGCGAGGGAGTCGCCGTCTTCAACGAACTGAATCAGGAAAGCGGAGGGCCGCCCAGTACGACGCGGCCAGCCGTCCAGATAACGCAATAATGTCGGCTGGTGCTTGCCACCTAGAAGGATTTTCGGATTGCGTTGCGTGAGGTCCGCAGTGATCGGAGCCAGGCGTATCAGAGGGCGTAGTGCATTCATCGTGTCGTGTCTCTGCCTCAAAAGTCTGCGGGCAGGTGAGAGGCAACACCGAACCAGCGCTTTAGCGGTATTTCGAAGGTATCTCGCAAGGGAGAACACGCTTCTGTCGGGCTGCATTGAGTCCCAGTGGCGCCCCGCAATTAGCTGTTTAAATCGGCGCATGAACGGCATCCTAGAGAAGCCGGTGGGGCGATGTCAAGAATCGCCGGCAACGAAAAGGCCCACGCATGCGTGGGCCTTTTCAGAGCGTTGCCAGTCAGTCAGTTGGCGATGGCGCGGTCGGCAGAGAGCTTGCCAGCACCTTCCAGCAACACCGCCAGTGTGCCGCCCAGCAAGGCCAAGGCAAATTCATAACCGTTGTTGGCCATGAACAGACCGTTATGGATATGCACCGAGAAGATCGCTACCAGCGTTAGGATGGTCAAGCCCAGCGCCGCCGGACGCACCAGCAAACCAATGATCAGCGCCAGGCCTGCGAAGAACTCAGTACCGCCCGACAGCAGTGCCATCAGCGTACCCGGCGCCAGGCCAATGCTTTCCATCCACTGGGCAGTGCCCGCCAGACCGTAGCCACCAAACCAGCCAAAGAGTTTTTGCGAACCGTGGGCGGCGAAGATGATGCCAACGACGATACGTAGAATCGTCAGGCCATAACCGGCGCGGGTGGACAGAAGGCTTTTGATAAGTGGGCTCATGGCGTACATCCTTTTCGAAGTAGAGGTTGGTTGGCCGCTATATTAATCAGTTTAGAGGATGATAAAAGCGCAAAAAATGCCTGATTAATATCTACAAAATCGATTACTTTCGTGACGCGATTTTGGTGGCCACTGGCTCCAGGGACTCTCGTTCGCGGTCGAATGCCAAATAGTACTTATTGACACTATTCACATAGCCGACTGCGCTCATCCCGACTTGCTCCATGGCGATGCGCTCCACCTGAAAAAACCACTGATTGGGGTTGAGCCCGCGGCGCTTGGCCTCGGTGCGCATGCCCTGAACGCGCTCGGGCCCCATGTTGTAGGCTGCCAGCACAAACGCCATGCGCTCGCGCTCGTTGAGCTTGGGGCTGGCGAAGAATTTGCGACGAATCATCGTCAGATACCGCGCACTGGCCTGCACGTTGCTGTCGAGCGTTTCGATATTGTTGACGCCCACACGCTGTGCCGCCGATGGCGTGATCTGCATCAGCCCGGTGGGGCCGCCGCTGTTTCGAGCGCTCGGGTCAAGGGCCGACTCTTTGAACGCCAACGCCGCCAAATTCAGCCAGTCCATGCCTTGCTCCCCAGCGTGCTTTTGCAGGACCGGGCGCAGTTTCTCCAGACGCTGGCGATCGATGCGGGCCAGCGGATTGCGCACCTGGTAGAGACGACGGTAGATGCGCTGGAACGCCACATCCTGGTCCGCAGGGGTGCGATAGGTCTTGAGGAATCGGTCGATACTGGCGCGCAGTATCGATGCATCCTGGCGCACAAACCAGAACTCGTCGCCGGGCGACGTGATCGCGACCTGCTTATCGAAGCGCAACTTGGGCAGGATCTTCGACCAGCGCTCGGCTATGGGTTTTTCAACGATGGTCAGATGGAAAATCCCTGCCTGGACCATCTCCAACACATCCTCCACGGCCAGCGTTGGATCCACCCACTCCACCTTGATCGGTGGCTGTTTGTGCAGGGCCAGTTTTTGATTGACCTGGCTGACAGCATCCGCCGCCGCACTGCCAGTGGTCAGCGCCAGGGTGCGACCGGACAACTGCTCCAGCCTGGTAAACCGCCGTTCACCCTTGACCCCCACCAACCATAGCGGCACGTCGCTGATAATCGGGTCGCTGGTGACGATCTTATGGGCCGTGTTTATATCCAGCAGTTCACCGGGGGCCACCAGATCGCCTTCACCACGGGCCAGCGCTGCCAGCAACTGATCCTTGGCTTTGGGAATGATCTTGAGATTGATCTCCTGACCATCGCGGGCATGGCCATTGAGGTATTGCTCGAACGCACGCAGGCGATGGTATTCGACACCAATGGCCTGCCCCTGCACTTCGCCGGAACTGTTACGGCTCTGGTTGACCAGTACGCGCAAGGTGCGACTTGAGCGAATCTCCGCCAGATCGCGGACTTTGCTGGGTTTGGTCACTTCCAGTGGCCCGTCCAGACGCGCGACCGCCGCCATCGGCAGCAGCGTGAGGCATAACATTAATAACGCCGAGGGTCGGATCATCCGCTCTCCGGAAAGAATACTGGTCAACACCCTCGGAAAAACGAGGAGCTGGGAGTCAGAAACAGAGCGCTTTCAGCGCAGGCTTCGCGCGCAACTCAAGCATGGACAAGGCATTTAGCCATCAGCCATGTCGGTCGCAACGTTCAAAGACAGCTATAAACCGTTGTAGTTCTTGGTTTTTCTTATAAATCTACAGCTCTGATATGCTTTCCGGCCGCAGGCGGAGATAGCACCATGCAGCTCATTGATATCGGCGTCAACCTGACCAATGCCAGTTTCGACGATAAACACCAGGCCGTTCTCGACCGCGCCTATGCCGCCGGCGTGCAGCAATTAGTGCTCACCGGCACCAGTGTCGAAGGTAGCGAACAGGCCCTGGACCTGTGCGTAAAACTCGATCAAAACGGCCAACGCCTCTTCAGCACGGCGGGCATTCACCCCCACTCCGCCAGTGACTGGAACGGTGACAGCGCTCAGCGTCTGCGTGCTTTGCTCAGTGAGCCCCGGGTGCGTGCCGTCGGCGAATGCGGGTTGGATTTCAATCGGGATTTCTCCCCGCGCCCGCAACAGGAAAAAGTGCTGGAAGCTCACCTGGCCCTGGCCGCAGAGCTGAAACTGCCAGTGTTCCTACATGAACGTGATGCTAACCAGCGCCTGTTGGAAATCCTCAAGAACTACCGCGACCACCTCACCGCCGCCGTGGTGCATTGCTTCACTGGCGAACAGCAGGCACTGTTCAGCTATCTCGACCTCGATTTGCACATTGGCGTTACCGGTTGGATCTGCGACGAACGCCGTGGGACCCATTTGCACCCGCTCGTCGGAGAAATCCCCCGAGGACGTCTGATGCTGGAGAGCGACGCGCCTTATCTGTTACCACGCACGCTGCGCCCCAAACCGAAAAATGGCCGCAACGAACCAGCCTATCTCGTGGAAGTGCTGCGTGAAGTCGCCCTGCACCGCCAGGAAAGCGTAGAGGACCTGGCCTTACACAGCACCGCCTGCGCCCGTCGGTTTTTTGGGTTGCCCAATCTGGATTGATGCGGCGCATTGACCCATGTCAAAAGGGTTTTTTATGATAAAGGCACAATACTGGCACCTTGCCAATGCTGCTTTCGCTATCAGAGAAAACCTTCCATGGGTGCCTGGCTTAGCAATATCTCGCTGAAATACAAATTCTGGGCCGTTAACGCGGTCGCCTTTGTCACCACCCTGCTGCTGGTGCTGTACGCCGTACACCTCGAACAGCAGGCCCGCACCGCGCAATCCTACGCGTCGGCGCAGGCCCAGGCGCAATTGCTCAGCGCCTGGCCGGCCGATAAGGCGTTGCCCAAGGGCGAGATGTGGCTGACGTTCCCGCGCGACCAAGCCCCACAACTGGCCGACCAGGATCTATCAGCCCTGAACGGCGCCAGCGGCTGGGTCGAACTCAATCCTATGCCGTTGTTCGGTGAGAATGTTCTGGCGGGGGCGCAAGTTGTCGCCCGCCCGGACGGCCAACAAATCGCCGCACTCGCCTACGCCCCCAGCTTCAGCCAGGTGTTCAGCGAGCGCTTTACCCAGTACGCCGCAGCGGTGTTGATCCTGATGCTGGCGATGCTGTGCGCCTCGCAGTTGTTGATCCGCTTCCTGCTAAGCCAGCTCAACACCCTCAAGGACGTGATGCTGCATGTGGAGAAAACCGGCGACCTGTCGGCCCGTGTGCCATTGGCGTGCAAAGATGAAGTCGGCCAGATGGCCAGCGCGTTCAACGCCATGCAGGCCGGCTACCAGCGGGTGGTCAACACTGTCGCGAGCACCGCCCGGTTGCTCGACGAAGGTGCCGCGCGCCTGGCCAGCAGCATGAACGATGTGCAGCACGGCATGCTCGGCCAGCAAAGCGAAACCGACCAGGCCGCCACCGCGATCAATGAAATGACCGCTACCGTGCACCACATTGCCCAGCACGCCGGCGCTACCCGCGACCTTTCCAAAACCGCCGATACCCTGGCCGGCAGCGGCCGCGAAGTAGTCACCCGTGTGCAACGCTCGATCGCCGGGCTGTCTACCGGTGTGCAGCAAACCGCGGAAATGATCCAGAAACTCGCCGAAGACAGCCAGAAAATCAACGGCGTGGTCAGCGTGATCCACAGCATCGCCGAACAGACCAACCTGCTGGCCCTCAACGCTGCCATTGAGGCCGCCCGCGCCGGTGAAATGGGCCGCGGTTTCGCCGTGGTCGCCGACGAAGTGCGCAACCTGGCCAAACGCGTGCAAAGCTCCACCGACGAAATCACCCGCATGGTTTCGGCCTTGCAGGCCGGCACCCGCGATGCGGTGGACTTTATGCAGGAAAGCTCCTTCAAGGCCGACGACTGTGTGCAGCAGGCCCAGGACGCCGCCGGCGCCCTTGCCGAAATCACCGACGCCGTGGCGCAGATGCGCGAGAGCAACACTCAGATCGCCGTCGCGGCCGAGCAGCAGAGCCACGTTGCTGAAGAGATGAACCGCGCGGTGGTCAGCATCCGTGACGTAACCGAAAACACCGTGCAACAGACAGTGGGCTCTGCCACCACCAGCAATGACCTGGCCACCTTGGCTGGGGAGTTGAGCAAGGCGATTGGGCAACTGAAGCTGTAGGACTGTTCAAGCTGTAATCCTATCCCTACAGCAACCCCACGGTTTGCCCGCGCTTTTGGCGAAACGTCCTCACCCTGCCGGCGAATAACGCCGACTTCTTTGCTCTGATAATCCCTCCAAAGTCTCTCGCCTGATCATTCAGTGCGAGGGATCGCTGATGCACTCCGCTTTTATGGCCCTGCTCGACAGGGCTGTCTCTTGATTCCGGTCATCGCCAGCTTCGTCCTGGCCCCCATGGACCCCAAGGCGCCAGACATCGAAGGCGTCCTGCGTGATTTTCGCGACTGCCTCAACACCTTCGACGACTGGGCCGAGAGTTTCTGGAGTGGCTCGGCCCTGCAGGTGGAGCAGGTCTTTAAAGTCGGCGATGACGTCGCGCTGGTCGAACCGGTTTCTTCAAAAAAGCCCAACGCGGTTGTTGCCCAGTGTGATGCCCAGGGCTCGTTGACCCTGGTGCACCTGTTCGAAAGCACCCGCTTAGTCCCCATCGGCAACACGCCGGTGATGCTTCAAGCCTTGGCCGCCGATGGCAGCGCGATGGGCGCGCCCCAGCATCACACCATCGGCCCCAGCGGCATTCTTGAACTCAAGGAATGCACCCGCGACCAGGCCTACCAGATCACCTTTTATCCCAACGTTTCCCAGGACCACGTCAAGGCGCTGTATGCGTCTTATCAGGCGGTGATCGCGGGGCTGGAAACGGACCTGCGCGATGAATGGGCAAAGACCTTCAAACCCCGCTGGGACGATTTTTCCCACGCCACCGCGCTTGAGCGCAGCGCCATGCAGGGCATGGCGTTTTCAAGTGGTTTGGCCAAGGCGCTGTACAACCTGTGGGACAACGTCACGCAGTTGTATGAGCTGCTATCGGACCTCAAGGCCCACAGCGAAAAGCTGTTGGCCTACATCTCCCAGGCCGAACTCGATGCGCTGCTGGCACTCGGCAGCGACGCGATTGCCCAGGGTTTGCTGGTGCTCAGCGATGAGCCGCTGCTGTTCATTTACTTGGCGGCCATGGTCAGTTGGATGCGCCTGCTGCCGCCGCCTGAGATGTACGAACTGGTCGGCGAACTGACCGGGGAAGTGCTGATCAATCTGCTGCTGATCTGGGCCACAGCAGGCATGGGCGTGGCTCTGCGCCTGGGTGCTCAGACGCTCAGCAGCATCAAATCCGCGCGGGCGCGAGCGTTGTTGGCGTTGCTCGCCAAGCACCTCAAGGGACCCAGGCTGGAACCCCATGTCGCAGAGGCCAGGCCATTGCTGCTGGGCAGCGCGGCGACGCCGATCAAGACAGTGCCGGTTGCGCCGTTGCAGGCTGGGGAGCAGGTGGTTACGAACGCGGTGCCGGCGGTTCGTCGCAAGGCTCAGCGAACGGTGTTGGTGCGGCAGGAGCCTGTGGATGACGTGCCTGTTTCGGGGAAAACCCCGAACGGCGATGCGGCGGCTTCTGCGGATAAAACCGTCACTAACGGCTGCCCCGTGTCGATGGTCACCGGCGAGGAATTGCTGACCCTGACTGATGGTGTTCTGGATGGGCTTTTGCCGTTCGAGTGGACGCGGCTGTATCGCACCAGTGCGGTGGAAGTCGATGTAGGACTGGGGGTTGGCTGGAGCCATGGGCTGGCGCAGCGGCTGCTGATTTCAGGCGATTCGGTGGTGTGGAACGACCATGAAAACCGCTCTATCTCGTTTCCAATCCCCACCGTTGCGCGACCGGCGATCACCAATAGCCTGGCCGAAGCAGCGATCTATCTGGGCGCTTCGCCGGATGAGCTGGTGCTGGCCCAGGCATCGCGGTTCTACCACTTTCGCGACGGTGTGCTGACAGCGATCAGCGATGCGTATGACAACCGCCTGCGAATTTTCCGCGATGTGCTCGGACGTATCGAGCGGGTGGATAACGGGGTGGGTCGCTCGTTGTTTCTGCGCTATGGGAGCGGGCGCATCGTCGCGGTGGATTATCAGATTCAGCGGGCCGAAGGCCATGGTCCGTATGTCTGGACGACTGAGCAAAACGTCGTTTCCTACGCCTATGACGACCTGGGCCGACTGGTCTCGGCGACCAATGCCGTCGGCGAAAGCGAGGTGTATCGCTACGACGAGCAGCACGTCATTGTGGAACGCGGCCTGGCCGGTGGGGCGAGTTTCTTCTGGGCGTGGGAACGCTCCGGCAAAGCGGCGCGCTGTGTACGGCACTGGGCCAGCTTCTCGCAGATGGACACGCGCTATGCCTGGGGGGATGACGGCCGCGTCACGGTGCACAACGCCGATGGCAGCCAGGAAATCTATGTCCACGACGACCGTGCGCGATTGGTGCAACGCATCGATCCCGATGGCGCGCAGCACTTCAAATCCTACGACGAAAAAGGCCGGCTGACAGTCGAGCAAAACCCGCTGGGCGCGGTGACGGCCTATCAGTACGACGAGGCCGGACGGCTGGTGGCGCTGTTTCCCGGCGAAGATGAGCCCACTACCTACGAGCATGACCACGGCTTCGTACGCGTGGTGCGCCGGGGTGAAGCGGTCTGGAAATACGAGCGCAATGACCAGGGCGATATCACCCGTAGCACCGATCCCGATGGGCATGTCACGGACTACAGCTACAACAAACATGGGCAACTGACCGGCGTCTGGTACCCGGATCACAGCTGCCATCGCCTGGTGTGGAATGAGCGCGGGCAACTGGTTGAGGAGCAGTTGCCCAATGGTGGCATCAGGCGCTATCGCTACGACGACCTGGGCCGCGAGGTGGCGCGCGAGGATGAACATGGCGCGCTGACCCAGTACCAGTGGGACGCTGTGGGTCGACTGACTCGTCTGACCCTGCCAGGCGGTGCCACCCGCGAATACAGCTACAACCCCTACGGAAAAATCACCGCCGAACGCGACGAACTCGGCCACGTCACCCGCTACGACTACGCCGACGGCCTGCACCTGATCAGCCGTCGCCTGAATGCCGATGGCACTCAGGTCCAGTACCGCTATGACAACGCCCGATTACTGCTGACCGAAATCGAAAACGAAGTCGGCGAAACCTACCGGCTCGACTACCACCCCAACGGCCTGATCCAGCAGGAAATCGGCTTCGACGGCCAACGCACCGCTTACGTTTACGACCTCAACGGCAACCTGCAGGAAAAGACCGAATACGGCGACGACGGCAGTCAACTCGTCACTCGTTACGAACGCGACCATGCCGGACGCCTGGTACGAAAAATCCTGCCCGATGACAGCGTCGTTGAATATACCTACGACCGCCAGGGCAATCTCCTCAGCGTCGACGACGGCCATTGGGCGTTGGCCTACGAGTACGACCGCCAAAACCGTCTCACCGCCGAACACCAGGGCTGGGGCACCCTGCGCTATGGCTACGACGCCTGCG